>CAYUIZ010000058.1:0-18464 GCA_964444885.1 uncultured Sphingobacteriaceae bacterium | reverse complement strand
GACGTGAGCCGAAGCCAGTTTGACGCCCACCGCGACAACTACCAGCAGTTGCTCCCCGTCTTCGTGGAGCCCCCCGAGCAGGCGGGCGCCAACTATGGCGCACTGATGGATTCGGTCGCTGGCAAAGCCCGCGTCATCATTAACGAAAAGGCCAAAAGCCGGTATGTTAGCACGGCTTATTTTCTGACCGGACAAGCCAACTACCTGAAGGGCAATTATTTTAACGCACTTGAGTTTTTTACGTATACGGCGAATTCCTATGCCGATGAGCCGCAGTACCGCCAGGGGGCGCTGGTGTGGAAAGCCCGCGCACTGATGCAACTGGGCAGCCAAACGGAAGCCGGCCTCGTACTGGATACCGTGTTTATGGGGCTTGAACAAGACCGGAAATCCCGGGGCATGGCGTTTGCCACGCAGGCCAAGCATTACATACACATCGGCGACAATGCCTCCGCCATCGATATGCTGCTGCAAGCCATTGAACATACCCGCGAGCGGCGCGTCACCCTGCGCTGGCACTTTTTGCTGGGGCAGCTGTTGGCCGGCCAAGGGCGCGATGAAGAGGCGTATCGCCACTATACGCGTGTGGTGCGGAGCAATGCCCCCTACTTGATGGCCTTTCAGGCCAATCTCCAGCGGGTGTTTCTCATCACGGAGGATAATGCCGACCAAGGCGCACGTGTGGCGTTGTTGCGACGGATGCTGCGCGATGACAAGAATAAGCAGTTCAAAGACCAGATCTACCACCAGATGGCTGAGCTGTATGCCCAAGACGGGCACATGGAGCAAGCGATCCAGCATTATAACCTCGCCTTGCGGCACCAAGGCACTAACCGCTACCAAACCACGCTTTCGTACTTGAGGCTAGCCGACCACTATTTTGATACGGGCGACTATGAGTTGGCACAAACGTATTACGACAGCACGGCCGCCGTGCTGCCGCCCGACTTTCCGGATATCGTCCAAGTCCAGCGCAAGATTGCCAACCTAGATGCTTTGGTCAGCCAATTGCGCATTGTCGCGTTTCAAGACAGTCTCCAACATCTCGCCGGACTATCTGAGCCTCAGCGGATGGCCGCGATTGACTCCGTTATCGTCAGGCAGTATGCCAAAATACTGGAAGACGAAGCGCAGAAGGCGACATTAGCCGAAAGGGGGGGGCAACAGTCCTCGGGACGACGTACAACGGCTTTTGATAGCGACTTTATTGACCCCATGACGACCTATTCGGATAGCCGTTTTTATTTCAACAATCCTGATGCGATGGGTATGGGGCTTGCTGAATTCAGGCGGCGGTGGGGCAACCGGTCGCTGGCGGACAACTGGAAGTTTGGCAGCGTAGCCAGCTTGGGCAACTCCGCGGCCGCTCCTGGCGCGACTACGAGCGCTGACGGGATCGCTGACGTGCCGATTGAGGTTGCTGCATTTGACAGCTTAGCTTGGGCGGGCGCTATTCGCGACAGATACCTCACCCAGTTGCCACTCGACGACAACCAGCTTGACTCGTCGAACCTGAAAGTGCATAGCGCGCTGATCAACACCGGAGACATCTACCGCGACGGACTGCGGGACATGAATGCGGCAGCCCGCGCCTACGAAAATGTGCTGGATCGATTTCCTGACCATGGACAAACCCCGTTGATCTATTACAACCTCTATCGGGTATATACAGATGTCGAACCAGGCCGGTCGGCCTATTACCGCGACAAGCTCCTGACCGAATATCCGGACGCCCTTTACAGCCATATCATCCGCGATCCGCTGTATCTGGTGAAGGTGGAACAGGAGCGCGAGGCGTTCAACGAGCTTTACGAGGCGGTGTATATGCAGTACGTCGATGGGCAATACCCGGCAGTGATTGGGCAAGTGGACGATATGTTGGGCAAAGGAAACCCGCCGTCGGGCATATCGAGCCAGCTGGCCTATTTGCGATCCTTGGCCGTGGGGCGCACGGCGGATATTGCGGCATTCGAATCCAGCCTTAACCAGCTCGTCGAGCGCTTCCCCGAGGATAGCTTGGTGACCCCGCTGGCCCGGCAGCACCTCGCGTATATTGATGTCCATCGGGATACGCTGGCAAGTCGCACGTATGCGATATACGAGGTCGATCGGGATCGTGGCCGCTTTGTGGATGAGCCAGTGGTGACACTTTGGCCGCAATTGCGGATCGAAAGCCGTCCCGTGCTGGCCAGTACGCCACGCCGGGAGCTCAACGTGTCCGGGCAACGGCCCGTCAACCAGCAACTGGCCACGGGGGACGTTTCGGGCGGGCAATTGACAGGACAGCAAATCGCGCAGCGCATCGTGACGGCTACCGTCAACGAAAATCCCTATCGGGATATGTCCTTGCTACCCGATTCGGCGACGTACTTCTTTGTCATCAATGTGATGCACGGCTCGGTCAACTTGGCGCCGTCGCGCTTCGGTATCGGCCAGTTTAACCGTACACGCTACGCCCGCGTGGCCATCGCCCACCAGGTAGAAGTCGTTAACGGCGAAAATCAGCTGCTGTATGTGGGCCCGTTTCGGAGTTATGAGGACGTGAAGCTCTACGAAACCCGGATTATGCCGCTCATGGCCGACATCATGAAGGTGCCGGCCGATTTGTATAATACGTTTATTGTTACCGAGGACAATTTTGGCACGTTATCTGATTTTGAATCCATCGATGATTACTATACGATCTATCGTGAACGGCATTGACAATAACGCTAAACTAGGAATGCAAAATGAAGAAACAGAAGAATAAGAAAAACGGATTGACCCTTGAAGATACGCGGCGCTACACGCGTACTTTTTGGACAATCATCGTGGGTGGGATTCTGGCGGGATTTCTGTTTATTCTCAGCGTAGGATTAGGGTTGTTTGGCAAGTTGCCAACGTTCGAAGACCTGGAAAATCCCAAGAGCAACCTGGCATCCGAAGTGATTTCCTCGGATGGCGTGGTGCTGGGCACTTATTTCGTTCAAAACCGTTCCAACGTGCGCTACGACGAGCTGTCTCCGTACTTGGTACAAGCCTTGGTCGCTACGGAGGACAAGCGTTTCTATACGCACTCGGGGATTGACTTTAAGCGTACTTTTACAATTATCTTCTATAATCTGGTGGGTAAGCGGCAGGGCGCGAGTACCATTACGCAACAGTTGGCCCTCAACCTGTTTTCGGAGGGGCGCGCCCGCAGCACGGGCAAGCGTATTATTCAGAAGTTTCAGGAGTGGATCACGGCTGTGCGGCTCGAGCGGAACTATACCAAGGAAGAAATCATCACGATGTATTTTAACACGGTGGATTTTGGGGCGTATAATACGTTTGGCATCAAGTCCGCCGCACGGACGTATTTCAACACCACGCCTGACGAGCTCAACCCCCAGCAGTCCGCCATCCTGGTGGGCATGCTGAAAGGGCCGGGTATTTATTCGCCGGTGCGCTATCCGCAAAACGCCATTCGGCGCCGCAACGTGGTAATCGATAACATGCAACGCATGGATTACCTGACGCGTGACCAGTCGCTCGAGCTTCAGCGCGAGCCTTTGGTGCTGGATATGCGGATGACCAACCATACGGAAGGGCTGGCTCCCTATTTCCGGGCCGTCATGAAGCGCGAGATACAACGGACGTTTAGCGAACTTTCCATTACGAAAGCCGATGGGTCGGCCTACGACCTGGATCGCGATGGCCTGCGTATCTACACGACGATTAACTCCAAAATGCAGCGCTATGCCGAGGAGGCGCAGGCCGAGTGGATGAAAAGCCTGCAAGAGGAATTCAACCGTGAAAAGGGTAATCGGGATTTGTTTCGTGGCGAAAACGCCAAACTGCTCGATATCGGTATGAGGCGGTCAGACCGGTACCGTATGCTCAAGCAGGCCGGCTACTCGGAAGATAAAATCAAAGAGGATTTTAATACGCCTCATCCCATGACCATCTTCACGTGGGAGGGCAATAGAGATACGACGATGAGTCCGATGGACTCCATCCGCTATAACAAGCAGATCCTGCGCAACTCGATGATGTCGATGGAACCCCACACCGGCTATGTCCGCGCGTGGGTTGGCGGGATCAATTTCGAGCATTATAAGTACGACCAGGTGAAAATGGGGACACGCCAAGTGGGTTCGACGGCCAAGCCGTTTACCTATGCGGTGGCCATAGACAACGGTTTTTCGCCTTGTTTCCAAGTGCCGAACGTGCCGTTGACGATCGGAAGCGGTCCGAACGCATGGAGCCCGCGCGGCGACAATCGGGCAGGTAGCCCCATTACGCTGCGGACGGCCTTAGCGCAGTCCCAAAACCTCGCGACGGCCTACATGGTCAACGAGGTAGGCGCCTCGCCGGTGGCGAGCCTCACCACCCGCATGGGTATTACCGCTGATGTTCCTAGCTATCCATCAATATCGCTGGGTGCCTACGAAGCTTCTGTTTTTGATATGGTCGGCGCGTATTCGGCCTTCGTCAATCACGGTGTGTGGATCGAGCCTACCTATCTCTTGCGGATTGAAGACAAAAACGGAACACCCATCTACGAGCATGCCCCCAAGGTGAATAAGGTGCTGAACAGCGAGAGCGCATACATCATGGTCGATATGCTCAAAAGCGTCGTGGACGCGGGGTCTGGGCGCCGTATCCGCTTCCGCTACGATATCCGCCACCCAATGGGCGGCAAAACCGGGACAACTAACGACAACTCCGACGCGTGGTATATCGGCATCACCCCCGAATTGGTTAGCGGGGTATGGACGGGAGCCGAAGACCGCGGCATCAGTTTCGCCTCGATGGCGCAAGGCCAAGGCGCGCATGCTGCCCTGCCGGTGTT
This sequence comes from uncultured Sphingobacteriaceae bacterium, assembly GCA_964444885.1. Taxonomy (GTDB): domain Bacteria; phylum Bacteroidota; class Bacteroidia; order Sphingobacteriales; family Sphingobacteriaceae; genus CAYRGQ01. The sequence goes on along the minus strand of CAYUIZ010000058.1, from coordinate 13,651 downwards.
TGCCATTTACATGAAAAAAGTTTACGCCGACGAGAGCTTGGGCTATTCCACCGGAGATTTCGAACTGCCCGAGGGCGGCCTGACCCGAACGCTGGATTGCAGCGAATATCAGAATTTCTACGGCGAAGAGGAGCAGCCGCAGCTTGACGACCGGCTGGGCTTTTGATGAAGGGATGGCCGCGCGTGCCGGCTTCGGCGGCGTGCGTATGCGGCCTATTGGAAAATGACGACATTCGACTACCGAAAAGCACTTGCAAAGATTCCGCGCAAGCCGGGCGTGTACCAATATTGGGACGCAGCGGGCGAACTGATTTACATCGGGAAGGCCAAAGACCTGCGCAGCCGCGTGGGCTCCTACTTCGTCAAAGCTAATCAGCTCAACAGCAAAACCCGCGTACTTGTCCGCAAGATAAACCGCATTACATTCACTATCGTTGATACCGAAATCGACGCTTGGTTGCTCGAAAACAGTCTGATAAAAAAACATCAGCCACGGTACAACGTGATGCTCAAGGATGACAAGACCTACCCGTGGATTGTCATCAAGAACGAGCGCTTTCCGCGGATTTTTCCCACGCGGAAAGTTATCCGGGATGGATCGAAATATTTCGGCCCGTACGCCTCGGTGAGCATGATGCACACCATCCTGGACACCATACGCGAACTCTACCCACTACGGACGTGCAACTTATCGCTCACGCCCGACAACGTTGCTAAAGGCAAGTTTCGGGTTTGCCTGGAGTATCAAATCGGGAATTGCAAAGGCCCGTGCGAAGGCTTGCAGGACGAGGACGACTACAATCGCGACATTGACGATATCAGCAATATCCTGCACGGGCGGATCGGTGTCGTCATCCGCAAGCTAAAGGAACAGCTGGAAGAGGCGATCGGCGCGTTGGAATTTGAACAGGCGCATCAGATCAAAAGCAAGTTGGACTTGCTGGATCGCTACCAAAGCAAGTCGACGGTAGTCAGCTCGTCGATTACCGACATCGATGTATTCAGTATCGCGTCTGACCAAGGCTATGCCTTTGTCAATTACCTGAAAGTAATGAACGGCGTGGTGACCCAAACCCAAACCATCGAACTGAAGCGGCGGCTGGACGAAACCGAAGAAGAACTGCTCACGCTGGCCATTCCCGAGATCCGGAGCCGTTTTGAAAGCGCATCCAAGGAGATCGTCGTGCCTTTTGCCATCGACATCGCCACCGATGATAAGCTCAAGTTTATCGTGCCGAAGGTAGGCGAGAAGAAGAAGCTGCTGGAGCTGTCGCAAAAGAACGTGGCCTACTTCAAAAAGGAGCGCCTCAACCAATACGAAAAACTCAATCCGGAAATCCGCACCGAGCGTATCCTAACCCGCATGAAGCAGGACTTGCGCATGAACGTGCTGCCACGGCATATCGAATGTTTCGACAACTCGAATTTTCAGGGCAAATACCCGGTTTCCGCGGTGGTGGTGTTTAAGGATGCCAGCCCGTCGAAAAAGGATTACCGGCATTTTAATGTCAAGACCGTCGACGGCCCCAACGACTTTGCAACGATGGAAGAAGCCGTTTACCGGCGGTACCGGCGCGTGCTGGACGAGGAGCAGCCGTTGCCTCAGCTTGTGGTGATCGACGGAGGGAAAGGCCAGCTTTCCGCCGCACTCAAAAGCCTCAAAAAGCTGGGCATCGACAAGCAAATGACGGTGATTGGCATTGCGAAACGGCTGGAAGAGCTGTTTTATCCGGGCGACCAATTCCCGCTGTATCTCGATAAGAAATCCGAGACGCTGCGTGTCATCCAGCATCTGCGGGATGAGGCTCACCGTTTTGGGATTACCTTCCACCGCAATCAGCGCAGCCGGAAGACTTTCCAGACTGAACTGGAACAAATTCCCGGAATCGGGAAGACCTCTGCCGAACGCCTGTTGAAGACGTTTAAATCCGTTAAGCGCGTGCGGGAAGCCACTGAAGCACAACTGCGTGAAGTCCTCAATTCGAAGCAGACGGCAGCCGTACTGGCTTATTTCGCAGACGCTGGCGAAGCGTAGGGACGCCGGTGCCCCCTGTGATGAAACCAGCCGCTACTTCCCAATCGGGCCCAGGTGGGTGTCTTTAAATCCGGAGAAATATTTCAGTCCATACCCGAACATGCGGTCCATGGCACTGTGGCCCAGCACGACGATTCCCGCTAAAACGAGCCACTCCAACTGGGTGTACCAGCCGGCGATGATCAGGATGGCAGCAATACCTTGGTGGTGGAACAAATTGTAGCAAATAGCGCCAGCACGCTGCCCTGCCGCATAACCCAGCATCCCGATATCTGGAAGCAGCAAGAGGGCGAAAAATAGCCACCACGGGTGACCCAGTACGAGCGTGGCTGCATAGCAAGCCAGCAGGACGGCAAGGTGTTCGGTGTTTAACAAGGTGCGCATACCTGTTAGAGACGCTGCCTGCCAGAAAGTTACAGTGGCGATTCGTCGTCTTCGTCCATGGGATCATCCTGGACGTTCCGTTCCGAGCGCCAGGTCGTCATGCGCCGGAAAAACTCACCAAAGGAATTGAATTCCTGCCGGTACACAAGCCCTACGGCACTGACATATTCGTCGTTGTTGGGGTTGAGAAGGAAGTTTCTGGTGTTCAGACGGTTGCTTCCCCGCAATACGAGCCGCCCGTCTTTGCGGATCAGGTAAAGGAGTTCGGCATCCGTGGCAATGCGGTCCCCAAATACGTTGAGGTCATGCAGTTGCAGGTTTCTTCGGTCAGAAACGCCGCCGGTAAAAATGACCCGGTCGTTAAACAGCCGAAACGACGCGCTCGCGTCATTGAGCGATCGGATGTTGAAATCGACAAAGCGCAAATTCAGCGACTGGGCGAGGATATTGTTGAGCTGGTTGAAGGCGAGTTCCGTGCCGGCACTGATGAGTGTGTTGTTGAGCTCGCGGCTGAAATCCGAAGAAGATCCCGGGGCGAAGGAGCGGCGCACGATGAGGCTTAACGCCTGCTGGTTGATGTTGTTGACGTCGGACAAGTAGCTTTGCAGCTCGTCCTTGATATAGGGTTCGTTCGGGAAATTGATGCCAAAGGTAATGTCTGGCCGCATCAGGCTGCCGCTCAGGTTCATTTCGGCCTGGGCGAGCACGCGTTGCTCGTTGGCGTTGCCCCCAGCGGCATTATACAAGGGCGCTACGCTCGTGCGCTGGGCATAGACGGCTGTCAGGTTGATGGTAGCTTCCGTGGGTTCACCCGTCCAGCGGATCGTGCCGCCTTGGTTGATCTCGAAAATCTTATTGATAAAATCCTGCGCGGTAAAGGTAAACCGGCCATTATCAATAACGTAGTCGCCAAACATGCTGAAGTCGCCCAGACTGGAAATCCCGAGTGAAATCGTGCCTTCGCCCTGGCCGGTTAATTCGCCCAGATCGGTGTAGATGTTGGTTTCGGCATCGGGCAGTACTTGCAGTTCCATGTTCATGGTCATTCCGCTGAGGAATGCCGACGGCATGGAGGAGACGGTCGACGAGTCCTTGCCGACGAACGTGATGAACTCGGCATCGCTGATGGTGGAGGTTGCATTGAGCGGGATGCTGAAGGACGTATTGGCTTCCGTGCGTGCCTTGATGTCAATACGGATGGCGTTGGTCGGCCCGCGGAATTCAAAGCGCCCCGTGCCGTAGGCCCGGCCATAGTAGAGCGGATTATCCCGGTAGGTCGTATTCAGCACCATGACGTTGTTGGCATCGATACCGACGTCGATAACGGGAACTTGCGGGTTCGCCATGTCCACGCTTCCGTTGACCGTGGCGGTGTTGTTGCGGGCATCGCGCAAGACTAGGTTTTCCAGAAGGATCGTGCTATTGGCGATACGCACCTCATCGTTGATGCGGTATCGGGTGCGTAGATAGTCGACGATAAATTCTGCGTCGTGCAACTCGCTTGTTCCATTGAGCTGGAGGTTGTTGAACGAGCCCGAAACACGTAGCTTGGACGATATTGTGCCACGGATATCCGACACTAAATTGTTGAGAAAGGGCTGGAAAACCGCTAATTCGCTTTGGTTGAGCGTGAGGTTTACATCCAGTTTATCGGTGTCGGCCAGCGTGTTGTATGTGCCTGATGCATACATGGTTTGTACGCCTTGGTATATGGATTCGGCATTGAGGTTGACGGCTTGAGTGAGGGGATCGTAGTCTGCATTGAGAAAAAGATCACCGATTGTCGCGGTACCAAATTTGACCGCGTTGGCCGTCAGTCCGGCGGCGCCGAACGGATTTTTCGCGACCGAATACACATAGAGGTCGCCGTCTATGGCGCCAGCGAGTGCAATACCCGAGCGTCCGAGGAAGGGGTTTAGCGTGCCGAGGTCGAATTTATGGAAACGGATGGCAAGCTGGTCTTCGGGGTTTGCAGAAATAGTGCCTTGCAGGTCCAGCCGTTGTTCGCCTTGGGCGAATGACAGGGATTGCACCTCCGCGTAGTCGTCGTGGATGCTGATCGCACTCTCCGGATGCAATTGCCAGCGGGCATCTTCGATACGGACCGTGGAGTGATCAAACGTCACGTTAGCCGGCTGGCCCATGGCAAAATGGATGTTGCCATTGAGGTCAATCCCGTTGGTGGCAGTATCTTGTCCGGCCGTGACGGCAAAATAGAGCACGTCGTTGGCCAGTTTGTTGCTCAGGTGGGTGTTCTCGACGTAAATGCTGTCTGACAGGGAAATCCGGTCAATGGAGGCTAAAAGAAGCAATGTGTCCTGGTTGGCGGATTCGTCGATCAGCACGTTTTGGAGGCGTATGTTGCCGTATTGGAGACTGGGTGCCACGAGATTGAAGTTGGCCAGGCTGTCGCGGGTCGAAAAGTAACCGGAAAACGCGAGCCCGTCGGCAATGGCCAGTTTGGGATCAACGAAAGGCGCGATGGGCGCAAAATCCTTGACGTGCAGCTCCACGTCAAACTCCTGGTTTCCCGAAGCACGGTTGTCTAAGTCCATCGAGGGCGCGTAACGCATGGCCACGGATCGAAAATATGCCCCGAATGTACTCCAATCCGAGATGCCGTTGAGCGCGCCGTCAAAAAGGTCGGACGCTACCTGCACGGTGCGCTGTTTCTCGTTGCCCTCGGCTACCAGGTGAACGCTCTGTACGGCAAACGAATCGGATTGATGGGTGAAGCGCAAACTGTCCAGCCGGACGTTGCCCTGGATATTGTTCAGCGCATCGCCCGAAAAATCGCTGGTCAATACGGCATGCTGTATACGCACAGTATCTTTGGTGTAGAAGCCGGTGGGATGGAGGTTGGCGCCGTTGATGGTGGCGACAAAGGAGTATTCGGGCAGGTTGGGGTTGAAATTAACCGAACCGTCGAACTCCAGCTGGAGGTTTTCGTCGGCGATCTGCGCATGGCCGGCAAACAGCGCCTCGTGGAAGTTGCCGTGCAGGTCGATGTTTTCATAGCGGTAGCCGCTATAGTTGATGTAGTCCAGTGTTCCTTGCATCTCGCTGTCCATTTCGCGGAATACAAAGCCCTCACCGGCTATCTGAAGGTCGAAGGCCGCCTGTCCGAAGGCGGTGTGGTTCAGCAGTTCTCCCAGCTGGTAGGCAGGGGAGGCGATACGGCCGGAATAAATGCCCTTGTTGATCAACGTTAGGTTGACGTCGGTGTCGAGCAGGCCCAGCTGGGTTTGCATGGCGCCGTCGGCTATGAAGTCGTTATACAGGCCGATGATCGATCCTTGGTACACGACGTCGCCCATGCGGTCAAAGATGTCGGGTAGTTTTACCTGGGTTTGGCGCGCCAGCTGGGGCACTAGCGTTTCGATTTCATCGCTGGTCGTGGCCAGCTCTTCGAGGTGCAAGGTGAAGAGGGTTTGGTTGATGTCCGGCAACCCGTCGATTTGGAGGTCGCCGCGCAGGCGTGTCCGTTCGCCCGTACGCAACAGGACGTCTTGTCCGCGAATGGCGTTGACCCGGCCGCCTAATTCGCCGCTGATATTGGCCACGAACCGGGTGTTAACCATTTCGGGCGCAAAAAACTCGATATCCTTGGAGTCGATGTACGCGTCGTTGAGCGATAGGGTAATGTCTACCGAATCGACGAAGTGTACGAATTGGGAAAACTGCCCGTAATGAAGTGATAAATAATTGCGGAGGCGGCTGCGGTTGGTCTCGAGGTACAAATCGTTGAACTCCATGTGGTCCGCGTCAAGCACCATGGACGCGTTCATCTCCCGGATGCGGAAGCCGCTTTTTTCGTGCAACGACAAGTTGCTGACCGTTGATTTGAACCAATGCGTATCCAAGTCGATGTCCGAAAAGGTGCCGTTCAGGTCGGTGAACAGCATGTCCTGGTAGTTGATGGCGCCTGGCCGGCCGGAGGCGGTGTTCCGGAAATCGCGATAAGAAAAGCGCATGTTTTCCAGATTGATGTCGCCGAGGTCGACCTGCATCCGCTTGGACTTCGCGGTTTGCGCACTCGACTGGCCGGTACCGAAATAATTTGCGAGGAAAGCGGTATTGGTGCTATCGGCGTAACGCTTCAGCGCGAAATAGCCGTTCGTAATGCGCAGGTTGCTGATGGTAGCCCGGCGTTGGTGTAGGCGCGCCAGGTTAATGCCTGCTTTCAGCTCTTGGGCGTAGAGGAGCGTGTCGCCGGCACGGTCTTCCATATAAAAATCACGCAACACGAAAGACGCGAACGGGTCGAGGTATAGCCCACTCAGCGAAACCCGGGTGTCGAGCTGCCGCGACAGGTAGCTAGCCGCTTTTTGGGCGACGTAGGTCTGGACCGGCTCGTACCGAAGCGAAAACAGCAAACCCGCAAGGAGCAGGAGCAGTCCGGCAAGGCACCAAAGCGTGATTTTCAGTATTTTTTTGATACTTTTGTAGTTTATTTTACACTGTCAATAAGCTGTCCATGGCCATTATCCTCGGTATTGAATCGTCCTGCGACGAAACCTCGGCCGCTATCTGTATAAACGGAAAAATTCATTCCAATATAATTGCCAACCAAGCCATCCATGCTAAATACGGTGGCGTGGTGCCGGAGTTGGCGTCGCGGGCGCACCAGCAACACATCATACCCACGGTAGAAGAAGCTATCCAACAAGCAAAAATACATAAAAATAGCATAGATGCGGTAGCGTTCACCCGTGGGCCAGGCCTGCTGGGATCCCTCTTAGTGGGCACGTCCTTTGCCAAGGCTTTTGCGTTGGGGCGCGGTATTCCGCTGGTGGCGGTCAATCACATGCAAGCGCATATTCTGGCCCATTTCATCGATGATCCCAAGCCCGCTTTCCCTTTTCTTTGCCTGACGGTATCGGGCGGACATACGCAGATCGTCTTGGTGCGCGATTATTTCGACATGGAAATCATCGGGCAGACGCTAGACGATGCCGCGGGCGAGGCGTTTGACAAAACGGCTAAAATACTCGGGCTTCCGTATCCGGGCGGGCCCCTCATTGACCGCCACGCGCGGGAGGGTGATGCCGCGCGCTTCCAGTTTCCCGAACCGCAGATTGCCGGGTTCGATTTCAGTTTTTCGGGACTGAAGACGTCCATCATGTATTTCGTGCAACGCGAGAAACAAGCGAATCCGGACTTCGTGGCCGAGCATTTGGCCGATATCTGTGCGTCCGTACAGGCGCGGATCGTGTCTATCCTGCTCAACAAGCTTCGCAAAGCGGCGTCGACCTACGGCATCCGGCACGTCGCCATCGCGGGAGGCGTTTCTGCCAATTCCGGCTTGCGCGATGCCTTGTTGGCACTAGGCGAAAAGGAAGGCTATTCGGTATTTATCCCCCGTTTCGAATATTGTACCGACAATGCCGCAATGATTGCCATTGCTGGGTATCACCAGTTTCTGGCCGGCCAGTTTGTGGGCCAGGACGTGGCGCCTTTGGCACGTTGGACCAATTAACCGAGCTGTAGCTGTCCGGCATCGGCTTCTTGGGCGGCTAGCTCGAGTTCCGCAATAAATTCCTCTCCCCAGCGCTGGATGTCATAGTGGCTCACAATTTCGTAAAGGCGTTTCATGCGGAGCTGCCGCTCGTTACTTTCCATCCGGATGGCCTGAATGAGCATTTCTTCCATATTGCGCTTGTCATAGGGGTTGGTCAGCAACGCGTAGGGCAGCTCGACGGACGCGCCGGCAAATTCCGAAAGGACCAACACGCCGTTAGGCTGTTCTTGCAGCCCTTGTATGGCTACATATTCCTTGGCAACGAGGTTTAGGCCATCGCGCAGGGGCGTAATCCATGCGATATCGGCAATGGCATAGTAGGTGATGACTTCCTCAAACGGTACCGACCGAAAAAAGTAACGGATAGGCGTCCATTCCAGATTAGAATACTTGCCGTTGATTTTGCCGACTTCCCGATCCAGTTCGTGCTGTATCTTGTCATATATCCGCATGCCCTGCGAAGGCGGTGTGCAGATGTTGATCAGCTCGATTTTTCCGTGCAATTCCGGATAATGTTCGAGCAGTTCGCCAAAGGCCTGTATCTTTTCGAGGGGGCCTTTCACGTAGTCCAAACGCTCTACAGACAGGATAATTTGCTTGCCGGCCGTTCGTTTTTTCAGGGCTTCGATCCGTTGTTGGGTGCGTTTACGCTTGTACACTTGCTTGATGTAGTCGATATTGATGCCTACCGGCTGGGCACCCAGGCGCATGATGTGGTTGCCGGCCTGTATCCGCTTGGTCATTTGCTCGACGCCGAGCGCACAACTATACGTCAGGAATTGCTTGGCCGCATTGACGCGCTCCAACACTTTGACGGGTGTCTGGCTCCGTACCACGTCCACAAAGTTTTCCACGTAGCGCGGAATGTGGAAGCTGACAAAATCGCACTGCAACAGGCTGCCGATGATTTCGCGACGCCAGGGGATGATATTGAAGATATCAGCCGGCGGGAAAGCCGTATGGTGAAAAAAACCGATCTTGACGTCGGGACGAAGCCGGCGCAGGTAAGCCGGAACCATCCACAGGTTGTACTCGTGGATCCATACGAGCGCGTTTTCATCCGCTTCTTCCGCTACGCGGATGGCAAACAGCTCATTGATCTTGAGGTAATGCTCCCAATGATCGTGATTGAATTTGGCTTTGTCGATAAAGGAAAATATCGTGGGCCAAAAGGCCTCTTTGGCGAAGACCCGGTAGAACAGGTCGATGTCACGCTTGCTAAGCGGTATGGCCGAAGCAATGAGGTTGGGGTATTTAGCTTCGTCGATATAGGTGTTTCGGACGGGATTCTTATTGGCCGGGCTTATTTCGTCTTCCCCAACCCACACGCCAGACCGGCCTTTGTCAAAAAAGCCAAGCAAGGAGGGAATGATGCCGTTGGGGCTGCGTGGCGGAATGCGGCGTTCCACGCCATCGACAACCTCTTTGTCAAAGGGAAGCCGGTGATACACCATGAGCAGTTGGGGTTCGCCCAAATGTTTTTTCCGTTTCGGGGGTACCGTTTCCCGGCAAAATTTCTTAAAGCTTTTGAAGTGCTCCATTGCTTCGATAATACCGCCGGCACCCGCACTTTTGGCGTGGTATACGATCGGATTATCCGCTGTTTGGGCGGTCAGTTTGGGCTCGGCCTGGCCAACGACGACACCTTTGTAGCCGGTTTCGTAGAGCGAAAGGTCGTTGAGGGTATCGCCGGCAACTAAAATCCGCTCCGCCGGAAAGCCGATTTTTTCGACCAGCCGTTTAAGCGTACTCCCTTTGTTTACGTCTGCCGGCAGGATATCCAGGTATTGGTCTACCGAAAGCATGACCTGGCAGCCATATTGCTTGGCGACGGCCTCCACCGCGTCCAAGTCGGTTTCTTCCGTATAGTAGAAGGAGCAGCGCCGTTGTTGGGGCACTTCCTGGAAACTCAGGCCCGGCATATCCTTCAGGGCCTCCCGGAACGTCAGTGCGCCCGGCCAAATGTTTTCGATTTCAGACTGTATGGGTTCAATGGGCTCGAGCGTATCGCCGTTGATGATGGTGGCGCCGACGTCGCAGATGATGTAGTGGGGCACCGGAATGATGGGGTCGTTGAGGAGGGGCATGACGCTCTCCATGCCGCGCCCGGTCACAAAGGCCAGTTTAATGTCCTTGTTTTGGCGAATTAAACGATATAATTTCAGCTTGTCTACGCTTTTTCCGCCTAGAAAAGTTCCGTCTAAGTCTGTTGCTAATAACATGATGTGTATGGTTTTGAAGATATTTTGTGCGCATGCCATCGCCGCTGTGTTGGGTTTTGGTATGCTGGTTCGGTTGCCCGGGCGCTTGTCGTCATGCATGCACGGCCATGGAATTCCGGCAACCGCGCAGGAGCTTTATGCCGACGCAATCGCTAGGGAAACAGGTGGATGATGACCGCTATAGTAGACAAAAGGTCATCGCGGCACAAGCCGGCGGGTCAACGAATAGTGAAGACTGTTTCTCATTGGTAGATAAATGTACGGAAAATTTGAGGGATATGCAAACCGGAAGCTGGAGCGGGCTGCGGTTGCTAAGGCAGAAATAGGCTCTGACGAGGCCGTTGGGAGGCTTTATGGGGTTTGGAGCAACTCCTTATCGATGCGGTTCAGAACTGCGGCATCTACGGAAGGGTTGAACTTGCGCGCGAAGAATTTCCCCGAGGTGGCTAACGAATCAAAATCATTGGAAGTTAGCATTTTGGGGCTCACGTTCCCCTGGCTCCAGTCGATATAACGCAGACTGTCCGGGATGAGTTCGTCGCGGTACGGGGAACTGTGGAGAATCGTTTGGAAGAAAAACTCGTCCGGTCCCCAGGTGTGCTCGAAGAAGCGGATGGCTTTCGGGTGCGCGGCCTCGTATTTGAGCACATATTGAACGTGTTTGGCCGACAACGTCATCCATTGGGATCGCCCGGTAAAGTTTAGCCCGTCGGGGAGTGTCCGTTTGGGCAGTACCGTATTAAGGATTTTTTGGATCGCGTACTTGCCAGGGAAGCTATAGTCGACGAGATGGTAGTTATTCGTTTTTTGCTGGGCTTCTTCCCACCATGGCGAGCCGCTGAAGAGCATCTCCATAAATGATTTCCCGGGATGCCTGCCTAGGAATTCGTGGAATTCACTCGCATTGGCTAGCGGGTAGTCTGATTCGCTCAGCAAATTGATGAAATCATAATTGCCGTCGGCAAGGATTTCCTCCATGGCACGGAGGGTGGCGGCAACCATGCTGTAGGCGCCCCAGGCGATCGCGGTCCGATGTCGGATTAAACGGATGTCGTCGCGGTTGCGGAATCGGCCGGCGAAGGGACGGATTGACTCTTTCCCGTCTACATGGACATAGACCGTGTTGTCCGGATGGGAAATCCGGGAGACTAGCCTAGCAACGGCATCGGGGTTTTGGTGCGACAGGATTAAGTGAGCAATTTGAGCCACGGCAAGGTCAGTGCGTATAGTTCATGTATGATGCTTCAGCAAACAAAAGCACGGTAAAGGTAAGGCATAAAAACATACCTTTCACAAAGCTGCGCCATAAAATAACGGAAATCGATTTTAACGATATCATTGGGTTTTATCACGGTTTTTCCCAGCTGTGCAACAAGAATACGTGCCACAATATTCGTGGCTCTCACCTTCGCCCGGGCCCTTCGCACAGCGCTATAATGACATCCCTTCGGGAGGTAGCGACGTTTCAAAAGCGATTGCCCGGGCCATAAAATAGCGTGTACAGCGCCAGCTGGGTTGCCGTGGTTCTGCCCGCCGGGCAGCAAATGAGGCGATAAAAAAAAGGCACCCGGTTAAGGTGCCTTTGATGTATGGATGCAGGTTCGTCAATCGCGGTTTACCAGCGATTCCGAGCTTCCTTGCGCTTGCCGGAAAAGTCGCGGAAACCTTGGTTGGTTTCGCGGCTCCTACGGGAAGGGCGTTCGGCATCAGGACGGCCTTTGGCATGGCCATATTTTCCGCCTCCTTTGCCTGGCTTCGAACCGCGGCCCTCGCTGGCGTTTTCAACACGGACCATGCGGCCGTTGAAATCCACTTGATGAAGTCCTTGGTATATCTTCTCTACTTGCGCGTTCTCTACTTCGAAAAACGTATAAACGCCCTTCAGGTCGATCTTGCCAATGGATTTCCCGCTCACATTCGCGTTGTCGCAGATGAAGCCGAGCATTTCGCCACGGGAGAAGTTATCGACGGATCCCAGGTTGATGAACAATCGCGTATAGTCGGATTTGTAACCCGTGCGGCCAAAGCGGTTGTCTTGGCCTTGGCGATCGCCGAATTTGCCCTCGCCAACGGCGAGATTCAAGTCAGGAGCTTGTTGGTAGTATTCCAGGAAGCGGTTAAACTCGAGCGATACGAACTGTTTGATTACCTCTTCCTTGCTGAGCGCCTCAAAGCCTTCCATGACAGCCGGCAGGTGCGACGCAAGCTGCTCTTCGTTGACCGGCGCGTCTTTGACACGGGCGATCAGGGAAAGCAACTGCTTCTCCACGACGTCGGCGGCCTTTGGCACGTCTTTCTTGACGAACGCTTTGCCAACAACTTTTTCCAGCTGGCGGATCTTGCCTTGTTCCTTAGCGTTGACGAGCGAGATGGAGATGCCGGTTTTGCCAGCCCGGGCGGTCCGGCCGCTGCGGTGGGTGTAGTTCTCGATTTCGTCGGGCAGCGAGTAGTTAATGACGTGGGTCACGTCGTTCACGTCGATGCCGCGCGCCGCCACGTCAGTGGCGATAAGCAACTGCAGGTGCCTGCTGCGGTAGCGCTTCATCACTTTGTCGCGTTGTTGCTGGGACAGGTCCCCGTGCAGGGCGTCTGCGTTGTAACCGTCCTTAATTAAGGATTCGGCGATTTCCTGGGTTTCAATCTTGGTACGGCAGAACACAATCCCGAAGATATCCGGGTTGGAATCTACGATGCGCTTAAACGCGGCGTACTTGTCGCGGGCACGAACGGCGTAATAGTGGTGTTCGATGTTTTCGTTGCCCGTGTTTTTGGTGCCCATGGTCAGCTCGTACGGATCGGTCATGTATCGTTGCGCGATCCGGCGCACTTCGCGGGGCATGGTTGCAGAAAACAGCCAAGTTTTCTTTTCGTCCGGGGTGGTGGACAGGATATCGTTAATGTCTTCCTGAAAGCCCATGTTGAGCATTTCATCCGCTTCGTCGAGGACGACGTATCGCACGTTGGAAAAATCAATGGCATTGCGCCCGATGATGTCCAGCATGCGGCCAGGAGTGGCCACAACAATCTGTACGCCACGGCGTATTTGCCTCAGCTGATCGCTGATGTTCGCACCACCGTATACCGCTACCACGTGGACATCGTCCATGTGCTTAGCAAAATTGACGATGTCCCGAGCAATCTGCAAACACAGCTCGCGCGTGGGGCATAGTACCAGCGCTTGCGGGTAGTTTTGCGAAAAATCCAATAATTCTAACAGAGGTAGGCCGAATGCGGCGGTCTTGCCGGTGCCGGTTTGGGCTAATCCGACAAAATCGTTGCTGCCAGCAAGTAATACGGGAACGGCCTGTTCCTGGATAGGAGTAGGTTGTTCAAAACCTAACTCTTTAATGGCATTAACAATATCATGACGGATCCCCAATTCAATAAATGGGTTCATGAATATATATATACAATAGGCGTTATTGCCTAAGGCGGCGCAAAGATACGGACTATTATTGGTTTATCCAATTGACTGACAGGAAATAATAT
>CAYUIZ010000057.1:3662-18536 GCA_964444885.1 uncultured Sphingobacteriaceae bacterium | reverse complement strand
CCCTGCCGATGTGACGTCACGTTTTTTAGGTGTGTGCTTTGGTGGATCGTGTTTTCTTTCACGCCTGGGTAACGACAGGGACGTGGGGTTCGGCCCGGTCCGGAAGGCAAGGAGTAGAATATGCGCACTGCTCGAAGACCTTTATCCCGCGCGTTCTTTGGATTCCTGTTTTGTTAATCGGGTTTTAGGGCAACCGGCGGGGGAGGGCATGGGGCCGTTTTCCGTGATTTACTCGCCGCTTTTTTTTAATGCTTCGAAGCCTGCAATCACATCAAAAAGCTCCCCATCGATTGTGCTTTGCCGGAGACGGTTATAGCCCTGGTTTAATTCATCCAGCACCTCTTCAATATTTTCTTCCGCACGTTCCATGGCTTCGAGCCTACTCGCGTTTTCGGCAGCCAACGACTCGGCACTTGCTTTGTACAGGGACACAAAAAGATATTCCCGAATCAGCGTTCGCAGGGTGTCTTCGACCCTTCCGATTACTTGAGGCAAATTCTGCGACGGCCACTCCATTTGCGTTATCTCTTCTTCCCATAGCTTGTCGGGTGGAAATAACTGGCGATTTTCCGGTCGGTAATGTGCACCCTCCGTGGGCTTGTTATGAAAAATATAAAAGTTATAATCCTGGTTCCCTTTTCGGTATTGTTCGCTATTGATTAAAATTTGATTGACCAACGGCGTGATGGCAGCCACCGAATTGGGTACACTAAAGTATTTTGTGGGAGAAAGGCCATCGTCCAAAAGCAAGGAATAAACCCGTTCGCCTACTGCCCATACTTCTGTTTTTCCCGGAATTTCTTTCAATAGTTGCTGGGCATGCAGGTAGATCAAGTCATTGAACCTTCCGACCAATCCTTGGTCTGACCCAAAGATGACCGCCACGGATACGGGGTCTTTGCTATTGCGATTAGCGGTAACAAGCGAAAGTCTCTCCTTCTTAAAGCAGGCGTATAGGCCAAGGGAAATCGTGCGATAGTATTCCTGCAACGATTCAACGGCCACTTCATATTGGGTAATATTGGACATGGCCATCGCCTTCATGGTGCGTACCACCGCCGCCAAGTCGCCCGCGCTCTGTTTTCTTCGTTGTAAGTTGACTAACGTATCAGCCATCATTGTCACTTTTTGGGATCATGGCTTGTACGGCCTCATTTGCTAACGCCAACAGCAGGGTTTCATCACGTTCACTCAGCGGCTCTGAAGAAAAAATCCGTTGTAATACTTCCTTCGGCAATTCAGCGTGCTTTTCGCGGATCAAGGTTTCTGCGGCTGTGGCCTTATCGAGTGGTATGGCATCAAAGACACCGTGGACTAATGCCAGTAGAACCAATAATTGCTCCGGAACAGAAACCGGCTGCATTTCCGGCTGTTTGAAAATCATTCGAATTCGTTTCCCCCGGTCAATTGTTTTCTGCGTATCCTTGTCCAGACGGGTACCAAAGCGTGCAAAGGTTTCCAATTCTTCCGATTGTGCATAGGCGAGTTTCAGGTTGCCCGCAATTTTTCGATAAGCGCCCAATTGCGCTTTCCCACCGACCCTGGAGACAGACATTCCGATGTCTGCGGCCGGAAGTAAGCCCAATTCGAATAGTTTGGGCGATAGATAAATCTGCCCATCGGTAATGGAAATGATATTTGTGGGGATATAAGCCGAGATGTCCTGTGCTTGCGTTTCCACAATAGGCAAAGCCGTCAACGACCCCCCACCATGTGCTTTATTTAAATGGGTTGATCTTTCTAAAAGCCTGGAATGAATGTAAAAAATATCTCCGGGAAATGCTTCCCTGCCGGGTGGCCTGCGCAATAACAGTGAAAGCTCGCGATAGGCACGTGCATGTTTGGTGAGGTCGTCATACACGATCAACACGTCGCGGCCCTGCTCCATAAAATACTCCGCGACACTTGTAGCGGCATAAGGCGTTAAGTATTGAAGTCCGGGAGAGCTATTCCCTTCTGCAACCACCACAACCGTATATCCCATGGCGCCTTGGTCCGTCAGGTCTGAAATCACCCGGGCTACCGCCGCCGTACGCTGTCCGATAGCACAGTAAACACACACCACGTTTTTGTCCCGCTGATTGATAATGGTGTCCACCGCGATCGATGTTTTCCCGGTTTGCCGGTCGCCCAATATCAATTCCCGCTGGCCACGGCCGATGGGAATGATGGCGTCGATTACTTTAATGCCGGTCTGCAAGGGTGTGTTTACAGCTTCGCGACTCATAATAGGTGGCGCAGGTCGCTCAATGGGATATCGCTGTCGAAACGAAACCGGACCTTTGTCGTCCATTGGGTTTCCGAGTGAATCGATCACCCTGCCCAGCAGTTCCTCGCCTACGGGGATATCGGCCACCCGATGGGTCCGAAGGACGGTATCACCCGCCTGAAGCTGATCGCTTCTGCCCAAAAGGACAACGCCAATCTCCTCTTTTTCAAGATTCAGGGCCATTCCGTACAACTTGTTCGGGAATTCCAATAGCTCTTCAAAGCCGGCTCCTGGCAAGCCGGTTACGGTGGCGATACCTGCAGAAACACGTTTTACGACTCCCTTTTCACGAAATTGGATAGCGGGGTCATGGTTTTGTCGGCTGTGGCTTATCTCCAGGAACGCATCCGCTATGGTTTGATCTAAATCCGTCGATCGCATTTTATCCTATTTTGAGATACTATCTATTTTCAAAGCCTCCAGGTAAGCATCAATACTCCAAGACAATTGAAAGTCTGTGGTTTCCAGCATAATGCCACTCACGAGCTCCGGTTCCGGGATATACTGGAAATCGGTTTCGTCGCCGGTGATTTTCTTGACGGTCTTTTCGAGTTCCTGTTTCGAATGTTGTGGGAGCTCAAAAGCGCTCCTCACACGGATAGATCCATCCGTCGCGTGAAGGGCATTGGTGAGTTTTGTCCTATCCGCCTCGTCTAAACGCCTTATTTTTTCGAGAAAAACGTTGATAATCTGCTCTTCAAGATCCGCATTGGCTAAGCCGGAGAGTGCTTTGCCAGCAATGGCGAAAACCTCCTCTTTGGTTCTCTGTTTAAGGGCCTCCTTTAACGCTTGTTCCTGCTGCTTTACTGATTCTTCCAGTTTCGATCGGAGTGCCGTGGATTCCTGCCGGGCTTCGTCATACAAGCGTTGCTTTTCGGTTTCCACTCGCTTGTGGGCTTCCTCCAAT
The DNA here is from genome assembly GCA_964444885.1 of uncultured Sphingobacteriaceae bacterium. Taxonomy (GTDB): domain Bacteria; phylum Bacteroidota; class Bacteroidia; order Sphingobacteriales; family Sphingobacteriaceae; genus CAYRGQ01. Next base: position 15,360 of record CAYUIZ010000057.1, on the reverse strand, counting down.
TGTGTCGCATGATCCCGGTCGAACGCCTCATTTTTTTGGATGAACAGCTCCTTTTCCTTTCGGGCTTCGGCTTTTTTCATCGTGGCATCCGCCAGTTGGGAAGCTATCTTTTTTTCCCGTTCGTCAATAGCATTCAACACAGGCTTGTAGAGAAAGCGTTTTAACAGCCAAACCAGAATAAGAAAGTTGACCAGTTGTGCGACTACTGTAAACCAATCGATTTCCATAGATCATGCAGCTATAAAATAATTCCAGAAGGGATTCGCAAAAATGAGGATCATCGAAATCACGAAACAATAAATCAACGATGTTTCAATCATTGCCAAACCAATAAACAGTGTCCGTGTAATGGTGGGTGAGGAGTCGGGTTGCTGTGCAAGGGATTCCAAGGCTTTCGCAACAGCTCTTCCTTCGGCTATTGAAGGCATCATAGCTCCTATAGCCATGGTAAAACCTGCAGTGATTACGGAGGCTAATCCAATAATAGTTACGCTATCCATATTGTTTTAAAGTTTAAAATTAACTGATACATATTTCTACTTTTTAACGCCGACAACCGACATATTTCCTTGCCTTCCATCTAACTTAGCTGGCCGATTAGCGGCCGGTATCCGTTTTTGCTGTTCTTCTTTCTTCATTTTGCATGCCCGCAGCGATATACACGGTGGCCAAAATCGCAAATATATAGGCTTGTAGCATTCCCATGAGCAGCCCTAAGGCGTCCATGATTATCGGAAAGAAAAAAGGAGCTATCGCGATCAGGATGGTGGCAATCAGCCCACCACTCATCATATTTCCAAATAGCCTGAACGCCAAAGAGATGGTTCTCGAGACCTCACCCATGATGTTTAACGGCAGCATCAGGACGTTGGGCTGTATTAGGGTACGTAGGTAGGCTTTAAATCCGATTGCGGCAATTCCAAAAACCGGAACTGATAAAAATACCGCTAGGGCTAGTGCCGCCGTTGTGGAAAGCGAGGCTGTTGGCGATTCATACCAAGGGATGATGGTCAACAAACTTGAAACGGCAATGAAAAGAAACAACGTGCCAATAAAGCCCATATATTTATCGGGCTTATGCAGGCCCACTTCCTTTATTTGATCCCGGATTATCAGAACAAGCATCTCCAAAATGTTTTGCCACCGCGATCTGCTGATGGCTGTTTTCACATTACGGGTAATGAGCCATGCACCCAATACCAGCAGTAGCATCAACGCCCAGGTTGTCACGATCGTCAGGTTTAATTTGATAAACCCATACTCCCAGAAAACGATTTGATCAGGGCTAATTCTCATTGCTTCCGTCCTTTAATATGGTTTCGGCTTGCCGGTCTTTATCTGTCATGCGGGTAATGACCATTCGCGCGATCAAAAAGCCGGCGAGGCAAACGAGTATGCTTTGCCAGTTGTTTGACCCGACATAATAAAAACCCAGTAAAACAAGGCCCACCCTTACGAATAGGCTACCCATGAATAGCAACGTCGGTCTTTTGGAACTGAGCCCTTTTCGTACCGTCAGCCAGAGCCCTCCGAAAAACAAAATACCCAACGCAATACCAGCTAAAAAAGCGAGTAGCAAGCTTACTGTTTCATTCATCGATATCGTTGTGTTTTTTGTGGATTTCCTTGTTTTCTTTTTGAACCCAGTTCCATGCCAGCAGGCAGCCAAGCAGCAATCCGCCCACCAGGAGGCTCAGGGTCCACGAAAAGTCCGCTTGATGGTTTTTGTCCAGCCAAAACCCCAATGCGGCGCCCAAAATGGTGGGCGCGGTGACAGACCAGCCTACCATTCCAAATAATCCCAGACCATACCACACGCTTCGGTTATCGCGCTTTGCCCCCAATTTTCTTTCTTCCTTCCCGGCTATGATTTTTTCAAAGGAATCGTTCCGATACGGTTTCTCGTCCTTCATGCCTATTGCCTTAGTTTTTGGAAGCTTTGCAGAAATCCCGTTTCGAGCTTTGCCATCACGCTTCGGGCGTTTATTTCCAATTCATCCAATTCCAACATTTCCTTTTCAACCATTTCTTTAAGCTTCCCCAACGGTGCATTCCCAATGGCATGGCGTACGGATATGGACACCTGTTGCCCGGCTTTTATTAAAATGCCTTCGTTCACCGCAATATACTTTTCGCCTTCGTTTTCCGCTTCATACGCCAAAATACCTGTCACCAGGGCTGCGGTGCAATCCAGCCGTTGTGGATGCATTCCGTACGAACCCGCGGTTGTTTCCACCACGATCCTTCTCACGTTTTTGATGTCCGCAAAAACACCATACGGCAGTAAAACCTTCATACGCATCAACGTTGTTTCCATGGCTTAGGCGTTTACGGCTGCTTTCGTTTTCACTTCGTCTATCGTCCCAATCATATAGAAATCACTTTCAGGATATTCATTGAACTCATCCGCCAATATCCGTTCGCATCCGTCCAATGCATCGTCCAGGCGCACGTTTTTCCCTTTGTACTGCGTGAATTGTTCCGTGGTATAAAAAGGTTGCGTAAGGAACCGTTCAAGCCTGCGCGCACGATTAACGGTCTTTTGGTCCCCGAGCGACAACTGTTCCAGGCCGAGCATGGCGATAATGTCTTTGAGCTCGTCATACTCCGCCAACGTTTGCCGTATGGCTTGCGCAATCCGGTAATGCCGCTCGCCGATGATCACGGGCGTAGCCATTTTGGAACCCGATTGCAGCAGGTCGATCGCCGGGTACATGCCTTCACTCGCTCTTTTTCGCGATAGGGTGATGGTTGCCGACAAGTGGGAGAACGTATGCACTGCTGCCGGATCCGTTAAGTCGTCCGCTGGCACATACACGGCTTGGATCGAGGTGATGGCTCCTGTTTTCGTGTTGGAAATCCGCTCTTCCAATTGCGATAGCTCCGTGCTCATCGTGGGTTGGTACCCCAGCCTGGACGGCATTTGCCCCAGCAAACCCGACACTTCCATGCCGGCTTGGATAAACCGGAAAATATTATCAATCAGCAGCAACACGTCTTTATGTTCGTCATCACGGAAATACTCGGCCATCGTCAATGCCGCATGGCCCACCCTAAACCGGGCCCCGGGCAGTTCGTTCATTTGGCCGAATATCATCACCATATCTTGCAGCACCCCTGCTTCCTTCATCTCCTGATAGAGCTCAAGGCCTTCTCTGCTTCGCTCCCCGATGCCGCAAAACATACTGACACCTTGGTGTTTTTTAACCGTATTATGGATAAGTTCGGTCAGCAAAACCGTTTTGCCCACGCCGGCTCCGCCAAACAAACCTGCCTTGCCACCACGTTCCAGCGGTACCAAAACATCGATGGCCTTGATGCCGGTTTCGAAAATCTGGGAAGTAGTGGACCGCGCGGCCAACGGAGGTGGTTGGTTGTGGATACTGCGTCGTTCTATCGGTTGGGGCAATACATGATTATCCAACGTATTGCCAAAAACATCAAACATATGCCCCAGTGTTTCCGGGCCTACGGGAACCGTCAGTGGCGCATACGTCGAGACCGCTTTCATGCCTCTCTCCAAGCCCTGGGTTGGGGTCAGTGCAACACATCGAACGTGCTGGTTATCCAGTTGCATATGCACTTCGAGAATGATTTCCAGGTCCTTCCCGGTCTTTACGACCATATGGATGGCAGGAAGGTTGTTCTCGAACTTGATGTCCACAACGCTCCCGCGCACAGCTACTACAATACCGGTATGATGTGAAGATATTTCGTTTCCCATTTCGAGGTGGTTATGCGAATAAACAAGCCGACGCGATCCGTTTTTAGTCTTTAAAGATACAATATTGTTTGCGACTTGAAATTCAATTCCCAAACTATCCAGCCCTGAAGGCTTAGGCGTAGCACGGTATCCATTAATAGCCAGCAACTTAAAGCCCGGATATCGGTTGAATTGTTGCACTAGCCCCAAACGCACGGGCGGCCTAAATTGGAAAATGGCACAACGTCATCGTGAATAGTTAAAACGTAGTGCCAGCAGGAAATCAAAAGAAAAGTGTAGCTCAGCGACATGTTGAGTGCCACCTCCGCGGAAGTCATGTTTTTTTTATGCTTCGGATTGATTATTTTGAACCCAAATAATCCATAAACCATGGGAAAACGCATTGTCGTATTTACAGGCGCCGGTATTTCGGCGGAGAGTGGCTTAAAGACATTCCGGGGCGATGACGGCCTTTGGGAAGGTTACCGCGTGGAGGACGTGGCTACGCCCGAAGCATGGGCGCGCGATCCCGAGCTGGTGCAGGAATTTTATAATATACGGCGAAGGGCCGTGTTGGAGGCCGAGCCCAATGATGCGCACAACGCGCTCGTACGTTTGGAAGCCTGCTATGCGGTGGATATCATTACACAGAATATTGACGATTTGCATGAGCGTGCGGGGTCGGCACGTGTGCACCATTTGCATGGATTGATTACGCGGTCGCAATCGAGTGTGGATCCCGGACTTACCTATCCCATCCAAGGGGATGAAATCCGGATGGGGGCGGTGTGTGAACACGGTAGCCAACTGCGGCCACACGTCGTTTGGTTTGGCGAGCCTGTGCCCGCCATGACGCAGGCCATACGCCTCTGCCGGCAGGCCGACGTGTTTATCGTCGTGGGCACTTCACTCCAAGTTTATCCAGCCGCCGGGCTGTTGTACGAGGTGCCGCGTGAAGCCCTGAAATTCGTGGTCGATCCCCACGCTTCGGCCTTGGTTAAGGAGACAGGAATCACCTGCATTGACGGCAAGGCAAGCGAAGCGATTCCTGCTCTGGTCGACCAGTTGTGCGCTTCGTAAAGTAAGGGTAGGGGCGCCGCGCCACAACGTAAATACCCTTGTTGTTTCGTGGGTTTTTCCTAGTTTTATCCCAGTGATAGGGTCGAGAAGCATCTTGACTCGATACACTGCATGTTGGCCTATATCCACGTATTTTTTGCATAAACCAAATTAAAAAAGCACACAAAATTATATTTGGTGTTATTTATAACAAATTTGTTTTCAATTAAATATGTGCTTTATTTTAAAGTGTAAACTGATATTGTGATCCAATCGGTGTTTGTTTTCAGGTGAATCTGCGGAATATTATTCTGTTTTGGGGTCTTTTGTTGTGTAATGTATTGTTGTTGAATAATTTATGTTATTTTATATAAACTTTGTCTTAATGTATACGATGCGGGGCTTGTCGCGAGGGCAGCGTGTTCGTTTAGGCTTGGATTGGCCAAGGGTTGGTCTTTTAGGCCGGGCATCTGTTCGGTGCTGGACCGTGTACACCGTTAGCCATAACTTCGTGCGAGTTGATGGATGTTTGCCGCAGCGTTTGACAGGGTTTTGATGCTGCAAAAGATGGGGCGGTTCCCGCAATGCTTATTGCCAAAAGTCAACGGCGCTCGCACGAGGCGGAAGCACGCGGTGAGTCATCGGTGATGGTTGTTCTACGAAGCGGAATCGGAAACAATCGGGCATAAAAAAACCTCAGATTTCCGTCTGAGGTTGCTGTGGGAAATACTGGGCTCGAACCAGTGACCCCTACCTTGTCGAGGTAGTGCTCTAAACCAACTGAGCTAATTTCCCGGTTTTGGACTAAACATGCTCCAGCCGACGTCCGAAGTAGTTTGTGGTACCAGCTGGATTCGAACCAGCGACACAAGGATTTTCAGTCCTTTGCTCTACCAACTGAGCTATGGTACCGTTTCCCAAAAAACCCGTTCAGTGTACGTTTGGGACTGCAAATGTAGTGTCTTTTTTGATTAGGTAAAACTTTTTTTTGAAAATTATTTATGCTGAGATGCCCAACGAGTTGATTAGGACGGCGATAAATGACAGTTCATCCATAAAACGTTTTGGAAAATACCCGTATCTTTGCGTTTTGATCTGACGAAATGAGTAAAAGAGGCAGGGTATTGGTAGCGATGAGCGGGGGCGTGGATAGCTCGGTAGCCGCGGTGATGTTGCACGAACAGGGGTATGAAGTCATCGGATTGACGATGAAAACGTGGGATTATGCAGCCGCAGGCGGGTCGTCCAAGGAAACAGGCTGTTGCAGCCTGGACAGCATCAACGATGCCCGGCAACTGGCCGTGGCGTACGGTTTTCCGCATTACATCCTGGATATTCGCGACGAATTCGGCGATTTCGTGATTGACAACTTCGTGGATGAATACCTCGCCGGCCGCACACCAAATCCCTGTGTACTCTGCAATACGCACATCAAATGGGAAGCGCTGCTGAAGCGTGCTAACAAGCTCGACTGCGAATTCATCGCGACGGGCCATTACGCCAATATCCGCCAGCTCGACAATGGGCGCTATGCGATTTCCAAAGGTCGTGACGAGCACAAAGACCAATCTTACGTGCTTTGGGGTGTGTCGCAGGAAAATTTGGCGCGCACGCAATTTCCCTTGGGCAGCTACACCAAAGCGGAAATCCGCCAGATGGCGCTTGAAATGGGACAGGTGGAGCTCGCCAACAAGTCTGAGAGCTACGAAATATGTTTCGTGCCCGACAATGACTACCGCGCATTTCTCCGCCACCGGGTGGAGGACATCGACGAACGCATCGGCGAAGGCAACTTTATCCTCACCGATGGTACGGTGGTGGGCAAGCATCAAGGGTATCCATACTACACCATTGGGCAACGTAAGGGACTCGGTATCGCATTGGGGCGCCCCGTCTTCGTCACCCGGATTATGCCAGAGAGCAATACGGTGGTTTTGGGCGATGAGCACGAACTGCAGCGCGCCGAGGCCTATGTGCGGAACGTGAACCTCGTGAAGTACGAAACCATTACCGAGCCCATGGAAGCCGTCACCAAAATCCGCTACAAGGATGCGGGTATGAACAGTACGATTGTGCAGGAGGGCGACCGTGTCAAAGTCGATTTCCATCACGCGGTCAAAGGCGTGGCTCCCGGGCAGTCGGCCGTGTTCTACGAGGGCAGCGACCTCTTAGGCGGTGGGTTTTTGGTGTAATTCGCCGAACTTCCCCTAGCCACCCGTTTTCGGGCTTCCTCATTTTTGTGTATCTTGTGGGCATACCGTTATGAACGCTTATGTCTGTTCCCGACACAAAAATCCATGTATCGTCCGAAACGGACCGCCTCTACAAGGTGCTCGTGCACAGCCCGGATAGCGGGCTGGGGCGGGTCGTGCCGTCCAAAGCACAGGACTGGTTGTTTGAGGATATTGTGCATCTGGATACCATCCGCCGCAAGGAGTACGACTACTACATTAAGGTGCTGCTTTATTTCCTGGATCCTGCCCGGATCAAAGGTACGCTAGCCCACATTGATGATCCTGCCAGCCACCGGAACTTCTATAAGCCTGGACATCCTGATTTTTACGGTTCGGACAAGGTAATTGAGCTTCAGGTGGTGCTCGCCGATCTGTTGCGCGACGATTCCATCCGCAGCCAATTGGTAGCCGCTGTCTGTGCGCTGGAAGCCTGCAGCTATCACGTACAAATGCGTCTGCTGGGCTATTCCCCGGATGATTTGGCGCGGGTGTTTCTGAGCGGTACGCACAACGAGTCGGAGATGATCTTTCCGCCTATCCCAAATTTCATATTCACGCGCGATATTGGCACGGTGATCAATGGGTATATCCTCCTCAACAAACCCATGAAGGAAGCGCGCAAGCGCGAAGCCTTGATCGCGAAGTACATTTTTTTCCACCACCCGATGTTCGCGGCCTGCCGTGGCAAGATTATCGAGCTGAGCGAGCCCCAGCATCGATTCCTGCTGCCTGCCGAAGAGCAGGTGCCGCCGGTGACCCTCGAAGGGGGTGACGTCATGGTGGTCAGTGCCAACCATGTGCTGATCGGTGTGAGCGAACGCACCACGCGCGAAGCCGCCGCGCAGGCGGTCAACCTGCTGTTCGAGAAGAACGTCGTCACGAAAGTGACGGTGGTGGAGATTCCGGCAAAGCGCGATTATATGCACATCGATACGGTTTTTACGCAGGTGAAGCGCAATGTTTGGGTGTTGTTAGGCGAATTTTCATCGGCACGTGCCCAAGGCTTGCCGACTGACGATGTAGCCCGTGCATTGGGTCTGCAGCCGGCTGCTGCTGCGGTCACCCAGATTACGCAGTTCGTCAAAGGGCAGTCAGGCCCGCCCCGGCATTTTGCCAGCGTCGAAGCGCTGCTTGTGGACGTGAGCGTGACCGATTTAGGCTGTGATCCCAAGGATGTCCAGGTCGTCTTTTCGGGTCATGGCATCTTTCCGTACGACGCCCGCGAACAGTGGACCGATAGCTGCAACCTCCTGGCGCTTCGCGATGGTGTGGTGCTTGGCTACGACCGAAACGACAAAACCGAGGAAGCCTTCAAGGCCATAGGCTTCGAGCTCGTGCGCGTGGAAGACCTGCTCCAGGCACTGGAGTCGGGCGAGCGCCACGTGGATGATCTGCAGGATGTGCTGGTGCTCATGCCGTCTGCTGAGCTCTCGCGGGCACGCGGCGGATTCCATTGCATGAGCATGCCCCTGCTGCGCGGGCATGTTGAGTCGAGCTAGGACAGGTTCCATACGCGCGTTCGGCTAGCGTGCCACCTGAAGTCGGAGATACCATGGAAGGGATAAAACAACAAGCGGACACCTTGCTGATGGTTAGGCCCGTCAGTTTTGGGTTTAACGCCGAGACGGCTGTGAATAACGCATTCCAGCATCGCGATGCGAGCGCGGACGCCCAACAGCACGCCTTACGAGAGTTCGATGGGTTTGTGGAGGCGTTGCGCCAGCACGATATCGACGTGCTCGTGGTGCAGGATACGCCCCAGCCGCATACGCCTGACAGTATTTTTCCGAATAATTGGTTCTCGACCCACGCGGATGGCACCTTGGCATTTTATCCCCTTTTTGCTACGAATAGGCGCCGCGAACGAAAGCAAGGCGTGATCGATGCGATCCGGGCTCGATTTTGCGTGCACCGCACGCTGGATTATACCGATTGCGAATCCCAGGGTACTTTTCTGGAGGGAACGGGTAGTCTGGTTTTGGATCGTGTTAACCGGTTAGCCTATGCGTGCGCTTCGCCCCGCACCAGTTTTCGCCTTGCCGAGCGGTGCTGCGACGACTTGGGTTTTCGGCTGGTATTTTTCCCCGCATTCGACCAGCGAGGCGTAGCCATCTACCATACCAACGTCATGATGGCGGTGGCCGACCAGTATGCGGTCATGAATACTTCGAGCCTCATGCCGAGCGATCGAGCGTCCGTGCTGGCAACATTGGCACAAACGGGTAAAGCCGTTATTGAGATTGACCACGAGCAGATGGAGCGCTTCGCGGGCAATATGCTGCATGTGCGGAATAGGACTGGCCGGACGTTTATGGTCATGTCGTCCCAGGCGTACGCTTCCTTATCGCCAAGCCAAATCGCAGCAATAACCGCCTTCGACACCATTGTCCACGTCCCCATACCTACCATTGAGCGATTCGGTGGCGGGAGTGCGCGCTGCATGCTGGCCGAAATTTTCCTCCCTGCACAACCGTCTGGGCCCGGTGTTTCCTAGGATTGTCATTTGCGGTCGATTCCGTACTTTTGCGGGAGTCACGTAAAACGATGCTATGGAAAAATTATACATGCTTCTTTTAGGCTGCAAGCCTCCCGGGAGGCACACGGAGCAACACGATGTGTTCTTCGGGATCAATGCGTCGCTAGCCGGCCTCGTGCCGGACATGCAGGCTTTTTGGCCCGAAGCCGAGGGCAAGCTGCATATTGACGCCTGGCGCGAGGTAACGCACGTCGCTGGCTATCGGGTCAAGGTCGTTCTCCGCAACGACGCATGGCGCGCGTCCGGACAGCACAAGCTGTATTTCGTGAATTTGGGCGGCTACAAGCCTGACGATTTTGAAGAATACCACTACAAGTGCCTGGCGGTGGCGCCCGACGCAGCTGGAGCCATCAAGCAAGCCAAATCCGAAACCTTTTTCAAGCACCATGCTTCCGCTCATGTGGATGACAAATACGGTATCGACGTCGACGATATCTATGAAATCGACGAGGTGCTTCCGCGCCACCTCAAAGAAAAGTACGCTATTTCCGTCGAGCCGGGAGCTGAAGGAGGGGAGGACGCGCTGCATCCGGGTTACTTGAAGATCAGCGCGTTGTTGGCCTGAACCGATCCCTTGCGTCCGGTTGCTGGCCTGTGGCTTTATTGTGTAGCTTTGCCCTGACGGAGGCCGAGCGGTGGCTGCCGGCGGTATATTTACCCTGCACTTATGAAAAATCTCTTTAACATCCGCGTGTACGGGATTCTCGTGAATGAGGCAAACCAGGTTTTGCTTAGTGACGAACGTAAGGACGGGTTTGAATTTACCAAATTTCCGGGTGGCGGGCTCGAATACGGCGAAGGGCTGCTGGACGGACTGGTGCGCGAGTTTCAGGAAGAGTGCCAGCTAGCCATTGAGGTAGTCCGCCATGTCCATACGACGGAAGAATTCGTGCGTTCCGCCTTTAACGGGAGCCAGGTTATTGCGGTACACTATATTGTTTCGGCACAAGGAGAGCCACGGGGACATTTCGCTGACCGGCCGTTTGGTTTTGCGAGCGATCAGGACGATGCGCAAGCGTTTCGATGGGTTTCATTGTCCGGCTTCCGGGTCGATGAATTGACGTTTGGCATTGACAGGGTCGCGTGGCAGCGGTTTATCGACCAGCACAAGGGCGGTCGTGCTAACGCATCCCTTTAACGAAACACAGGCGGCAACGCGGCTCATAGCTTTCCCGTTCGCCTAAGAGCACTTGTTTTTCCTCCGCCGTTGTCCGGTATGAATAATTGGCCGGGGATCCGCATTGCACGCATACGGCATGTACCTTCGTCACGTGTTCGGCAATCGCCATCAGGGCGGGGATAGGCCCGAAAGGCTGTCCGAGATAGTCCATGTCCAGGCCGGCCACGATGACCCGTATGCCGCGGTTGGCCAAGGTGTTGCAGACGTCGACGAGGCCCTCGTCAAAAAACTGCGCCTCGTCGATGCCGACGACGCGGGTCATGGCGCTGAGCAGCAGAATGGCCGAAGAATGGGGCACGGGCGTGGATTTAATCGCGTTGCTGTCGTGCGAGATAATATCCTCCTCGTGGTAGCGCGTGTCGAGCTGGGGCTTGAAAATCTCGACGTCGAGCCGGGCGAACTTAGCTCGCTTCATGCGCCGGATCAATTCCTCCGTCTTGCCTGAAAACATCGATCCGCAAATTACTTCGATGCTCCCGTATTTCGTATTTCCGCTAATAGCGCCGTGTTCTGAAAAAAGCATGTCTCACCAGTCGTTAGTTGCTTGTCCCGGAGCCGCGATGGCGCCGCTTTCGGGCAGAAAGCGTACAAATATCCGTATTTTTGCACAGGTTTCCCCTACCAAGCGTCCCCAGCGGATAATTTCTCGGCGCAGTACCCAGATATTCATGCCGTTTTAATATCTTTACGGGTCACATATGAATTGATCCGAAGACTTTATCCATACCAAAAACACACGACACGCACTATGGCTAACAAAGAAGCGTTACAACGCAAGATAGGAGATTTATTACAGGAAATTAACGAGCTGTATTCGACGCTCGATGAAGCAAATGAAGAAGGGGATACCGTTTCGGTGGACTTGTTTGAAGCGACCGTGCATTACTTTACGGCCCACGTCTCGTTGTACCACAAACTGGCGAGGCGTGCGCAAAGCCAGGAGGATGATGCGGTTGAGGATTTGCAAGCCCCGGCGGTCGCGAGCA
>CAYUIZ010000057.1:0-3562 GCA_964444885.1 uncultured Sphingobacteriaceae bacterium | reverse complement strand
GAAACGGAAGAGGAAGTGGAAGAGGAAGTAGAAGATGAAACGGAGGAGGAAGTAGAAGACGAAATTTCGGACGGGGATGAGGATACCGCGGATGATGAGCCCGTGCTGGAGGAGATAGGCGAGGTGCCGACGACACAGCCCGTGGCCGACGGGGATGCGCGATACGAAGCGCAAGAGACCGATGCAGGTGAGGAAGAAGATGAGGATGATACCTACGACGAAGAAGATTACCTAGCGCTAGCCGAAGAAGAAGGTGAGATAACCGAGCAGGAGCCGGAGCAGGAAGCCGAAAGCGCGCCAGCGGTTGACCCGGCAACGGCAGAACCCGCCCATGATGCACCCACGCCCGCATGGGAACCGCCGAGTGCACCTCCCGTAACGCCTCGGGCTGAGGAGCCGCGTGAAGTGAAGCAAGAGGTGGTTATCGAAGAGAAGCAAGTGAGTCTGCCTGACCATCAAATTAGCCCGGTGGAAGAAGCGCCCGAAACGCCCGCGCGCCCGCTTAGCATCAACGAGATGCTCGCGGCACAACTCAAAAGCAATAAGCCAGAATTCCAGCCTGGCTTAACCAAGAAGCCTGCGCGACTTTCGGACATTAAATCCGCTATAAGCCTGAATGATAAGTTACTTTTCATAAAGGATTTGTTTAATGGATATAGCCTAGCCTACAGTGAGGCCATCGAACTGCTCAACCGTTACGATAGCCTTCAGGAGGCCCGGGATTTTCTCCAGTCAAACTACGCCGCTAAAAATAACTGGTCGGACAAACCCGATACCGTAGATAAGTTCTACGCTATTTTGGAGAAACGCTTTGGGTAGCCGCCCCCAACATTCGTGCATAGGCCCAGATTACGTTTTTGGGCGAAGTCCTGCTGGCGTCCAAGGCCAGCAGGACTTGTCGTAATTTTACGATAATTTCATCGATATTGGCGGTATGTCAAAAATGTGGCATATTTTTCGCTATCTTATTTCGGATTATTTATCTATCGCCGGGCAGTTCGTCTCGGGGTGGCCAAATTGGAATGGTCGCTGGCGCATTCCCGATAAAAAAGCAACGTTGATTTGAAAATATAATTACGTAAAGAAATGAAGGGTATACGAATGATTCGGCGGACTGGATTGGCCCTGTTGTTATGTTTTACGGTTTTCGCGGTTCAAGCGAACCTGAATGACGTCATCGACGATATAGCCACCTGCATTAAGACAGCCAATACCAAAGGGCTGACCAAGTATTTCTCGTCGACTGTCAGCATGAATTTGATGAACGACGAAGGTGTATACTCCAGAGTACAGGCAGAGATCATCCTTCGCGATTTTTTCAACAAAAACCAGCCCACCAACGTCCAGTTTATCCATCGCCTAGACTCTAACCCGAATTTGAAGTATGTCGTGCTAAACCTCCGGACGGCCAAAGAAACATATCGCGTTTCCTACCGGTTGACGAACGAGGATAACATTTTCAAGGTTACCGAATTCCGTATCGAGCCCACATCGTAAGCGACCTCCGCACACGTTATATTTTCTGCGTTTGATTGCTTCTTTCCACGTTGCAGTCTTTCCTCCCGTTTGCCCTCGTGGACAAAAAAATGCCGATGAATCTGCAAATTTGTTGTATTTTCGGCGTCAAAAGCCACCGTGCTCCATGCGGTAGTAAGCCGGTTTTTGATCGGTTTCCGCCTCGTTTGCGGTCCCAAGGACGGCGAGCAGCGGCGGTGTGCCGGCTTAACACGGTGCTAAATGGAACGAACACGTACCGTCAATAGTTACGAGATATGCAGGAGATTGATTTTATCCGCTCATTTATTATTAGCGCGCTGAAAGAAGACGTTGGGGACGGCGACCATACCTCGCTGGCCACCATCCCGAAAGGCAGCCAAGGCAACGCCCGCCTCATGATCAAGGAGGCAGGTGTGCTGGCCGGCGTGGACATCGCGCTGGAGGTGCTTAAACTCGTTGACCCTGCGTTGGAGGTGGACGTGCGTATTCCGGATGGCACCCCGGTTTCCCCGGGCGATGTTGTCCTGACGATACAGGGCGATATCCAGCACATCCTAATGGCGGAGCGATTGATGCTGAATATCATGCAACGCATGAGTGGCGTCGCGACGGCTACGGCCCGGATGGTAAAACTGCTCGAAGGGACGCGTACGCGCGTGCTGGACACCCGCAAAACGACGCCGATGATGCGCCTCTTGGAGAAGCGCGCCGTGGCGATTGGCGGCGGTGTCAATCACCGTTTTGGGTTGTATGACATGATTTTAATCAAGGACAACCATGTGGATTACGCCGGAGGGATCACCCAGGCCATCCAGGCGGCCAACGATTACCGGCAGGGGCTGGGGAAAGCGATTGAAATCGAGGTAGAGGTCCGTGGTTTCGAGGAATTGGAAGCCGTGTTGACGCACGGAGGAGTTGATCGGATCATGCTGGACAATTTTTCGGCGGATGATGTGCGTGTGGCGGTAGAGCGCGTGGCAGGTCGGTTTCCGCTGGAAGCGTCAGGAGGCATTACCGATGTTACCGCCCGGGCGTATGCCGAGGCTGGGGTCGATTTTGTTTCGATGGGCGCATTGACGCACTCGGTCAAAAGCTTGGATATGAGCTTAAAAGCGTCCGGTCTTTGAACCGATTGGAGAACATCTTTATATTAGCTGGATAGATATTAGTCGATGTCGATCTATTTGTTAGGAGCTGTGCTGTTGGCGTACCTGTTTGGGTCGATCCCTACTGCCGTGTGGTTTGGGCAATCCTTCTATGGGGTTGATGTCCGCGAATACGGCAGTGGCAACGCCGGGGCGACGAATACCTTTCGCGTACTGGGTACCAAGGCCGGCATCATTGTGATGGTGGTCGATATCCTGAAAGGCTGGACCGCCACAAATCTCGCTTATTTTATCGGTCCTTCGGTGACGGGCCCGCTTGATGCGGCGCAGTTTGTCAACTATAAACTGGCGCTGGGCGTCATCGCCGTGGTCGGCCATTTATTTCCGGTGTTCGCGGGTTTTCGCGGAGGCAAGGGCGTCGCCACGCTATTCGGGATGGTGCTGGCCGTACATTTTGAGGCAGCACTCGTTTGCGTAACGGTTTTTGTGATTATTTTGCTGGTGACTAACTACGTGTCGCTCAGTTCGATAAGTGCTGGATTTGCCTTCCCGTTCAGTATTGTATTTCTCTTTCATACGCCAGTACGCTCGGTATTGCTCTACGGCATATGCATCTGCGCGCTCATCCTCATAACCCACCAAAAGAACATTGAGCGTTTGCTAAAAGGGAAAGAATCGAAGGTGTATTTGTTGCGCAAAAAAAACTAGCGTATTCAATTTCGATTACCCAAAACGGCATATATATTGCTGTATCCAATGGAGCCATGATCCCGACATCTTTAGAAGCGAGTAGCTCAAAAAGCGCTGGGTACGGTCAATTTAAAACTTCACATAATACGACGTAATATGAAAAGGAATGTAATAAAAACCACCTGTCTGTTGCTACTAGCTTCATTCGTGGTGTCGTGCGCTACGGTGCCGCTGACGGGCCGCAAGCAGCTGAGCTTGGTCAACGAAGC
>CAYUIZ010000056.1:16950-19001 GCA_964444885.1 uncultured Sphingobacteriaceae bacterium | reverse complement strand
CCTTGCGTCATCATACACCCCGACCCAAGCCCAACAAGCCGAAGTAAAACTATTCGCGCACCGTGGCGGCGCCTATGAATTCGACGAAAACACGATCCATGCCTTCCAAGAAACCTACAACCGGGGAATCCGCGGCTATGAAATCGATATACGCCGCACGGCCGACGGCCATTTGGTGCTTTTTCATGACGCCAACCTGGAACGGTTGGTGGGAAAATCGGGTGCCATCGAACAGCTGACCCTCGCCGAGGTCCGCCAGCTTCGTACCAAGAAAGGCAACCCGATCCCTACGGTGGATGAAGTGCTGGAATTTTTTAGCGACAAGCCCGGCGTGTACATCGAGTTTGAAATGAAAACGAACCAGCCCCTATATGAAGAACCTATACTCAGCGAATATTGCGACCAGCTATATGCTAAAGTATACGCCGCCATCCCGTCTGGTTCCGACTATGTGCTGACCTCCTTCGACAAACGGCCGTTGCGCTATTTAAAGGAGTCGTATCCCGCTGTGGACTTGCTCTTCATCAAATCAGCGGGACTCAGCCAAGCCATACTGGACGAGGCAAAAGAAATGGGCGTCACCCGTGTAGGGTGCAACATCGATGGCACGACACGCGCGATGGTCAACGAAGCCAAGAAGCAAGGATTTACGGTGAGTCTGTGGCCGGGAAGATCGGTCGCCGACTTCCTACTGGGCGTCACCCTCGGCAGCGATTACCTGTGCAGTGACGTCCCCGTCGAAGTATCCGAATGGGTGAGCGAAAACGCGCAGTGGATCGACTGGCAATAAAGCCTGCCCAGCGTTCACCGTCGGTCGCTGCCAACGACTACCGGCTCGGGTGAATGACCATCGAATCGACGGTTTTTCCAGCTTGGTCCAGCACTTGAATCTGCAACCGCTCGGTGTCGGCATCCACTTTTATCAGGTTGTTATTCGAATTGACCAGCACGGGAAACCGATGGCCATCTGCCTGGGGTTCTTGCAGGATATGCCGGTGCAAGTGACCGCTCAGCATGACCTGCGCACCGGCCTCGTTCAGCAGCGGCACAAATTTGGTTGCAATCTCAATCTCCCCGTGCCAGTTCCCGAAAGGTGGCATGTGGCAGATGACGACTTTATACGGTGCCTCTTGGTATTCGGGGCGCTGCAGGGCTTCCGCCAGCCACACGGCCTGCTGGTCGCGGTATGCATCCATATTCACGATACCGCTATACTCAATGTCGCTATCCGGCTTGTCCTCCCCGCAGTCCAATACGACGAAACAAACGGGTCCACGCCTAAACAGGTAATACAATTCCCCCGATTCCGTGGGGAAGTACTCAGGAAATTCACTCGCGAAATTACCCCGGGTTTCATGGTTGCCCCGGCTGTAATACATGGGCGTCTCACTGGCGAACATGGCGGTAGCCGTATCCATAAAATTCTCGAACAATTGTGCTTCGCTTCGCAAGTCATTGGCCATGTCGCCATTAAAGAAAACAAGGTCAGTCGACGCCCAATCGAGTTGCCCGAGCAAGTTCTTCATCACCTCGTTGCGCCCGTGAATATCATTGATCACGGCAAAGGACACCTCAGTCTGACCGGGATCGCTGGTAACAAACGCGAGCGGCTCATGTTGGTAGACTCGCGTGGCTACCGCTTTGCCGTATCGCACATCCGCACCCTGATGGTGGAGCACTTCCTGGGAATACACCCGATACCGGTATTTCGTCCCCGGCTCCAAGTTTCGGATCCGGACTTGGTGCAAGGTCGATACGTCCTTAAAGCCGTGGCTGGACGCATAATGTTTGGGCCTTTCCTCGGCATAGAAGTGCGTGCCATCATCCGGTGCCAGTTCTACCCAGCTGACGGCGGGACTGTTTGTCGTCCATACGATCGTGACGCCCTTATCGTTCAACGCCTGCAGATAGGGCTGATGCGTGATACGGAATACGCCTTCCTGCGCGGCGCAAGGGAAGAGGGTAACAAAGACGGTGATGACGGCTAAAAGGTGTGTTTTCATGGAGTGGTTTTGGTACAGGGCGCTGATGCGCGGGTTATCTGTCGTTTA
>CAYUIZ010000056.1:0-16850 GCA_964444885.1 uncultured Sphingobacteriaceae bacterium | reverse complement strand
GCGGGTTATCTGTCGTTTAAATGTTATATCGAGCGGGTGTTGCATGCCGAGCGAACACCTCGCCCCGATGCTGCTCGCAAAATAAACAAATTAGGCGTTTTTCTTTACAAATCGTCCCTTAGGATAGCGGACTCCGGTGTCAAAACATCCAAGCCCCGTGGCTAATCCGCAACGAAAATAGCCATCGCCTCATCGTCATCAAATGACCGGATTTCCTTGCGCAGCTTTTTCTTCATCGCACGCACCACGTTGCGGTACGCAGGGTCGTCATACACATTGTGGATTTCGTGTGGATCCTGTTGCAGGTCGTACAGCTCCCACTGCTCCACGCGCTTGTAAAACCGAATGAGCTTGTAGCGATCGTCACGCACGCCGAAGTGTGGCGATACCGCGTGTTCGCCGTTTTCGTAATAATGGTAATATACCGTCTTTCGGTGCGCGCGTTCCGGATTGCGAAGCGTCTTCACGAAGGATTTTCCCTGCATATCCGCAGGCGTTTTGATACCAGCCAATTCCAGAATCGTCGGGCCGATATCCGCGTTGACTACGTTGGCGGCGACTTGCGCCCCCGCCGGAATCAGTCCGGGCAGACGCGCCACCATCGGCGTGCGGAACGACTCTTCATACATAAAACGCTTGTCAAACCAGCCGTGCTCACCCATGTAGAACCCTTGATCGGACAGATAGATGACCAGCGTATTTTCGTGCAGCCCACGTTCGTCGAGATAATCCAGCACGCGCCCGATATTGCGGTCCATGGATTCGGCGGTATTCAAGTAGTCGATCATATACCGGCGGTACTTCCACTCGGCCAAGGCTGGGCCAGCGAGGCTATCCATTTCCAGTCGTTCGTAGATCGGGCGGTAATACGCCCAGTATTGCCGCTTCTGCCAGTCGGTCATCCGACTGAAGTTGCCATCCTTCATCATGCTCTCCCACGAAGCGAACATTTTGAGGTCATAGCCCATTCGCATATCCTTGTCGATCGACATTTCCTGTACGGCTGCAGCCTCCCGGCCTTCGTAGTCGTCGTAGAAGGTGGCCGGCAAGGGGATGGGGTCACGGTCGTACGCGCCGAAATCCTGGGGATCGGGCATCCAAGTCCGGTGTGTCGCTTTGTGGCCGATGATCAGGCAAAACGGTTCTTCCGTGCCCAGCGTGTCCAACCACGTCAGCGCCTTGTCCGTGATGACGTCAGACACGTATCCGTTCACACGCACTTTTCCCTCACGCGATATGAAATCGGAATTAAAGTAATGCCCTTGTCCCTGCAAGACATCGTAATAGTCGAATCCCTGCAGCTCGTGGCCCAGGTGTATTTTGCCGATCCATGCCGTTTGGTAGCCCACCTTCTGCAAATCTTTGACAAAGAGGTTTTGGGAAAAATCGAACCGCGAGGTTTCGTTGTCCTTAAATCCATTTTTATGGCTGTATTTCCCGGTCAGCAAGGTTGCGCGACTGGGTCCGCAGATCGAATTGTTAACGAAAGCCCGGTGAAAGGTGGCGCCCTCTTCGGCTATCCGGTCAATATGCGGCGTCCGGCCTATTTCCGAGCCGTAGGCGCCGATCGTTTGGTAGGAATGATCGTCCGATATGATAATCAGCACGTTGGGTTTTTGGTTTTGGGCGTGTACCCACACGGAGACCAAAAGCGCTCCCAGCGCTAGGGCAAATCTCCGTAGTCCACTCACGTTCATTGTTCGTTCGTTAGGCGTAAAACAGCAGGGAACCGCTCCCGCTTTGGCGGGTTAAAACTAGCAAATTCCAAGTGTTAACCCCAATATTTCGGGGAAATAGTTACGCTACCAACGATTACCAGGAACGAATCCGGAAATGCTCCTTGGCCTGGCCGGCATGAAAAAATGCCAATCCGGCGTGGTACAAGTCAATGCTAGCCGTGGTGTTTTCCCAAGCAACTAGCGCCTCCCAAAGGCGCAGCGTATCCCGCTGTCGATATAGCGGCGCGAGCACCAGCGCACTCCCCGCATGCAGCAGCGCCGCCAGCGTTTCGCGCGTCACCCCTTCATGGGCATGCACGTCCTGGCAAAACACGAGATCGAATCCGGTATCCGCCGGCAATCCTGCGGCAAGCGTGCGTACGTACTGCGCGGTGGTGTGGCGCACGGCAATTTCCGCGGTGAAGGCCGAAGTAAACTCCCCCACCAACAGGATTGACCTGGGCTGCCGGTCCGCCAGCAAGGCCAAGGCCAAACGTTCGGCCCGGGTAGTGCCCCGCACCGGGGACTTCGGCGCGTAGATCACCTCTTCCAACAACCGGTACACGAAAGGCGAATGGGTGCCGTGCCTCGTTTTGGCCGTCAGCAGATGTTGGATGTACCGGCAAAGCCGGGCGAATACGGACATGGAGCAAAACTACGTGTTTTTTGGGTAGGCCGCCAAGTCCTCTTTTTGGGGAAAAAGCGGGCTTTTTTTCATCCATCTTTTTTTGCGTAAATTTGTAGTATGGACAACAAGGAACTGGAATCCCTTATCAAATTGCTGGACGACAGCGACGCGGAGGTATTCCACCATGTGGAACAAAAACTCGTCACGATGGGGACGGACGTCATCGCCCCCCTGGAAATGGCATGGGAACAGTCCTTTGACAGCGTGTTGCAAAGCCGTATCGAAGACCTTATCGGAAAAATCCAGTTTGAGGATACGCTGAGCGCACTCGAACTATGGAAACTCAGCGGCTCGTTTGATCTGCTCCAGGGCTTGATCATCATCAACAAGCACCAATATCCCGACATGGACGAGCAACAGATCATCAACGAGATCGAAGCCATCAAACGGGACGCATGGATCGAGATGACCTACGCGATGAGTGCCGTGGAAAAGGTGCGCACGCTCAACAACATCATCTACAACGAGCACGGCTTCTCAGGCAATACGAGCAATTATCACGACCCGCAGAACTCCTACATCGGGCGGGTGCTGGAAACCAAAAAAGGCAATCCAATTCTCCTGTCGTGCATATACAGCATCGTGGCCCAAAAGCTTGACATTCCCATCTACGGAGTCAACCTACCCAAGCATTTTATCCTGGCCTACACAGAAGACCATTCGCCTGTGGACGACCACCACGGCATCCTGTTCTACATCAATGCCTTCAACCGGGGGCAGATTTTCGGACGGCACGATGTCATCGCTTTCTTGCGCCAGCTAAACTTGAGTATGGACCCCCAGTTTGTACTGCCTTGCGATAATGTCGACATCATTACACGGGTGCTGCGCAATTTGCAGTCTTCGTACAACCAAGCAGGAAACACGGCCAAGGAAGCCGAAATCAGCCGGATGCTGGACAAAATCAGCCCCAATAACTAACGCGAAGAAAATACGATTAATCCGTGAGCTCAAGGGCTCGGCCACGGGCATCCACATGGATGCTGGCTGGTACATGGGGCAAAAGCACGCTCGTTTCCGGAGCCGCATTGCCGCTGGCCGACAGCGGGAACCGCACGATAGTCCTGCTTTGGGCATTCGCCACGTACAGCCGTTCGCCTCCTTCGCGGTCATCGATCGTCACGTCAATTGGCCCGTTAAGACCTGTGCTGGCACCCGCGATGATCCGCGTGGGTGTAATCGTCCGTGAAGTGGAAAACAAGCTCGAAGCCTGCTCAAAGATGTAAACGCGGTTGGCGTTATGATCGGTCAATGCCATGACATCAGCTTGTGCGGAATAAGCAACTCCTCGTATATCCGAGGCCCCTTCTACGACCAGCGTAGCCGCGGCCTGCAACGTCGTGCTGTTGGTATCGGCAGGCAGTCCGGTATAGACAGATACACCGCCATTTTCGCCGGTACGGGCGATCAGCATGTTGTCGCCATACATGCAAATGCCCCATGGCCGCACATCGCCCAGTTCCAGGCTATGGGTAGGCTCGCGAAAGCCCCGGTTGCGCAAAGGCGTGTTGTACACATACAATGTGCTGGGCGTGGTCTGGTTGGCGATATACAGATTTTGGGACGGATGATGGTACCAAATGCCGCGCATGGCATCCAGCAGTCCATTTCCGAACGTACCGCTAACGCTTAAGATGCCCCGATTGCTGACCGACAGGACATAGACGTTCGTGTCGGCCCGGTTGCCTTGGAAGGCGCTGCCGATCGCCGGATCAAAATAGATTGCCCCGCCGCCCCTGGCCTCCGTACGGTACACCGTGGCCGATTCCATCGTGGCCGAATCAGCGGGATCGATCACCGCCAGATTCGGAAAAGGATCGGCGGTTTCATCGGTCTGGAAATCAGCCAGGGAAACATAAAGCCGCGATATGGGCCGTTCGGGCAATGCCGGCTCGTCATCATTTCGCATACACGCCCCGCAGAGCACGACGAGCAAACCCAAAACCACCGCTTTTAACTGCTTCATTAGCTTATCCATATCGAGCAAAAATAGCAAATCCAAACGACCAACGCCTCATGTCATCACATGAAAAAAAGCGACCTTCTCGCTGCGCATGGCGTCCGCACTAAAACCGCAGCCTTTTACCCGCAAATGCCGGCTGGTGGAAAACCACGAAAACAATGCCAATATGGGCCGTCAGCCCGCCATCGCGAAAAAAGAAAGCCGCGCATCCAGGATACGCGGCTTATTACGATGTGAACACGACCGATGCTGCTTATTCGACCTCCGTATAGTACAAGTTCAGTTTCATGCTGTACGCCGGATGGCTTCCCCCTCCTATCACTGCGCGGCTGCCCGTGTTGGCTACCGACTGGTACGGATTAGTTTGGTCAAACGGCGACACCGGCGCGATGAAGGCCTCAGCATTGTTGATCTTTCCTTCGAGAATGTCCTGTACGAACGATGTCAGGTAGAAGACGTACCGCTTCTTACTTGGGTCATAATAACCGCCAAAGCTGGGACCGAGGCTACGCGGGTCGCCAGCCTGCCTCATATCGCCATCGGGCACCGGTTGCCGCTGGCCGGCAACATCCTCGCGGTACAGCCCAATACGGGGCGCCTGATAACCGAAAGCTGTTTCGTCCGCATCGGCATAAATCACCAATTCCGCCTTATTGATAACAATATTACGGTTTTTCAGCTCGTCGATGAAAGGGAACGACACTTTAGCACGCAGCCCTGCAGGTGCCTGCAAGTACAAGGTTTCAAAATTGCCGTCGGGGTTGTTTAACTGTTCCAATACCGCGTCGGTGTACGTGTGGCTCACGCTGCTGACCATGCCCATCGAGCGGCCCGTAGAGGCCGACTGTGCGGGAATGGACAACAAGGTACGGATCGTATCAATGCCGGCATCATCGCCTTCCTTGCCGTTCGGTTGGCGGTACGTGAGCTCCACGCCCGACAAATTCGAGACGCCAGCGAAGGTCACCAGCCCGCCGGGCCCTGTGCCTGCTCCTGATGGATTGACACGTACATATAACCCTTTGACGCGGTTTCTGAAACCAGCCTCCGTAGCCATGCTAGCCGAGTCAACCCCGTCATTCAGCAACGCCTTAAAAAAGTCGGCCGACAAGGGAATGCGCAAGTGCGGGATAAGGCGCACCAGCGTGTCACGGTCGTCCACGTGTTGCATCACGGAGACACTATCCCGGTAGGCAAACCGATTGACGGTACGGCTGCCGATTACATCAGGCCGGGTAACCCACGTCCTGCTGGTATGCGTATTATACACGAAATTCTCCGCCAGTTGGTGCACTTCGATGGTGAATGAAGACTGATCCAGGGTATCACCAAAGTAGTCCAGACCATAAGGCAACACCAAAATCACCGAGTCAATCGTTGCATCGTTCTTGATGCGGGGCACCGAAGCCGGCTTCAGGAGGTCGAGCGCTAAGTCGGCCGTTGTATGACCGACGATGGGATCCTCAAGCGTACCGAATACAGTCTGCGCAAAGGACTCGCCATTGTGGCGTCCGTGATTCATGGTGTAGTAACGTGAGGTATCGTCCTTCAGGGTCACCGTCCGTATGCTGACGGTATCGGTCCTTTTGCCGGTCAGCTGCTCATCAGCATCCACTTCTAAGCCTACCCCCGATGGGTTCTCGCAACCCGAAAAAAGAAAAAGACTTATTAACAGGGTCAATAAGCCTTTAATGTGGAAATTCATGTATAAGAAGAATTTGTTCAAAAACTACACCTAAACTATCGTCTCGAGTTCCTCACTCGAAAATCGTTCGTAAAGGTTGGAATAATTTTCGAATTCCTCATAATTTTCCAGCTCCAGCGCGGGGATATCGTTGCTTTTAACAATATTTAACAGTTCTTCGTCTACGTCGTTTCCACCGAGCACCACGGCATCCGAATAGGCTAATGCGCCTTGGTACAGGCTGTGGTAATCGCCATTGCCGTAGGGAGTGACATCTTCAGGCGTCATGTCGCCAGTCATTGCAATGGTTGGAAAATTGCTGCCGAGCGAACCATCGAAATCCTCCTTATACAAGGAATACACGACTTTCGAATCCTTAAACGTCGGATCGTCTTTGTAAGCGGTTTTGATATATGCGGGGACCAGCGCACTCATCCAGCCATGGCAGTGCACAACGTCTGGTGCCCAGCCCAATTTCTTTACAGTCTCCAATGCGCCCTTGCAGAAAAACACGGTGCGCTCGTCGTTGTCGTCGAAGAATTTTCCGTTGTCATCAGAGAATACAGCTTTGCGCTGAAAATATTCCTCATTGTCCAAGAAATATACCTGCATGCGAGCTGCGGGTATAGAAGCGACTTTGATGATTAGCGGATTGTCGTTGTTGTCAACGACAATGTTCATTCCTGAAAGGCGAATTACCTCATGCAAGCGGTTGCGGCGCTCGTTGATGTTGCCAAAGCGCGGCATGAGAATACGGATTTCGTATCCTTTTTCCTGCATGGCTTGTGGTAATTGGCGGGTGATTTCAGAAATTTTACTTAATTCGAGGAAAGGCGACATCTCGTGCGTTACAAACAGAATCTTCGTTTTTGCCATCTCCAAAATAAATTTTAGTATTTGTTAAATTAAAGTAAAACGGGTTGACAAAGATAATCAAAATATATGAGTTTACCAATATTCGGCACCCTATCCCTGCCGATATGAGCGAATTAAACCCTGTTTTGGGTGGTTTTCACACCCCCTAAACGGGCAATCTGGCGCATCGCCGAATGCGCAAATAAACACCCTAAAGCCTATAATGGCCCTGTCCTCCGAGCGTCCCGGATTAATCCATGGTTAAAATTGCATCCTACCGGATAGAATTTCTGCGTTAGTAAATACGGTGTTTCGGGATTTTATCCCTACATTTGCGCCCTCAAAAAACATGGACAATGCAGAAAATCAGAAATATAGCCATCATCGCGCACGTTGACCACGGCAAAACCACACTCGTGGACAAAATCCTCCATTTCACCAACCTATTCCGCGAGAATTCTTCTCAAGGAGGAAGCGAGCTGATTTTGGATAACAATGACCTGGAACGCGAGCGCGGCATTACCATTGTCTCTAAGAACGTAGCGGTACAGTATAAAGATGTCAAAATCAACATCATCGACACGCCCGGACACGCCGACTTTGGCGGAGAGGTGGAGCGCGTGCTGAAAATGGCTGACGGCGTTATCCTGCTCGTCGACGCGTTCGAGGGCCCCATGCCACAAACCCGTTTCGTGACGCAAAAAGCGTTGGCGCTGGGTCTGAAGCCCATCGTCGTCGTCAACAAGGTGGACAAGGAAAACTGCCGCCCGGACGAAGTGTACGAAGCAGTGTTCGAATTGTTTTTTAACCTGGATGCCACCGAAGAACAACTGGACTTCCCGGTCCGTTACGGCTCGTCAAAATTGGGCTGGATGTCGACCGATTGGAAAGAACCCAAGGCCGACTTCACCGAATTGCTGGAAGCAATCCTCGAGCATATTCCCGCCGCGCCGTATCATGAGGGCACCCTCCAAATGCAGGTTACTTCCCTGGACTATTCGTCCTTTGTGGGACGGATTGCCATTGGGCGTGTTGCACGCGGCATCATTAAGGAAAATCAGCCGGTATCCCTCGTCAAGCGCGATGGACGTATCGTCAAATCCAGAGTAAAAGAACTATACACCTTCGAAGGCCTCGGCCGCATCAAGGTAACCGAGGTCAAAGCAGGCGATATTTGCGCCGTGGTAGGCATTGACGGATTCGAAATCGGAGACACCATTGCCGATTTCGAGAAGCCCGAGCAACTGGACATCATCCAAATCGACGAGCCAACGATGAACATGCTGTTCACGATCAACAACTCGCCGTTCTTTGGGAAAGAAGGAAAATTCGTGACGTCGCGCCATTTGCACGAGCGACTGCATAAGGAAATGGAGAAAAACCTCGCCCTTCGGGTAGTACCTACCGACTCGCCGGACTCGTTTTTGGTTTACGGCCGGGGCATTCTGCACCTGTCGGTCCTGATTGAAACCATGCGCCGCGAAGGCTACGAACTGCAAGTAGGCCAGCCGCAGGTCATCACCCGCGAAATTGACGGCGTCAAGTGCGAGCCTATTGAAACACTCGTGGTCGACGTACCTGCTGAAGTGTCGGGCAAGGTCATTGAATTGGTCACCCAGCGCAAAGGCGAACTGCTCGTGATGGACACCAAAGGCGACATGCAGCACTTGGAATTTGACATTCCCTCGCGCGGTATCATCGGTCTGCGCAATAACGTACTGACCGCCACCGCAGGTGAAGCCGTAATGGCGCACCGGTTCAAAGCCTACGAACCGTGGAAAGGCTCCATTCCTGGCCGCTTGGCCGGCGTGCTGATATCGATGGATAAAGGACAAACCACCGCGTACTCAATCGACAAGCTGCAGGACCGGGGCCGCTTCTTCATCGATCCAGGCGTGGATGTGTACGAAGGCCAAATCGTAGGGGAACACATTCGGGACAACGACTTGGTTGTCAACCTTGTAAAAGGCAAGCAACTCACCAACATGCGCGCATCCGGAAGTGATGATAACACCCGGATCGCACCCGCTGTGAAGTTCTCCCTTGAGGAATCGATGGAATACATCCAAGGCGACGAATACATTGAGGTGACACCCAAAAGCATTCGCCTGCGCAAGATTTACCTAACCGAAAGTGATCGGAAAATCAATGCCAAGAAATTCCAGTAGGCATATCTCATTACATCGAAAAAAAAATGCCACCTGCTTTCCGGGTGGCATTTTTTTGTGGTAGGTGAGCGGCTTAGATATACCGATTCACTAAATTTTCTAGGAATTCCTGCCGCCCGCTGGTCGTGGCTGGTTCGCCTGCGGCAGCCGCGATGTCGCGCAGGTCTGCCAGGCTCAGCTTGCCGTCTTCAAATTCCTTGCCTTTACCGCTATCAAAGGACGCGTAGCGATCGGCCCTGATCTTGCGGTAATCTGATTTTTGCAGGATATTGTCCGCCGCCACCAAGGCACGGGCAAAGGTATCGGCACCGCCGATATGCGCGTAGAACAGGTCTTCGCGATCGGTGGAATTGCGCCGTACCTTGGCGTCAAAGTTGACACCGCCTCCCGCAAAGCCATTCGCTTCCAGGATGATGAGCATGCATTCGACCAGTTCGTTGATGTTGTTGGGGAATTGGTCGGTATCCCATCCGTTTTGGTAGTCGCCGCGGTTGGCATCGATGGAGCCGAGCAAGCCTGCATCCGCTGCCACCTGCAATTCGTGCTGGAAGGTGTGCCCAGCCAGCGTGGCGTGGTTGACTTCGAGGTTCAATTTGAAATCGTCCAGCAAATCGTACTGGCGCAGGAAGCTGATGACCGTTGCGGAATCGTAGTCGTACTGGTGCTTCGTGGGCTCGCAGGGCTTGGGCTCGATAAAGAATGTTCCCTTGAAGCCTTGTCCGCGGGCGTAGTCCTTCGCCAAGTGCAATACACGCGCCAAATGTTCCTGCTCACGCTTCATATCGGTGTTCAGCAAGGTCATGTAGCCTTCGCGCCCACCCCAGAACACGTAGTTTTCGCCCCCGAGGGCGATCGTGGCGTCGAGCGCGGCTTTGATTTGGGCGCCGCCGTGGGCCAACACGTTAAAATCAGGGTTGGTGGCCGCACCGTTCATGTAGCGTTGGTGCGAAAACAGGTTGGCGGTGCCCCATAGCAACTTGATGCCTGTGGCGGCTTGCTTTTCCTTGGCGTACTCGACCAGGGTCTGTAGCCTGCGCTCGTTTTCCGCTACGTCATTCCCGTAGTCGACCACATCCACGTCGTGGAAACAGTAGTAGGGAAAACCGATTTTAGTGAAAAACTCAAAAGCAGCGTCCATCTTGTCCTTGGCGCGTTGGATTACATCCGTATGCTCATCCCAAGGAAAAAACAAGGTAGGCCCGCCAAAGGGATCCGAACCGTTGCCGTTAAACGAATGCCAATAAGCCGTCGCAAAACGCAAATGCTCTTTCATGGTTTTACCGGCCACAATGCGGTTTTCGTCATACCAGCGATAAGCCAGCGGGTTGTCTGATTCCGGACCTTCATAGGCAATCTTGCCGATCCCTTTGAAGTATTCTTTTTCTCCGATTAGTACTGATGACATGTCGTAATGAATTTGAATATGTAAAAACTAATGATTGTTTACAATTGGCGGTCGAGGGTTTCCTTCCATGCTTGATACAAGGGCTCATAGGCCTGAGACGAGCGGGGCTCGACCGTCTCGAGCACTTCCAGCTGCGCGAAGGCTTCCTCCGGCGCGGCAAACACACCCGCGCCAATGCCCGCACCAAGCGCCGCGCCGACACTACCGTCGTTTTCGTATAGCTCGACAGGCACGCCCGTGACGTCGACAAAAATCTGGCTGAACAGCCGGCTCAGGAACATGTTGGCGCGCCCCGCGCGGATGACGGTGGGATGGCTTCCATTTTCGCGGATGATGTCCAGCCCGTATCGGAACGCGTACGCGATTCCTTCCTGCGCCGCACGAAATACCTGCGCCCGCTGATGGGTATTGAGGTCGAGCCCGAGGAACTGCGCGCCCAGGATTTTATTGCCCAAGAACCGTTCCGCACCATTGCCGAAAGGCAGGATTTGAAGACCGTCGCTCCCGGGTTTGACTTCCGAGGCCAGCCCGGTCATCTGATCGTAGCTGATGCCTTGCCCGAATTGCTCTTTCACCCAACGGTTGAGTATGCCTGTCCCGTTAATGCACAACAGCACACCAGTACGCGGCGTTTCCGCATCGTAATTCACATGGGCAAAGGTATTGATGCGTGATTGTTGGTCGTAAACCAGCTGGTCGCTAACGGCGTAAATAACACCCGAGGTACCTGCCGTAGCGGCAACTTCACCGGGATTGAACACATTGAGCGACAACGCGTTGTTGGGTTGATCGCCGGCTTTGTAGCTAACAGGAATCCCTGGCTTTAGCCCCAAATCGGCCGCCACGGAGGCGTGCAAATGCCCGTGCTCACCAAACACGGGGTGTATAGCCGGGAAAACGGCGTCGTCAAACCCGAAATGCTGCAACACGTCGCGCGATATTTCCTTACGCTTGAAATCCCAAAAAACGCCCTCAGAAAGCGCGGAAACGCTGGTGGTGTAGTCGCCTGTGAGCCGAAAAGCAATAAAATCGCCCGGAAGCATGATTTTGTGGGCTTTGGCATACACGCCGGGTTCGTTGGCCTTCACCCATGCCCATTTGGATGCCGTGAAATTGCCGGGCGAATTGAGCAGGTGTGCCAACGCATGCTCGTGGCCGATTCGGTCAAACGCTGCGTCACCGATCGCTACCGCGCGGCTATCGCACCAGATTATCGAGTCGCGCAGCACGTCCCCCTGTTCGTCAATGACGACCAGTCCATGCATTTGGTAGGCTATCCCAATGGCTCCAATATCGTTCGGGTCGAAATCCCCCGTATCCACCACCCTGCGGACGGCCTTCTTCGTCTGGTCCCACCACATGTCGGGGGACTGCTCGGCCCATCCCGGCGCCTGTACCGTGATGTCATTCTCCCGGTCTTCCGGATAGCGCGCCGAAGCTACCGCGCGTTGCGTATCGGCGTCCACTACCGATACCTTGATGGACGAGGTTCCTATATCAATCCCTAATAACAGCATAGCTACGTAGGTTAAAAAAAATGGTTATGCTAACGTTGGCATAAATATAGGCGATAATTCGGGACTTTCAAAACAGATCGCTATTTTAGCTGGAAATTTTTCCAGAAACCCCCAAACTTATTTTGAAGAAAGTCACCATACGCGATATTGCCCAGGAGCTGGGCATCACCTTTTCGACGGTGGCCCGCGCACTGAATGACCATCCCGCGATCAAGGCATCGACCAAGCAAGCGGTGCGCGAAACGGCCGACCGCCTGGGCTACCGCCCCAACAAGCTCGCTTCGTCACTCCGCTCCGGCAAAACCAGAATCATCGGGGTGCTCGTGCCCCGGCTCGATGTCAGCTTCTTCAGTTCGGTCGTGCACGGCATCGAAAGCGTAATGAACGAAAACGGCTATAGCATCCTCCTGTACCAGTCCCAAGAATCAGCCCAGCAAGAAGCCAACGGCATTGAGACCTTTCTGCGTACGCGTGTTGACGGCATTATTGCTTCCATCTCGTTGCAAACCGAGCAAGCGGGCGCGTTTACCGACGTGAAGAAGCGCAACATTCCCCTCGCGTTTTTCGACCGCGTGCCACAGGGCATTGATGTGCCGTCAGTCACCATTGACGACTATCGCGGGGGTTTTATGGCCACGGAGCACCTCATCCAAGCCGGCTATCGCCGCATCGTGCATATCAACGAATCGCGCAATGTCAATATTTTCACCGAGCGGCTGCGTGGTTACCAAGACGCCTTGGCCGAGCATGGCATACCCTGGGACGACCGGCTGGTGATCCGTGGCGATTTTTCGATTGAATTCGGGCGGGCGTGCATCCGGCAACTGCTGGCAGATGGCGTCGATTTTGACGCTGTATTTACCCTCGAGGATTTTACGGCCATGGGGGTCGTCCAAGCCCTGAAAGCCGCGGGCAAACGTATCCCCGAGGAGGTCGGTGTGGTGGGCTTTGCCAACGAAGCCTTTACCGATCTGGTCAGCCCCTCTATTTCAACCGTAGACCAACGCACCGTGGAAATGGGCGAGGAGGTAGCGCGACTGTTCCTCAAGCTATTGAAAAAGGGAGACTACTACAAACACCGCCCCGAGAAAATCGTGCTGCAACCCGAGCTGCTTATCCGGGAGAGTTCGGCGCGGTAGCAGGCCCATCCCTTTCCCATTCGCCTACTGGCTACGAACAGGACGATGCGCTTACTTGGCCAAAGCACCGCCAAACAACAGCAATCATATCCCCGGCACGAAATGGTAGTGCAATTGTTCGTAATACTCCAGTGGGTGTTCGGGAGTGGGCAGCCCCTCCGGAATCGGGCGGTTGGAAAACTGCTGGAAGTACAGCACGCAAGCGTCTCGCCATATCGATGCTTCCTCGTATTGGATAGCAAGCAGATCGCTGACTTCGCGGAAGACGGTTTCGTCCACCCTGCCCCGCTGTGCCGCCCAGGTGGCTTGCATACCTGCCACCTCATCTACCCCGGCATAGTAGTGGTGGCACAGCTCATCCCATAGCGTGCGTCCGGATTTCATGGTGAAATCCCAGGGCAGGTGATGGAACCACAGCAGGAATTCGTCCGGGCAGGTGTGCGGATTTTCAAACATGGCCCTCACTTCAGGCGTATATTGGGCCAGGGCATCGCTCCCGCTTGCCGTACGATCGAAACCAATGCCATTAGCATCCGCTTTGTGGTAATATACGGACGTCCAATCTTCCCGTTGCTTGTCCTTGATCCACGGCCCGGGACCGTAATGGTGATCCCAGCCCATCAGGTGGTGAAGCCCTAAGGGAGTCATGTAGTTAACGGCGGACTCGCGCGATCGCATCATCACGGGCAGCAACGCGTCCACCAGCATCGGGTCGTTGCCAAATGTCCGGTGCAGCCATTCCCTGGCAATTGCTTCCGCATCCGCATCCGGGTTCCAGGCGAATTGCCCATAAGCATACCAATTCGCCTGTGCGAATGGGTGTCCGGTCCAGTTGATATCCGTACCGGTATTGGCCACGCCTGCCATAGCCGTTAGCCTGTAATTATCCAACGAGCCATCGACTACGCGCGCGACGGTTGAGTTTTTTCCGTTGGCGTATGTATCTGCCTGCAAGGCCTCACCAAACAAGGTGCCGAGGTAAACCAAATGAGTCGCGAAACCAAGGTACTCTTGCGTAATCTGGAACTCCATCATAAGCTGCGACTGGGGCATTGCCCCGAACAGCGGGTGGAATGGCTCGCGTGGCTGGAAGTCGATCGCGCCATTTTTAACCTGCACGATGACGTTATCGCGAAACGTGCCGTCAAGGGGCTTGAATTCGTTATACGCCTGTTTGGCGCGATCCTCCGGCACGGAGTCCTCGTAGACAAATGCACGCCACATCACGATCCCTCCGTGGGGCCCAAGCGCGTCCGCCAGCATGTTAGCCCCGTCGGCATGGCTCCTGCCATAATCCTGCGGGCCGGGCTGCCCTTCGGAATTGGCCTTGACTAGGAAGCCCCCGAAATCGGGAATATACCGGTATATTTCGTCAGCTTTGTCTGCCCACCATTGCTGCACCCCGGCGTCGAGCGGGTCTGCCGTAGGGAGTCCGCCAAGCTCGATGGGAGCGCTGAACCGGGCCGACAAATACACCCTAATGCCATAAGGACGGAACACGTCGGCCAAGGCCGCCGCCTTTTCGAGGTAAGTGGCGGTCAGGGACAGCGCGTTGGTATTCACGCTGTTAATCACCGTGCCGTTGATACCAACCGATGCATTGGCACGGGCGTAGTCGGTATATCGCGGGTCCCGGTACCCGGGGAGACGATGCCAATCCCAAAGCGAAAAACCGGCATAACCCCGCTCAATGGTACGATCCAGGTTGTCCCAATGGTTGAGTAACCGGAAGTCTATCTTCGGGCTGGAGGCGATCGCCAACCGGGCCAAATCCCGGCCTGATTGCATCTGCCCAATGAATGCGTACACCCCGTAAAGCACACCAATATCCGTGTTGGCAAGAATGGCAATCGCCGGGCTCCCGCTTACCGTCGTTTGTTGGATTCGATAGCCCTCGTCGCCTAATTCCTCCAACGACTGGAACAGGCGCTGATCACCCCACGGGGCAAGGCTACCGGGCGTGCCCACTATCAGGGCACCCTCCCCGTCCGTATTGTCTGCCTCGCGGGGCTCAAAGCCCGCGATACCGCGCATGGCAAGCAGCAACTCGTGGCGGGCAACGCTATCGGTGCCGCCCGTGACCGGAAAAACAAGTGTAGACAACTGCTTCTTATAGGTATCCGCCACCTCCTGGGCCACGGCCCGGTAATCCAGCCATAGCCGATAACCTGATTGGGCGTAGGAATAAGGCGAAAACGCCAGGGCAATAATAAATAAAAGGACGTATCGTAACGGGCTTTTCATAATCAATGAGGTTAGTTATACTTTGGTGTGTTTTAACGCTGGGTGGATTCGCGAATGATTAATTTATGGCGCAATACAATGGTGGCCGCGTGCTGCTCGACACTCCCTTCGGTCAGCAGGTTGATCAGGGTTTTGGCAGCCACTTCTCCCATTTCCTGGCCATGGTAGTCGATCGTGGTCAAGTTGGGCTCAACGACCGTAGCAATCGGGTCGTTGTTGAACCCGGCAATCAATAGGTCTTCCGGAACCCGCATACCGTTTCGCGTCAGTTCCTTCAAGCAGGATACCGCGCATGAATCATTGGCCACGAAGATGGCATCCGGCTTCCTGTCCATCGACAGGATATCCCTCGCCGCCTGTACCCCATCTTCGGTGCTCAGCTGCGTGGTCACCAGCAGTCCTTTATCATATTCGATACCGTGGTCATCCAAAGCATCCCGGTACCCCCGATAACGCCGCTCGTACACATTACGGCTCCGGTTGCCCGTCACGTGCATGATGCGACTACATCCCTGCTTGATGAGGTGCTCGGTGATCTCGTACCCTGCCTGGTAGTTGTTAATGATAATATTGGGACAATTCGGATGTTCGTACACCCGATCGAAAAAAATCAGCGGGATATTTCTGTCAATAAACTGCTTAAAATGGGTGATATCGGTCGTGTCATAGGCTAATGACACCAGTAGTCCGTCCACGCGGCTATTGAACATGGTAGAAGCATTCTTGATTTCTTTGCCCACTGTTTCCAGCGATTGGCTGATGATTAAGTCATATCCAGCCTCATTAGAAACCTTCTCCATACCGGCCAGGACGCCGGACATAAACATACTATTGAGACGGGGCACAATGACACCGATTGTATATGTCTTTTTCACCCTCAAATTGCGTGCAAAGGTATTAAATCGGTACCCCATTTGTTCGGCTTGGGCAAATATTTTGTCTTTGGTGGCCTGTTTAATGGCTGGGTGGTTTTTGAGCCCACGGCTGACAGTAGTTGCCGAAATATTGAGTTTAGCAGCAATATCGTATATAGTTACCTCTTTCTTATCACTCATTATGTCCGTTTCTTTAACTGAAAACAAGGCTTGTTAAATGGTTCGGCTAAAATAGGTATTAAATATTTTTTTTGCAATCGGTTGCATAAATTAATTTTTGTTTCTACCTTTACCAGCAGATTAGCAATAACCAAGTGTCCGAAGGACTTATAAACCTTGTCCATTTTTTCTATTGGGTTGATGGATAGGTGTTTTTTTCAAGCCATTAATGCCAACGTTGGAATAAGGTTTTTTGGCATTATGGATGGGAAATAATCGGTATCAATCGGACGGGAAAAGAGCAATTAACTAAATTAATTAACCAATAAACCCTATAAGTATGATGATGAGCATTTACAAACCGGAGGCGCGACAACAAGCTGTGCATGTTGCCCGCACGGCCTGCCTGATGTTGCTTGCTTTTTTTTATTCCTT
>CAYUIZ010000055.1:0-19886 GCA_964444885.1 uncultured Sphingobacteriaceae bacterium | reverse complement strand
TTCCGTAGCCAGTTTGACGGCGATTTCCCGCCCAATGCCCCGTGACGCACCCGTCACCAACGCGTACCGTTGTTTCTCCATATTCCTTATTTGCTAAACAATTCGGCTTGCCGGTACCAAGTGCCGCCCAATACGTTTCCCTTGGTATCGATAAAGCCCCACTCCTTCTTGTACTTGACGCGCGCTAGGCCGTCGATAAACCCTTTTTCGTCGCCGCTGCTCAGAAAGCCAATAAACGCGACTGAAATATCGTAGTCATCGGGGATGACGAGGGTGCCACTACGGTCGATAAAGCCCCATAATTTTTTTATTTTGACTGGAGCCAACCCGTCTTCGCTGAATATTTCAGCGTCGCGGTATTGCGGTTGGATGGCCATATTGCCCTGTGTGTCTACATAGCCCCATTGCCCATCCGCGTACACGGGTGCTAGGCCATTGCGGAAGGCGCGCGCACGCTCAAACTGAGGCTCGATCACCCATTGCCCTTGCGCGTTGATGAACCCCATCTTGCCCGCTTTGCGCGCATAGGTGAGGGGGGATTCTGCCAAGAAGGGCCAGATTCGTTCGGCTCCGTCTATGGGGATAAAGGTCTTGTTTTGGTCCAAAAGCCCGAAAATCCCGTCTTTTTTCGCAATGATGATACCGTTTGGGGAGATATCGATGTCTTCGTAGACAGGATCGACGTAAACCTCTCCCGATGTGGCGACCACCCCGAAGCGCCCGTCTTTCTTAACGCGGGCCAAGCCTCCAATGGGCGAGCGGATTTCTTCATATACCGGCTCTGCAACGATATCGCCCGCGGGGTTCATCATGCCCACCTTGCCACCCACACGGACAAACGCCACGCCGCTCTTGAAGTCGTAGGGTTTTTCCGATGTCGGCATTTGTTTCTCGGCGCCAGTTTTGTCGATATATATCCAGTTGCGGTCCTTGTTTACCAAACAAACGCCATCGCTGAAGCTTTTGGCGTTGTTGAACTGGGGTTCGATGACCATGTTGCCCGCCATGTCGATAAACCCCCAGGTTTTCCCGACGGCCACGGCGGCAAGTCCGTCCGAGAACGGCTGTGCCCGGTCGAATTGCGCAGGAATGGCCAGCTGGCCGCTGCGGTCGATGTAGCCGAATTTCTTTCCTTGAAGTACGACAGCCAGCTCTTGGGCGTATGCACCCGTAGCCAACAACACAACGAAAATTGTAGTTAGGAATTTCATAACGTTTTCATTTTTAGGGTTGGTTAGTTGAGTTCAATGGTTTTTTGGTTTGCGTCTCTGGGCGACACGGCGTGGACGTGCCCGTCGTGGTCAAGAGGCAAATTTAGTGAAAACAGTTTGGAGTTTCCTACTTTGCTGCAGCAAAGCCGCCCAGCGAATGACATTAGCCATGTACAGGGCCTGTTTCCTAGCCTGCGTCAGCCTGAAGGATGTGTTGCTTGACGGCCTCCAAGTATGGGGCTAGATAAACGTCGTCCTTGAATGCAGGAACGATGGCCCGGATTTGGCCGAAAGCAGCCTGGTGCTTCGAGGAGAGCTTATCGTGGACGCCGAGACTCTCCACGGCTTGTACGATGGCAACTAACTGGATGGCCAGCACTTCGTAGGTATTGTCGATGACTCTGCGTGTCAACGAAGCGGCGTTCGTTCCCATGCTCACAATATCCTGGTTGTCCTTATTGTTCGGAATGCTGTGGGTGTACATCGGCGTGGCCAGCGTTTGGTTTTCGGCGGTGGTAGAGGTTGCCGTAAACTGCGCGCCCTGCAACCCGAAATTGAGACCCAATACGCCTAAGTTCACGAATGGAGGCAAAACCTCGTTGATGGACGGATTAAGCAAGTAGTTGAGCTGCCGTTCGGACAGCATGGACAGTTTTGTGATGGCAATACGCAACTTGTCCATTTCCAGTGCAATATAATCGCCATGGAAGTTGCCACCGTGGTACACATGCGCCGATTCAACGTCCACAATGGGGTTGTCGTTGGCCGAATTTACCTCCGCTTCCAGCGTGGCACACGTGTATTGCAGGGTGTCCCATACCGGCCCCAGAATCTGCGGAACGCATCGAATCGAGTAGTATTCCTGCAGCTTGTCTTTGAAGACATTTTCCTGGACCTTGCCGTTGTAGAGGTGTTCTTCCCGCTTGCGGACGAGTTTGCTGTCCGTGAGGTTATTGCGCAGGTGTTCAGCCACCAGGCGCTGCCCCGGGTGCAGTTTGGCCTCGTTGAGCGTGGCCGACAAGTGGTCGTCGTACGCATTGACGATTTCGTTCATCATTCCCGAGCAGATGATCGACCAGTTGAATAACCGCTTGGATAAGAGGGCATTGACCATGCCAATGCCTGTCATTACCGACGTACCGTTGATTAATGCCAATCCCTCCCGCAGGTGGATAGCGATGGGTGTCAGGCCCTCCTTAGCAAGCACCTCGGCAGTGGGCTGTTCGGCGCCTTGGTAGAAAACCGTGCCTTCGCCGATTAGGCTGAGCGCGAGGTGCGCGAGCTGCACGAGGTCGCCACTGGCTCCTACACCCCCGTGACGGTAAATGACCGGGACGATATTCCGGTTGAGGAACTCGACCATCAGGTCCACCACGGATGGATGTACGCCGGAGCGGCCCAGCGACAACGTCTGAATACGCGCGAGCAGGGCGGCCTTGGCTTCGGTTTCCGAGAGCTTCTCACCCATGCCCGTCGCGTGGCTGCGAATCAGGTTGTATTGCAATTGTACCTGGTCCGATTCGTTAATGCGGTATTGTGCCATCGGCCCGAAACCGGTATTGACGCCGTAGATGATTTTGTCTTTGGCAAAGTCGCGCAAGAACACAAAGCTTTGGCGTATTTTTTCTTTCGTCTCGTCGGATAAAGAAATCTGGCGGCTTTCGAAAAGAATGGCGTTAAATTCGGCTAGGCCAACCGGGTTTGTCAATTCAATCATTTGTCAATTACCTATAGCGGCTAAGGGGGGCAAATTTAGCAATATACTTGAGTAAGTCAGGTAAAAATTCGTATTTTGGCAACCATTGGGAGGCTGGCCAGATCGGGAGCATCGTGCGCCCAATCGTTTTATGGCCAGGGCTTTTGGCCAGCTCCCACACACGCGATATTATCCCAACGAATACTATGAATACTGAATCAGTCGACGTATTGGTTATCGGCGCCGGCCCGTCTGGCGCGGTGGCATCCGCTATTTTGCATAAGGCAGGCGTATCGCACAAGGTAATTGAAAGCCAGCGATTTCCCCGTTTTGTGATCGGAGAGAGCCTGATTCCGCGGTGTATGGACCATTTCCACGAGGCGGGATTCATTGAGGACGCCGAAGCCATGGGCTTCGAAAGGAAATACGGCGCACGTTTCCTCCGAGGCGATGAGGTGTGCCATTTTGATTTTAGCCAGAAGTTTTCCGATGGCTGGGATTGGACGTGGCAGTTGCCCAGAGCCGATTTTGACAAGGTGCTCACGGACAGCCTGCAGCGGCGGGGTGTCGATATTGCGTTTGAGACCGTGGTCGAAAACGTGGAGTTTTCGGGAACCGACTCGCTCACAACGGTGCGTGACAAAGACGGGCAACAAAGCCAAATCAAGGCGAAGTTTGTAATCGATGCCAGCGGCTACGGGCGCGTATTGCCTCGTTTGTTTAATTTGGATGCGCCGACGAGCCTTGAGCCCATGGCGGCGACATTCGTGCATGTGGACGACGTGCGCCGGCCTGCAGGCGAAGAAGGGACGATGATTACCTTTGATGTGATTGAGCAGAAAGTGTGGTTTTGGGTAATTCCTTTTTCCGACGGACGCTCCTCACTGGGCTTGGTCGCACCGGTTGAATATCTCGATGCAATTGACCAAGGAAATCCCATGGACACGTTCCGGCAGATCATCCGCCAGTCCGACTATTATCAGCAACGGTTTGACGGGCTGGACTTCCTGTTCGAACCCAAAAAAATCGTCGCGTATTCCAAAGCGGTGAAACAATTATACGGACCGGGCTATGCCCTGACGGGCAATAGCGCTGAGTTTCTCGACCCGGTGTTCTCCTCGGGCGTATGTTTCGCTACCGAATCCGGCTCGCTGGCCGCCAAGCTCGCCGTCCGGCAAGTGGGAGGCGAAACGGTCGACTGGCAGACCGAATACGAAGACCACATGATGTATGGCGTGAGTGTATTCCGTTCCTATATCCGCGATTGGTACTCGGGCGACTTGCAGAAGTTTTTCTTCCATAAAGAAGTGAACGAGGATGTACGGCGCAAGGTATGCTCCGTGCTGGCGGGATACGTCTGGGACAAGACCAACCCCTTCGTGACGAAACACGACCGCGCAGTACGTGCAGTAACCCACTTGTTGCCATAAAAACGGCCGGATAACAGATGCGGGTTGTCCGAAAACCATATACGCCGACGTTGAAAACAACGCTTAGTAGCTTGGCCTGCCTCGCGCTACTGGCTGGCTGCGCGAGCACCCGGCACGTTCCTTCTGTGGCCGGTCTGGACGATCGGGTGGGCGAATTACAAGCTTTGTCGCCCACGAGTCGGTATACGGACAACGCCTCCCTTGCCCAGCACCGGGCCGGCCTGTGGGAACTGTATGTCTCGGGCAACCCTTATCAACGGGGTTTGGGTATCGGGGCGCTCACCCAAGACCTCCTGCATAAGCAGGAAGCGGCTTTTGTGGATGTAATCCGCGATTTCGTTCCGTCCGAGGCTAAGCAACGCCGGCTACGCCGATTTCTCCGGTTTTTCAACCGAAGTATGGAAGCGCATGTGGACGAGGAATACCGCCAGGAGCTTTACGGCCTGTCGAAGGCCTCATCACCCGAGTTTGACTTCATTGCCCCGCCCTACCATCGGCTGTTATATTTCCATGGCGCCCACGATATCGGGCACGCTCTACGAGACCTCGCGCTGGTCGGCTGCTCGTCATTTGCCGCTTGGGGTGAGCATACGTCAGATGGCAAGCTGCTTGTGGGGCGCAATTTCGACTTCCATGTCAATGATAAATTCGCAGAGGAAAAGATCGTCTACTTCATCGCGCCGGACCACGGACACAAACACGCTATCGTGTCGTGGGCAGGCATGCTGGGCGCCATGTCGGGCATGAACGAGCACGGCCTCACGGTGACGATTAATGCGGGAAAATCTAATATGCCGCTCAAGTCCAAG
This sequence comes from uncultured Sphingobacteriaceae bacterium, assembly GCA_964444885.1. GTDB lineage: Bacteria > Bacteroidota > Bacteroidia > Sphingobacteriales > Sphingobacteriaceae > CAYRGQ01. Next base: position 14,740 of record CAYUIZ010000055.1, on the reverse strand, counting down.
ACCCCAATATCGTTGGTAGCCCGGGAGATACTCCAATACGCGTCCACGATCGAACAGGCCTTCGATATCGCCTCCGCGCGGGAGGTTTTTGTGTCCGAATCCATTATGGTGGCCAGCGCCGCGGACGGCCGGGCCGCACTTATCGAAGTTTCGCCGAAAAAAATCGGTATGTACGATGTGCCTAGCCAAGGAGACCTGCTGGTGTGCACCAACCATTTTCAAAGTGAGGCCTACCGCCACGACAAGCGCAATATCCGCCACATCCAGGAGAGCCATTCCCTGTACCGCTTCGAGCGGCTGCATGAGCTCATCGACCAGCAGCCGAAGTTAACGCCCGCGCTGGCGGTAGACGTGCTGCGCAACCGCAAGGGCCTCGATGACGTATCCCTCGGCTACGGAAACGAGATGGCCATCAACCAGCTCATGGCCCACCACGCCGTCGTTTTCCAGCCCGAAGACCGCCTGATGTGGGTGTCCGCCAATCCCTACCAGCTGGGCGCGTTCGTAGCGTATGACCTGAATGCTGTATTTGCCCGGATGGACGACGGCCCGATACGGCAATCGACCAGCATCGACAGCTTGCTGGTGGAGGCTGATGCGTTCCTAGAGACGCCCGAATACCGGGATTACCAGCATTTTCGCAAGGAAACCGCTAGGATTGGGCAAAAAAACACGTATATTTCAGACGAAGCGATTTCCGAATACGTCGCCCTGAACCCAGACTTTTGGCTGGCGCATAAGACTGCCGGGGATTATTACTACCGGCAACGGCACTATGCCCAGGCGGCACACTATTATGAAGCCGCCCTCGCAAGGGAGGTAACCACCCGGACGGACCGGGCAGCACTGGAAAAACAGCTTCGACGAACCCAAAAAAGAGTGAAATAATTGACAGCATGAAGAGTGACAGTGGTAAACAGATGATCGACGACCTGCAACAAAGCCTGTTGCGGCAACATAGTGAATACCTGTATAGTCAGTCGGCGTATTACCGGCGGCTGTTTGACGAGCACGATATCGATTGGCGGAATGTCCGCACCGTGGAGGACTTGCAACGGATTCCGGTGACAACGAAGCAGGACCTGCACACATTCAATGAGGACTTCCTGTGCATTCCCCACAGCGAGGTGGCCGATTTCGTGACCACCTCGGGCACGGCGGGCGACCCGGTTCTGTTCGCCCTTTCCGAAAAGGATTTGGAGCGGCTCGCCTATAACGAAGCGCTGTCCTACGATTGCGTGGGATTGACCTCGGACGACATTATCCAGCTAACGACGACGATGGACCGGCGTTTTATGGCCGGCCTGGCGTACTACTTGGGTGCCCGAAAGATGGGCATGGGTATCGTGCGCGTGGGGTCGGGCGTGCCCGAGTTGCAATGGGATACCATCGCCCGGGTGAAGCCAACCGTATTGGTCTGCGTACCCTCCTTTTTGGTTAAAATGCTGGACTATGCCATTGCTCACGGCATCGACTATGCGCAGAGTAGTGTCAGAAAAGCCATTTGCATTGGGGAGCCGCTGCGCACGGAAAACTTCCAACTCAACACACTGGCAAAACGCATCGCCAGCCGATGGGACATCCAACTGTTTTCTACGTATGCATCCACCGAAATGGCGACGGCGTTTACGGAGTGCGAACACGGAATGGGAGGACACCGTCAGCCCGACTTGATTATCACCGAGTTTCTGGATGATGACAACAACCCCGTGCCGGACGGCGAGCCAGGCGAACTGGTCGTCACGACCTTGGGTGTGGAGGCGATGCCCCTGCTCCGCTTCAAGACAGGCGATATTGTGCAACCGCATTACGAGCACTGCGCCTGTGGCCGCACGACCATGCGGCTGGGGCCGGTGATTGGCCGCAAAAATCAGATGATCAAGTACAAAGGCACCACACTCTACCCGCCGGCGATGCTCGATATCCTGGACGATTTTGAGGAAATAGCCTGTTACCTCATCGAGTTGGCCTCGGACGATGCCGGCGAAGACATGATCGTGGTTAAGGTCGGCGCCGAAGCGCCATCCACGACACTGTACGCCAAGATCAAAGATCGCTTCCGGGCCAAGCTCCGCGTCAGCCCCGAGGTGGAGTTCGCACCCGTCGACGAAATCAATACGCTTAAATTTCCGGAAAACAACCGCAAAAGCATCGTGTTTATCGACAAGCGAAGTAAAAACTAAGGGGCTTTCCGTGCAGACTACCAGTCGTGTTTAGCGATAGTCACGCATAGGTACGATTTGTAAACGCTGCCGCTCGGCATGCGCACGTACCCGATACCAATATCCGTGAGGGAGTGGTTCCATTTGTCCATACCCAGCAGGTGCTTGCGATGGTGTTTGGTGGGCTGGCCCCGGCCGACAATCAGCGCGCGTATACCCTCCTGGGCGTCGGGATAGTTGGCCGCGATGGATTCGAAGTTATTGGCCGTTCGTTTCACCAGCCAGTCGGCATTGAGGCGATAGCCCGCACGGTGAATGTGGTAATTGGGCCCGTAGCCGTCGGGGTCTACGTGGCTGAAGTAGTCGCGCGCGGCCATGTCGTAAGCGCGGGCCTCGGCCACCCGGGCGAGCGTGTCATTCCACCGCAGGGCGGTTTTTGTTAGTGCCTCATTCGGGTTGAGTAGTAGGGTCTGCCGATAGTGCTCGGGATGTTGGCGGATGTGGTTGAGGAGCGCGTAAGCATCCCGTGCTTCCTTGCGGTCTACCGTGGGTGTGGGTCGCGTAGCCGATGTAATGAAACAGGCTAGAACCAGGAAAAAACAATGCAGTAACGTATGCGTCATTGTGGGATGATACGCAACTCTTATGCCGTTTTTGCAGGCAGAAAGGATAACTGTCTGTTCTCCCGCGGAACGGGTTTATGCTTCTGTTTTGGTTTTATTGCGGTTGATTCGCTCTTTTGCCACTTCGAATACGATAGGGAGTATGGAAAGGAAAATGATCAACAGCACGACCGTGGAGAAGTTATCGCGGATGAGGGGGATGTTTCCCAAGAAATAGCCGGCCAGCGTGATGCCCACCACCCACAGTACCGCGCCCACGACATTGTACGTGATAAAAGTGCCGTAGTGCATGCGACCGATTCCGCCCACAAAGGGAGCGAGCGTGCGTACGATGGGCACGAAGCGGGCGATGACGATGGTTTTGCTGCCGTATTTTTCGTAGAACGAATGTGTTTTCTCAATGTGCTCGTCTTTGACCATCTGCTTGCCAAACAGCTTGAACTTCGTAATCCGAAGGCCAAAATGCTTGCCAATGGCATAGTTCATCGAATCGCCCGCAATGGCCGCGACGAGCAACAGGGCGATCAGGATCCAGACGTTGAGCTCATTGGGCTGTGCGGCCAGCATGCCTGCCGCGAAGAGTAGCGAATCGCCCGGCAGGAACGGCATGACCACGACGCCGGTTTCGACAAAGATGATCAGGAAAAGGATTAAGTACGTCCAATTCCGGTATTCGCCCACAATCTCGATGAGGTGCTCATCGATGTGCAGGATAAAATCAATCAAAAACTGTATGTATTCCAAAATTGAGCGTGTCGTGGGCTAGCCTAAGCGTTGTTGAGCATCACAGGCATGACCAGCATGAGGATGTCCTCGTTTTCCGAAGGTTCGGCAGGCAACAGGAGGCCAGCCCGGTTGGGCGTGCTCATTTCCAGACGAACTTCGGATCCTTCCAGGTTGTTGAGCATTTCGATCAGGAAGCGGGCGTTGAATCCAATTTCCATATCGTCGCCATCAAACTGGCAATTGAGGCGTTCGTGTGCCTCGTTCGAGAAGTCGAGATCCTCGGCAGAGATATGCAGTTCGCTGCCTGATATTTTCAGGCGTACTTGGTGCGTTGTCTTGTTAGCAAAGATCACCACCCGGCGCAGTGAGTTCAGCAAGGTGCTGCGGTCTATCGTCAGCTTGTTTGGATTTACCTGCGGAATGACGGCTTCGTAGTCGGGGTAGCGCTCATCAATCAGCCGGCAGATCAGCCGGATATTGCTGAACTTGAAAAACGCGTTGGTGTTGTTGTAGTCAACCGTTACGGTCACGTCCTCTACGGGCAAAGACGACTTGAGCAAGCTCAGCGCCTTTTTGGGCAGGATAAATGAAGTCGCCTTGTCTGTTTGGATGTCGGTGCGGCGGTAGCGTACCAGTTTGTGTGCGTCCGTGGCCACAAAGGTGGAGGACTGCTCGCCCAGCTGTACCAATACGCCAGACATGGCCGGGCGCAATTCGTCGCTGCTGACGGCAAAGATGGTTTTGTTAATGGCTTCGGCCAGGATAGACGCAGACATGCTGACGGAGGAGGCGTTTTCCACAACCGGAATTTTCGGGAAATCGTCGGCGTTCTCCCCACTCAGTTTATATTTTCCGTCACCTGCGCTTATTTCCACCGCCAGCGTTTGCATATCGATGGAAAAAGCCACCGGTTGGTCGGGCAGGGTTTTCAGTGTTTCAATCAGGATTTTGGACGGCATGGCCACCCGGCCTTCCTCTTTTGACTCGATGGCTAACGAAGTGACCATGCTGGTTTGCAGGTCGGTTGCCGAGATGGTGAGGATGTTGTCCTTGATCTCAAACAGAAAATTTTCCAAAATGGGAAGCACCGTGTTCGTGCTTGATGCGCCGCCGATCGCTTGCAACTGTTTTAGCAGAATCGACGTGGAAACTATAAACCTCATGAGCGTTACGAAATTCGAGTTATTTTACGTGCAATGATAAGGAAAAGAATTGGTATTCTTGGAAGAGATTTCGAATTTGGGCAAAAGGACAACCCACATTTGGGGCGCCCAACGCGGTGTGTGCCATGGCATTTGGGCCGGCAGCGTTCGGCTTGCCTGCCGAGACAACAAAAAACCGTAGTGGAGCAGTAAAAAACCGATATTATCCTATATTTACACAAAAAAAGCGACCGACATGCTGAAAGAGGAAAGACAGGCCTTTATCATACACCAAATCAACCTGCACAATAAAGTGTTATCGTCAGACCTGAGCGTGCAGCTAAACGTGTCGGAAGACACCATCAGGCGCGACTTGAATGAGCTGGCCGAAAATGGGCAAGTACTCAAGGTGTATGGCGGGGCGTTGTCCAAATCGTTCCAATACCCGTTTCAGGAAAACAACGTCTACGCGCGGGACAGCAAGAAAGAAATAGCCGCTAAGGTGTTCGGGCTGATCCAAAACGGCATGACCGTATTGGCTGGAGGCGGCACCACGATGCTAGAGATGGCCCGGCTCGTACCGCCCTCGCTGCAGTGCACGTTTTTTACGATCAGTCCACTCGTGGCGCTGGAGCTGGCTGAACGGGCAAACGCCGACGTCATCCTCATCGGGGGCAAGCTGTCGCGCGATACCAACGTCACCATCGGCTCGCAGGTGATCAACCAGCTTTCCGAAATCCGCGTTGACCTCTGTCTGTTGGGCACCAACAGCCTTTCGGTGGAAGAGGGTGTCACCGATTCGGACTGGGAGGTGGTGCAAATTAAAAAAGCCATGATCCGCTGTTCGAGCAAAACGGCGATTCTCAGCATTGCCGAAAAGCTCAACTCCGTGCAAAAAATGAAGGTCTGCAGCCTTAATGCTATTTCGTACCTGGTCACGGATCTTGATCCGGAGCACAAAAGCCTGGCGGGCTTTGCGAAGGTCGTTAAAGTCGTGTAGGCCCTGTCCGTGCTGCCCACGCATAGTTTGTTATCTTTGTGCCGAACAAAAATTGACGAGTAGCCGTTTACCATTCGATATGCCAAAAATCATCTTCGATACGTCCGTCGGGACGACCAACCTGGGAGACCACATTATTATGGATGCCGTCAACCGGGCGGCGGACGCGCTGTTCGAAGAGGATTTCGTGATCAACCTGTCTACCCATTTTGGCATTCACCCGTGGGACCTGCCCCGCCTTCGCAAGTACGACACGGCGTTGGTGGGCGGCACAAACCTGCTCAAAAACAACACCTTCCGCAAGCCTCAGTGGCGGGTGTCCATGAAAGATCTGCTCGTACTTCGGCACAAAATCGTTCTGTTCGGCGTCGGGTGGTGGCAGTACCAGCAACGGCCGGTTTCCCTGTACAACCGCATGATGTACAAGACCCTCTTCTCGAAGAAACACCTGCATGCGGTGCGCGATAATTATACCTTGAACAAGCTGCAGGAAATCGGGATCCGCAATGTCGTGAATACCGGATGCCCCACCGTTTGGGCGCTGGACGAAGCGCATTGCTCCCAAATCAACCCGAAAAAACGGGACATCGTCGTGACCACCATCACCGACTACATGCGCGACACCGAAAAGGATAAGGCGATGCTGGATACCCTGAAACGCAACTACCACGAAGTGTACGTTTGGATACAAGGCTCGAAGGACAAAGCCTATATCGACAGCCTGGCCACCGACATCCAGTTCATCGCGCCCAAGCTGGCGACCTTTGACGCTTTTCTTGAAAACCAGCCCTGCGAATACGTAGGCACGCGCCTGCACGCAGGCATCCGCGCCCTCCAGAAAAAACGCAAAGCCATAATTATCGGTATCGATAACCGGGCCATAGAGATGCGTAACGACATCGGACTCAACGTGCTGGAGCGCCAGCGGATCGACGCGCTGGAAGCGAGCATCCACGAGGAAACCAGTGTAAAATTATACTTGGACCATAAAAGCATCGGGCGCTGGAAGGCGCAGTTTGCTGCCGCCCAAACCACCAACAACGCCTAGCCGTGATCGTTTACCTCAAGAAACAATACAACCGCTCGCTGTTTCAGCCTACGCTTTTCGGGCTGTTTTTCAACCCTTTTTTCATTATACGGGGCGGGCTGTACCGCGCCGTCAAGGGCTTTAGCGGGCATATGTCCGGGCGAATGCTCGATTTTGGCTGCGGGAGCAAGCCCTACCGGCAACTGTTTGATGTCGAGGCCTATATCGGAGCGGATATTGCCGTTAGCGGACACGATCACAGCACCGAAGACATCGATGTGTACTATGACGGCAAGACACTACCGTTTGGCGACAATGAGTTTGACAGCCTATTTTCCAGCGAGGTCTTCGAGCATGTGTTCAACCTGGACGAAATCCTCGATGAACTGGGGCGGGTACTGAAACCCGGAGGCAAAATGCTGGTCACGCTACCTTTCGTTTGGGACGAGCATGAAATACCCTACGATTTTGCGCGCTACACCTCATTCGGGATTGTGCACATCCTGCAGGAAAAGGGTTTCTGCGTAATCGAGCATCGCAAAACAACGGGCTACGTCGAAACGGTTTTCCAGATGGCGTCGGCATACGTGTGCCAGCACATCTTCCCGAAAAACAAGGTCTTGCGTATTGCCCTTACGCCCCTGTTCGTCACGCCCATCAACGTGCTGGGGCTTGTACTCGGTGCCATCCTCCCCAAAAACAGGAATTTTTACCATAACAATGTTTTGGTCGTCGAAAATAGGAAGTGAGTGCGATGGGTTCGGGCCCAAGGGCAAACAAAACATAAAAAAATGTGGTCTTTGTTGCCTGTCCGGAACTTGATTCGGGAAGCAAAGCGTTGGGAAGTGGGTTTGAAAGCCGACATAATTTGCCAAGTTCCCATCCATCCGCACTTGATTAAGGCGTATGATAACGATATCTTTGGCTCCCATAAATAGCCGTACATGGAACAACCTTCGCTGAGCATCATTACCGTTGTCTACAACAACGTCCGGGATATCGAACGCACGATACGCTCGGTCATCGGACAGACCTACCCGCACATTGAATACGTGGTGGTGGACGGCGGTTCGACGGACGGCACAGCCGAGGTAATCAAGCGGTACGACACGCACATCACGCGTTGGGTGAGTGAACCCGACAAGGGAATCTACGACGCGATGAACAAGGGGCTGGCCATGGCTACGGGAGATTATGTGCTTTTCATGAATTCGGGCGATGAGATTTATGCACCCGACACTGTCGAGCGCGTATTTGCCAGCGCACCCGATGCCGACATCTATTACGGCGAAACCGAGCTGTTTGACGATCAATGGGAGTCGCTGGGCCTACGGCGCCACCACATACCGGAGCGCTTCACGTGGCGCAGCTTTCGCTTCGGGATGAATGTCAGCCACCAAGCCATCTATATCCGACGGGCCCTTGTGGGGCGGTACGACACCCAATACGCACTGAGTGCCGACATCGACTGGGTAATCCGCGCGGCCAAAAAAGCCAAGCGGAATGTCAATACCCGGATGCTGGTCGCTAAGTACCTTATGGGCGGCGTATCAAAAACACGGCATCGGCAAAGCCTGCTCGAACGCTTCCGGATTTTTTCAAAGCACTACGGCCTAGTGCCCAATATCTTGAATCACGCCGTAATCGCCTTTAACCTGGCGGCCTACTATCTCCGGCACGGCAAAACCAACGACTGAACATGGACCCCCACGAAACCCTGCGTACCCTGGTAACCCTGCGTATGCCTTTCGGCAAATACAAAGGCACATTGCTGTGTGACTTGCCAGAGCCCTATCTAAACTGGTTTAACAGCAAGGGGTATCCGGAAGGGAAGCTGGGTATCCTGCTGGCCAGTATGTACGAGATCAAATTAAATGGGCTGGAGCATTTGCTGAAGCCGCTGAGGCAGGACGCCGCGAGGCGGACCGGTACTCCCCCAACCTACGGGAAGCGATGAAAACGAATCAACAACAACTGAAAGGAGCGATCTTCCTAGCCTGCCAGGCACATATTGAGGCGCGGGTTGCGACGGCCGAGGAAGCGTTGGCCGCCGCGCGTGATGCCAGCCAGGATGACACGAAAAGCAGCGCGGGTGACAAATACGAGACCGGACGCGAGATGATGCAGCAGGAGATCGACCGCAATGAACGGCTCCTGGCCGAAGCCAAAGCGATGAAGCACGTTTTGGACGCGATCAACCCCGAAGAACAAAAGTCCCAAGGAGGCGTCGGCGCGGTGATTGAGACCGACCGCGGCGTGTTTTTTCTCGGGCCGGGCATTGGCGTGCTCGATACGGAACAGGGCCGCGTCTTCGCGTTGTCCGCCTCCTCGCCGATCGGGCGCCTGTTACTAGGCTGCAAGCCGGGCGATACCGTCCGGTACAGCAATGCCGCCTACACAGTCAGTCAAGTTTTCTAATAAAAAGACCGTATTTATCGTCGGTTTCAGGGCAAAAAAAAAGCCTCCAAACGGGGAGAATGGAGACTTTTACTAACCAATTATAAACCTAAATTATGATGACACAAAGATAGTGTAGGTTTTACACTCTTGCAAGCCCGTCACCGAAAAACAGCACCGAATACCCGTAATGTGCCTGAAATAAACCGGGGTGTTCAAATAGTCCTTTTTTCGCGCAATAAAAACCGCGCAACACGCGGTAAGCGTTGCGGGGTTCGTGATAAAGTCGGGCGTTACTAGTCCTTCATCTCGGCTGCGCCGGCAATGATTTCGTCGACCGTCGATGGATCCAGCAACGTCGACGTGTCGCCGAGGGTACTGGTGTCGCCTTCGGCGATCTTCCGTAGGATACGCCGCATAATCTTGCCTGAACGCGTTTTGGGCAGGCCTCTTACAAACTGGATTTTATCGGGGCGGGCGATGGCACCGATGATCCGGCTAACGGTTTTATTGATGTCCTGGCGCATCAGGTCGGGCTCGCTTTTGTGTTCGCTGGCGATGACGAAGGCGTAAATGCCTTGTCCTTTAACGGCATGGGGGTAACCCACAACGGCCGATTCGATGACGTCCGCGTGCATGTTGAGGGCATTTTCCACCTCCGCCGTGCCGATGCGGTGGCCCGACACGTTGAGGACGTCGTCCACCCGGCCCGTAATCCGGTAATAGCCGTTTTCGTCGCGCAGGCATCCGTCGCCGGTGAAATACATGTTTTCGAATGCAGTGAAGTAGGTAAGCCGACAGCGCTCATGGTCGCCATAGGTGGTGCGGAGCATCCCCGGCCAGGGAAACTTGATGCACAGGTTGCCCGACACGCCGTTGCCTTTAAGCTCAGCACCGTTTTCGTCTACCAACACGGGTTGCACGCCGGGTAGGGGCAACATGGCATAGCTCGGAATGGTAGGCGTCACATTCGCAATCGGAGAGATCATGATGCCACCGTTTTCCGTTTGCCACCAGGTGTCCACGATTGGCGCCTCTCCCTTGCCGATGTTTTTGTCGTACCAATGCCAAGCCTCCTCGTTGATGGGCTCGCCTACCGACCCCAGGGTGGTGATCGAGCTCAGGTCCTTGCCCTCCAGGTACGTGTCACCGGCTGCCATGAGGGAACGGATGGCCGTAGGCGCAGTATAGAGGATGTTGACTTTATGTTTGTCCACAACGTCCCACAGTCTTCCGGAGTCGGGCCAGGTAGGGACGCCTTCGAATACCAGTGAGGTCGCGCCTTGGGAAAGGGGGCCGTACACAATGTAGGAGTGTCCGGTGATCCATCCGATGTCCGCCGTGCAGAAGAATACCTCGTCTGGCTGGTATTGGAACACATTGGCGAAGGTATACCCGGTGTAAACCATATAACCGCCCACGGTATGGACGACGCCTTTGGGCTTGCCCGTTGAGCCCGAGGTGTAGAGGATGAAAAGCATGTCTTCCGCGTCCATCTCTTCTGGCGGGCAGGGCGGGTTTCCTTGGGTTTCTACTTTTCTGATTTCGTCTTCCCACCACACATCGCGGCCTTTGATCATCGATACGGGGGTGCGGGTACGGGTAATGACGACCACGCGCTCGACCGAAGTGCATTGCATGAGGGCGTCATCGACGATATCTTTCAGACCGATGTGCTTCATGCCGCGGTAGGAACCGTCGGCCGTGACGATCAGTTTGCAATCGGCATCGTTGATCCGGTCAGCAATAGACTGGGCAGAGAACCCCCCAAACACGACCGAATGCACCGCGCCAACGCGGGCACAGGCCAACACGGCGATGACGAGTTCGGGAATCATCGGCAGGTAGAGACAGACCCGGTCTCCCTTGCGCACGCCGTTGTTTTTGAGGACGTTGCCAAATTGCTCTACTTTTTCCAACAACTGCTTGTACGTCAGCACCCGGTGAGCTTCGGTGGGGTCGTTAGGCTCCCAGATGATGGCCGGCTTGTCGCCGTCACGGTAAATATGCCGGTCGAGGCAGTTTTCGGTGATGTTTAGCTTCGCACCTTCAAACCACTTAATACTTGGCTCCTTGAAGTTCCAGTCCAGGACTTTATTCCACTTCCTGCGCCAGAAAAAGTTTTCAGCGATACCTGCCCAAAATTCTTCCGGGTTCTCAACGCTCTTTTGGTACTGCTGTTGATACTCCTCAAACGATTTGATTTGAAAGCTCATGTCTAATGTCGGTCTTAATTTAGATGATTAGTGAATGTTAGTAACCGATTAAGGGGCGGAACGGGTCATCCTTTCGTGTGAGGGCGGGCCATCCGTCGATAATCGTATTTAATGCGTTAAATTTACATACTTTATTTAAGAAAGCGAATTTTGAAGCCGGACGGTAGGCAATATTTAGTAGCCGTTCGACTCCTGCGTTACTTTAGACAGCGGCACGCTATGGCATTTCGCAACCGGCAACTTCTGGACGTTATCCTTTACAGCAACGTGTTTATCGGCTGCTGTGCGGGCGCGCAGGCGGCCCTCACCTATCAGCTGCTCGCCTTCCCCACGCGGCTGGATGTGATGGCGCTTGTGGGGCTTTCGACGATGGTCCTGTACAGTATCCCCCAGGCGCTAGCAGGCACGGCGGCCCGGGGCAATGCCAAGCTACGCTGGACGTCGCGCAACCGCCTGACCTTCTTGAGCATGCTGGGTTGTGCGGCCTTGCTTTTGCTCCTGTTGCTGGGTAGGCTGCGTATTCCTGTCATCACCGGATACGTGCTGGCTGGGGCCGTCGCATTGGCGTATTACGCGCCCTTGCTGGGCCGTCGGGGACGCAAAGAAGGCTTGCGCAGCCTGTATGGGGCCAAGGTGTTTTATATTGCGCTAGTCTGGGTACTGGCTTGTGTGGGCATTCCGGTTTTGGTTGCGGATGTCACGGGGTGGCCGGTGCCCTGGGGCAAGACCCTGTATCTCGCGTTGGGTATGTTTGTGTTTGTTGTGGCCATCACCATCCCTTTTGATATCCGCGATGAGCAGACTGACCGCGGGTATGGCTTGCGGACCTTGCCCGTCTTGATCGGCGCCGGCCGAAGCCGCTGGCTCAGCGGATTACTCCTCGCTGTGCACGGCGTTTTGGTGCTGGTGAGTGGATACGGCCTGACCACGCGTGCCCTGCTGTTGCTCGTCAGCCTGTACGCGATGTGGTTAGTGCTGCAGGCCAAAGCCGGGAAAAACGATTATTTCTATTTTCTCGTGCTTGACGGGCTGCTGGTGTTGCAATATGTTGCGGCGGTAATTGGCGGGATGTTGCCGCTGTAGCCGTATTAGCCCCGGTTGGCGAACTCAAGCACCTTGGTGGCCAGTACGTCGGCAATTTTGAAGTAGCTTTCCACGCTCCAGCCAGCCACGTGTGGCGACAGGAGTACGCGCTCATTGGCCGCCAATGGCGCAAACCAAGGTGTCTCCTGCAAGGCCGGTTGTTTCTCTACGGGCAACACATCGAATGCCGCGCCGAGGATGCGCCCTTTTTCCATGGCGTCAAGCACGGCGGGCACGTCCACGATTTCACCGCGGGCGCCGTTGAGCAAAAAGATCGGCTTGCGGAAATGGAACAAGTATTCTTCGTTTACCAAATTGCGTGTTTCGCGCGTCAGCGGGATGTGCAGGCTCAGCACGTCGGCCCGCTTGACCACTTCTTCCATGCTTACTTCGGTGGCGTAGGCATCCGAAAAGCCCGTTTTGTATTTGTCGTAGGCGAGGGTTGTCACGCCAAATCCGGAAAGCTTTTGCGCCATGGCGCGCCCGTTGTTGCCGTAGCCGATAAGTGCCACGGTGCGGCCGCCTAGCTCCAGACCCCGGTTTGCCTCGCGGCGCCACAGGCCGTCGCGCACTTCCCGGTCGGCCGTGGCCAGCTTGTTCATGAGCGACAGCAGCATCCCGACAAGGTGCTCGCCAACGGCATCGCGGTTGCCCTCGGGCGCGTTTAGCAGGGCAATGCTTTTCTCGGCGGCGTAGTCCTCGTCGATGTTGTCCATCCCCGCGCCGCCCCGTGCGATAAAGCGCAAGGCCGGAGCTTGGTCGATAAATTCGCGGTCTACCCGAAACTTGGAACGGATCACCAGGCCTTGGTATTGGTTAATGACAGCGAGGGTGTCCGCTTTGTCAAAACCGGGCTGGTAATCACAGGTAAGGCCAGCCGCCGACAGGCGGTCCAAAAAAACGGCGTGGATATCGTCAACGATCAGGAGTTTCATGGATGTGTATTGGGTTGTTTATGGGGTTAATGCATGGTGAATCGCACGGGTCAGCGACACGAATTCGGCAACGCCCAAGCGCTCGGCGCGGAGCTCGAGCAGGTCAGATTCGGGCATACGGTCTTTGGGAATAACGGCGGCCAAGGCATTGCGCAGGGTTTTGCGTCGTTGGTTGAAGGCGGCTTTGACCACGCGCCAAAACAGCTTTTCGTCGCAGTCCAGTTCGGTGACGGCATTGCGCGTGAGGCGGATAACGCCCGACAGCACCTTGGGCGGCGGGTTGAAGGCGCCGGGCTTGACGGTGAATAGGTATTCCACGTCAAAATAAGCCTGCACGAATACGCTCAGTATACCGTAGGTCTTGCCTCCCGGCTGGGCCACGCATCGTTCGGCCACTTCTTTTTGGAACATGCCGACAACCTCGACAACGCGTTGCCGCTCCTCCAGTACCTTAAACAGGATTTGCGAAGAGATGTTGTAGGGGAAGTTGCCGATCAGGCCGAGCTTGCCGCTGAAGTAGTCGCCGAATGGCAGCGCGAGGAAGTCCCCGCTAATCAGCCGGTCGCCCAATTGCGGATACCGATCCCGCAGATAGGCAATGGACTCGATATCAATGTCAATCAGGTGCGTCTGCAACCGCTCGTCCGGCACCAGAAAATCCGACAACACGCCCATACCGGGCCCCACCTCCAGGACCGTGTCGTAGCCCAGCGCTGCAGGCCGCAGTGCCGACACGATCCGTGATGCGGTATTTTTATCCGTCAGGAAATGCTGGCCTAGATGTTTTTTTGCCCGAACCGAACCCATTACGCGTGTTGTTTGCTGGCAAACTTACGTGAAATTTGTACAAAGCGGCAAGGCGGGATAAAAAAAGCCGTCATTTCCAGCTGTCGGATAAAAAAACCGGCGTTTCGCCGATCGTGTTCGTATCTGTGGTCAAGGCTGAAAAACTCCACGGGATTTATGCGATCGCGCTTTGCCCAAAGGTCAGCAAGTTATGGTCCGGGTCGAGCAAGGCAAATTCTTTTTGTCCCCAAGGCTTGGTTTGCAGGGGGGCGTGGGGATGAATAGCCACCTTATTATCCAATAACGACTGATACAAGCTGTCAATATCATCGGTGCGAATATACACTTGCCCGTAGTTGGCGAGGGGGTCCAGCTCTTTGAACAGAAAAAAGTGGATTTGGATTTCATCTTTCTCCACCATCAAATAGTCGTCATGGTCTGCGCCTCCAAATAGCCGAAAACCCAGCTTTTTCACATAAAAGGCCTTGGTGACAGCCTTGTCACGCATGGGCAGTTTTGGATTGATGTCTGTCAGCATCGCGTGGTCAAATTCGGTAGCGGGTGAATCCGCACGCCTTATCGCGCGGATTAAAATTGTTCGGTCGTAAGTTCGTGATTAACCATGGCGCCCGCAATACCTCCG
>CAYUIZ010000054.1:0-20152 GCA_964444885.1 uncultured Sphingobacteriaceae bacterium | reverse complement strand
CCCCTATCTTCAGAACCGGAATCTGAAATTCTATCCATTGAACTACGGGAACAGGATTGCAAAGATATTCAATTTTTCGACATCCGCCCAAAGCTGCTAAGAAAATTCATGCGTAATTATGCGTGATTATTGCCCTCCATGAACGTTATGCTACGGTGGCGCCCGAACGAACTCCCGGGTAGGCACTATATTTGTTTGCTTTGAATGAGGACGTTACTCCCGCTTCGCTGTCGCGTTTCGGGGGACGGCACCGTTTACCTAACTAAGAAAGGAAAATAGCATGGAAACAATGAAAGTAAACAAGGCGATGAAAAATGGAATCTGGATGGCTGCATGTGCTTTGCTCGTGTTCTTATCCGCCTCCTCGTGTGATAAGGAAAACAACGAAATGCGGGTAGGGCGCCAGCTCGAGCTTACGCCGGATGAGCAACAGTTGGTCCGCCACGGCAACGCCGCCGCTTTCGATTTGTTCCGCAGTGCAACGGCCACGCTGGGCGCTAACGAAAACAGCATGCTTTCCCCGCTTAGCCTGAGTGCTGCGTTGGCGATGACGGCGAATGGGGCGAAAGGCCCAACGCAGGGCGCGATTTATGACGCCTTGGGCTTGCGCGGCGCCGACCCGGAAGGGGTAAACGCCTATTTTCAAAAGCTGGCCGCAGGCTTGCCCGCCGTCGACCCCACAGCGGTCTTGGACATGGCGAATTCCATCTGGTACCGCCGGGGCTTCACGGTGCTGCCCGAGTTCCTGGATACGAACCGTGCGTACTACAAGGCGACGGTAGAAGCCCTGGATTTTGCGGATGCTGGCGCGCCAGGGCGAATCAATAGCTGGGTGGATGAGCATACCCGCGGCAAAATCCCGACGATCGTGCAGCAAATCCCCGACGATATGGTGATGTACCTGATCAATGCCGTTTACTTCAAAGGCTTGTGGAAACAGCCGTTTGATCCGGCACAAACCACGCAACGTACATTTACCTTGCCTGGCCAGCAAGCGCTGCAAACGGATTTTATGCGGCAGGAGGGCTCTTTTTCCATGTACCGGGGCGATATCGCGGATGCCATCGAGCTGCCCTACGGCGAGGGGCGGTATAGTATGGTGGTCGTGAAACCCAAAGCAGGGCGAAGCCCGGCCGATGTGATCGCGCAGTTGGCAACCCATGCTACGGCCTGGGACGAGTGGATGGCCGGCATGCGTGTGGGCCGGGCCAACGTGCACTTGCCGAAATTCACGTTCAGCTACGAACGGACGCTGAACAACGACCTGATTGAACAGGGGATGGGCGTCGCTTTTTCCGATCAGGCGGATTTTACGGGCATCAATCCAGACGGCAACTTACTCATCAGTGAGGTCAAGCAGAAAACCTTTGTCGAAGTGAATGAAGAGGGAACGGAGGCGGCTGCGGTTACCTCCGTAGGGGTGGGAGTCACGTCGGTACCGGTCGTCACCGAGTTTGACGTCAACGTGCCGTTCTTGTTCCTGATTCGCGAGTCCGGCTCCGGACTGATCGTGTTTGTCGGGCAAGTCAACGACCCGTCGGTGACCGATACGAAAGGCTAAGGAATAGGTTGGCTGATTCGCTGGGGAAGAGAATCTGTATAATTTTTGATATATTAATATAAATTACACTTCTTCATTAGGGTTATTTGCAATTAAATCCCCGATAATTGTTAAAATTTTCAAGAAAATAATATTTTTATTGAAAATTCAATATTTAATTTGTTTCTTTGTGAAGTTGAGAGTGAACACGAACGCAAATTAAATAAACATTACATATATGTGCGGAATTATTGGGGCTTTTGATTTGAAGAAGCCATCGGCGGAATTACGTCCGCAGGTGCTGAAGATGTCCAAGAAAATCAGGCATCGTGGACCGGACTGGTCTGGGATATTCAGTTCGGAGAAAGCGATTCTGGCGCACGAACGCCTCGCAATCGTTGACCCGAAGTCGGGCAAGCAGCCCCTGTTTAGCGAAGACGGCAAAGTGGTATTGGCCATCAATGGCGAAATCTACAACCACCAGCAGCTGCGGGCTTCGCTCACGAATTACGGATTCTCTACGAAGTGCGACAGTGAAGTCGTGCTGGCACTATACCAGCAAAAAGGCCCTGAATTTATCGAGGACCTGAACGGTATTTTCGCGTTCGCGCTCTACGATATTGAGAAAGACGCCTACCTGATCGCACGCGATCATATCGGTATCATTCCGCTTTATATCGGATGGGATGAAGCGGGCAGCTTTTACGTAGCTTCCGAACTGAAGTCCCTCGAAGGGTATTGCACGAGGATAGAATCATTTCCTCCGGGACATTACCTGTACAGCCCGGAAGGCCAAACGCCTAAGCAGTGGTACAAGCGGGATTGGGAGTCGTACGACACGGTGAAGGATAACGAAACGGATATCGACGTGCTTCGCAAAGCGCTCGAAGACGCGGTACATCGTCAATTGATGTCAGACGTGCCCTATGGCGTGTTGCTGTCTGGCGGACTCGATTCGTCGGTAATTGCGGCCATCACCAAGAAATTTGCCTCGCGCCGCATTGAGTCAAACGACGAGGAGAACGCCTGGTACCCACAGCTGCATTCCTTTGCGGTGGGACTGAAGGGTTCGCCCGACCTGATTGCCGCGCAAAAGGCAGCCGACTACATCGGTACCATCCACCACGAAATTAACTTTACGATCCAGGAGGGACTGGACGCCATCCGCGACGTCATCTACCACCTGGAGACTTACGACGTGACGACGATCCGTGCGTCAACGCCGATGTACCTGCTAGCCCGCGTGATCAAATCGATGGGCATCAAGATGGTACTCTCGGGCGAAGGGTCGGACGAGATTTTCGGCGGCTACTTGTATTTCCACAAAGCACCAAACGCGAAGGAATTCCACGAAGAAACCGTACGCAAGATCAGCAAGCTGCACTTGTACGACTGCCTCCGTGCCAACAAGTCGCTGGCAGCATGGGGTGTAGAAGGCCGTGTGCCCTTTCTCGACAAGGAGTTTATCGATGTAGCGATGAGTATCAATCCCGAAGACAAGATGATCCGCAATGGCCGGATGGAAAAATGGGTGGTGCGTACGGCATTTGAGTCGTACCTGCCCGAAAGCATCGCATGGCGCCAGAAGGAGCAATTTTCAGACGGGGTGGGCTACAACTGGATCGATACGCTGAAGGCACAGGCCGAAGAGCGCGTGTCCGACGCCGAAATGGAAGCCGCAGCAGCGCGTTTTCCCATCAATACGCCAAAAAACAAAGAAGAATATTTGTACCGGACGATTTTTGAGGAGCATTTCCCTTCAAGCACTGCCGCGCTGACTGTTCCATCGGTCAAGTCGGTGGCCTGTAGCACGCCAGAAGCGCTAGCATGGGATGCGTCATTCCAGAACGTGAATGACCCTTCGGGCCGGGCCGTAGCAGCCGTGCATAACGACAGCTACGAGAAGAGCAAGAACGTGACCGACCCTTTAGCGGCGGTGACGGCTTGAGTGAATTGAGTTAATAATACCTACTACTAAAAAAGCGGTTGCGTTATCAAAAACACAACCGCTTTTTTATGCTATCCATCTTTTTCTTACAATTCCCGAATCCAGATATTCCGGAAGCTGACCAAGTCGCCGTGGTCTTGAAGCATGATCGGGCCTGGTCCGTGCGCGCTGTATTTCGGCAAGCCGATAAATTCGGTGATGCCGTCCAGCTCCACGCCATTTTGTACCAATACCCCGTTGTGCAGCACAGTGATGCGGGCTTTGCTGATCAGCATGCCGTCGTTGTTGAAGCGGGGTGCTGTCCAGATGATGTCATAGGTCTGCCATTCGCCGGGGGGCTTGGTGGCATTCACCAAGGGGATGTGCTGCTTGTAAAGGCTGGCGGCCTGCCCGTTGGGGTACGTTTCGTTTTCGTAGCTGTCTAGCACCTGTACTTCGTAACGGCCTTGCATAAACACGCCGCTGTTTCCGCGCCCTTGGCCTTCGCCCTTGATGACGGTAGGCGAGCGCCATTCGATGTGGAGCTGGTAATCCGTAAACTCACGTTTCGTGCGGATGCCGCCTTTGCCCGGCGCTACGGTGAGGGCACCATCGGCGACAGTCCACTCGATGGGCTGGCCAGCCTGGTTGGCGCTTACCCATTCCGATGCGGACTTGCCGTCGAACAGGACGATTGCGTCAGACGGGACATTGGTCCCAGGCGACAGGGTAACCACGCGGGGTATAGGTGACCACACTTCGGTTTCTTCAGGCTTCATGCTTGATCGTTGCTGTGCCGACAGGCTGGCTGCCAGCAGGATAAGGGTTGTTGTGCTTAACAGGTGTTTGGTATTCATGGTTTTTAATCTTGATTTGGTGCGTTATTGGAATGCGCTGATGCCCGTGATGTCCATCCCGGTGATCAGCAGGTGTATATCGTGCGTGCCTTCGTAGGTGACGACCGACTCGAGGTTCATCATGTGGCGCATAATGGGGTATTCGCCGGTGATGCCCATGGCGCCAAGGATTTGTCGTGCTTCGCGGGCAATGCGCAGGGCAATTTCCACGCTGTTGCGCTTGGCCATGGATATTTGCGCGGGGGAGGCGCGGTCTTCGTTTTTCAGGATGGCCAGCCGCCAAACGAGCAGCTGTGCTTTGGTGATTTCGGTGAGCATCTCCGCCAATTTCTTTTGCTGCAGCTGGAATGCGGCAATGGGCTTGCCAAACTGCTCGCGTTCGCGTGCGTAGCGCAAGGCCGTGTCATAGCAATCCATGGCGGCGCCCAAAGCACCCCACGCGATGCCATAGCGGGCTTGGTTGAGGCAGCTCAGCGGCCCCCGCATGCTGGACACGCCGGGGAGGATGTGGGATTTCGGCACGCGTACGTTATCAAATACCAGTTCGCCGGTGGCGGACGCCCGTAAGCTCCATTTATTGTGGGTCTCGGGCGTGCTGAAGCCCTCCATGCCGCGCTCCAGAATCAGCCCAACGGTTTTGCCTTCGGGCGCTTTGGCCCATACCACGGCGATATCGGCAAACGGCGCATTGGAAATCCACATTTTGGATCCGTTGAGGATGACATGGTCGCCGTCGTCAGTGATGGCGGTAAGCATGCCCGCTGGGTTCGACCCGTGGTTGGGCTCCGTCAGGCCAAAACAGCCCATCCATTCCCCCGAAGCGAGTTTGGGCAAATATTTGGTCTTCTGGGCTTCGCTGCCGAAGGCGTAGATTGGATACATCACGAGCGAACCCTGCACCGAGGCCGTCGAGCGTATGCCCGAGTCGCCGCGCTCTATTTCCTGCATCATCAAGCCATAGGCGAGGTAATCCAGGCCCGCACCGCCATAGTGTTGGGGGATGGTCGGGCCGAACAGCCCCAGTTCGGCCATGCTAGGCAGTAGGTGCTTCGGAAAGCTGGCTTCCTGTGCATGCACTTCAATAACGGGCAGCAATTCCCTGTTGACCCACTGGCGTACGCTGTCGCGGATGAGGCGGTGCTCTTCGCTAATGAGCTCGTCAATCAGGTAGTAATCCGGTGATTGGTATGGGTTAGCCATCGTGCTGTTTATTTTCTCGTTTGCCCGCGCACTATGGAACAGGGGCGTACAAGTATAACGATAAAAATTTGGATATGATAAGCCGAGGAAGTGATATCTGCCTAGCGTTTCGCTGTGCCGCGTGCGGATGCACGTACCGATAAGCCGTCCCGACCGTGGCGCCGGCCTACTTGACGTCGTCGATGGCCTTGCGTTTGTCCGCCTTGACTTGTTTGAAGTGCGTGGGCGTCAGTCCGGTGACCTTCTTAAACTGGTTGCTCAAGTAGGCGGAGCTGGAATAGTTGAGGCGCAGGGCAATTTCGCTGAGCGTCAACTCGTCGTAGACGAGCAGTTCTTTCACCTTTTCGATTTTCTGGGCGATGTAGTACCGCTCGATGGTGATGCCTTCGACTTCCGAAAATAGGCTGGACAGGTAGCTGTAGTCGAGACCCAGTTTGTCGCTGAGCAACTCGGAAAGGTTGTATTTTGTCTGGTCTTGTTGGTGGTGCACCAGTTCAATGATGGCTGTTTTAATTTTTTCGATAAGGCGGCTTTTCCGGCTGTCGATCAATTCAAAGCCGAGCGCAAGCAGCGTTTCGGCCAATTGTGATTTTTGGCCTGCTTTCGGTTCCTTCGTTAGCGTCACTTCGCCCAGCTTGATGTTTTTTACGTGCAGGCCCAATCGTTCCATTTCTTTTTCGACGACCATAATGCAACGACTGCAAACCATGTTTTTTATAAAGAGCGTAGCCATAAGTCCGGGATGTTGTTTTGCTATTGGATAATCAATGCGTGTTATACAAATCTACGAAATTTTGCCGAGCGTTGGCACCACGGGCGGACGTGTGCCATTCCGGCCGAAAGCGGCTTAGCGGGTGCTAGTAGTTATACTTGTTTTTGCTTTTTTGGGCGCGCAAGATATTGTTTTGCAGATCGAAAATCGTAAATTTGCCCCATCATCTACCAATGATAAAACGGCCATTCGCCTCGCGGCGGAATGGGTTATAAAAGTGTGTCGGGTCGTCCAGCGGTATCACCGCCTGGTAACGGGCGAAGCACAGTTTGCGGTGTGTTTTTTTGTGTAAGAGGGTGAGATATGGGGGTAACACCCAACATTTTCAGTTACTCGGTTTTGGGTTATGTTTTGGTGGGAACAAGGGCTTCCCAGCGTGATAATTGAATGCATTCATGAGCGAGTGGTTTTTTATTTTGTCAGAACAGTTGGGCCGCGCCCCGTTTTTGAGCTGGGTTGTCTTTTTATTGGCGACGTGCCACGTTTTCTGCACGAAAGCCAATAGCGTTTGGCTGTATCCGACGGGGTTGGCGACCTTGGCGATGGTGTTTTACCATTCGTTGATCCAGAAGGATTACGTCTATGTGGTTTTTTCGATCTATTGGCTGGTCATGCTAATATATGGCTGGATGTATTGGTCGGTCCGCGGAAACACTATTTCGTATGCGAGCCACGCCGAGGGATGGGTAGCCTTTTCCATCGTGGGTGTCGCTTTTGTGGTGTTTTACCTGATCCTGACGCTGGCGATGGACACCTCCTTCGCGATTTGGGAAGCGGGTGTGGCGGCGGCGGCCTGCGGGGCCATTTGGTTACTCAGTAAGCACAAGATTGAATGTTGGGTGCTGCTAAACGTGAGCCAGGCGTTCGCGGTTCCGCTGTTGATCCATAGCGATCGGTTTTTATACGCAGTCCTTTCGCTGTTCCTCTATGTTTTCGCTTTTTTTGGTTTGTTTGCCTGGCGGCGGGTTATTCACCAGCAGCGTAACCTTGCGCGGGCATGATGCAGGTCATCGGTGATTACCGGCACCGGGTGCCCGCGGAACTGATTGCGCAGTTGCGGCGTTTCGCCAGCGAAGCGGAAAGGGAAAGAACGCTGGGGGCTGAGCAACTTCAGGTCATCCGCGAGCAAGCCTGGTTTAAAGCGTTTATGCCGAAAGCCTTCGGCGGATTGGCGATGGATTTGCCTGAGGCAGTGCGCTTGGAAGAATCCTTGGCGTATGTCGATGGGAGCGTGGGCTGGACGGTGACCCTGTGCGCAGGTGCGGGACTGTTTGTCGGCGTGATGGATCCTGCCGTATTGCCTGTCGTTGCCCAGCCCGCCGATGCCTGTTTTGCTGGTAGCGGTCAGCCGCTGGGTGTCGCCGTGGCGAGCGATGGGGGATACGAAATAACCGGCCAGTGGCCCTATGCCACGGGCTTGCTTCACAGTACGGTCGTAACCGCCAATTGCCGGGTAGGGAGGCCAGGCCAGCCAGTCGATGAATCTTTGCCAGTCAAATCTTTCTTTTTCTACCGCGAGCAAGTCGACGTGGAAACGGATTGGGACACCATGGGCCTGCGCGGTACCGGCAGCCACTCGTTTCGGGCTGACGGCGTTTGGGTGCCGCAGGATCAGGCTTTTGATATTTCGCCCGACAGGGCGATGTTACCCGATCCCGTTTATCGCTTTCCTTTTATTCCGTTGTCCGAGATCACGCTCGCAGTCAATACCCTGGGCATGACGGTCCATCTGCTGGAAGCGTGCGAGGAGCTGGTGGGGCGTCGTACGGATACGCATTCCGCTTTGGGGATGATCCGCGCCTCGGGCAACCGCCTGTTAGGTTTGCGCGAGCAGTTTTACGAGACGGTGGAAGCGTCCTGGTCGCAGCATTGTGCGACCGGCAGTTTATCCGGAGAAATGGAGAAAGCGGTTTCGGCAATCTGCCATCACCTTGTCCATACCTGCCAGTCCGAAGCCGTGCGCGTATATCCGCTGGCAGGTATGGATGCCGCCGACCCGTCATCGGAGGTGAATCGGGTCTGGCGCGATCTGTTCACGGCCAGCCAGCACAGCATGTTGCGCGGCTAACGCGCGCAAGCGTTACCGCCGCGAAATACCCATCTCATCCAGCACAAAATGCGCTTTGTCGATCTTGTCGGCTATCCATAGCACATAGCGGATATCCACGCCGATAGAGCGGCTGTAGTCTTCATTCCACGCAAAATCGTTGATGGTCGCATCGTAGGCCCGGTCAAAGTTGACCCCGATAAGCTCTCCATAAGCGTTCATGATGGGTGAGCCGGAGTTTCCGCCCGATGTGTCCATGTCGTAGAGGATGTTGACGGGAACGTCGCCCAGGTCCTCTTTGACATATGGCCCGAAATTGCGGGCTTCCCATGCCTCGCGAATGGCCGGCGGATACTCGAATACGGCCTCGCCGGTACGGCCTTTCTCAAGCAGGCCGCGCACGGTGGTGAAGGGTTTCATGTACGTGGCGTCAGCGGGCGAGTAGCCCCGGATGTGACCAAACGTCAGGCGCAGGGTGGCGTTGGCATCGGGCACGAAGGCGCGGTCCAGGTATTGTTCTTTCACCGCCACGTAGTCGCCCATCAACTTGTTGAGTTCGCCTTCGCGCCGTTCGGTTTCCGGGCGGCGTGTCTCGATTTCCGTGGCGAGCGCCCGCTGGAATTCCAGCATGTTGTCGGTATAGGCCAGCAGGTTTCGGTAGTCCGATAATAGGTGGTCCTGTACATAAGTCGGATCAGCGAGCTTCGACTCGCTAAGCAAGGTACGCGCATAGGACGCCGCACGCGCCGGATCATCCATCCCTACCTGCGCCAGAGCCACGATACGGTTCGGTCCGGTCAGTCGTATGCCGTCGTCGATCATCCGGGTGAGCAGGCTGGCGTCCACGTCGGGGTGGTAAGCGTTGTAGATGGCACGAATGTTCTCGGCAACCCGGTCACGGTTGAGGTTAAATAGCCGTTCTTGCTGTTGTCCTGTTGTTTGTCCCGCCAAGGCGGATTGTAAGCTGTTTACTATGCGTGCCACCTGTAGGATACTCGAGCTGCCGTACACTTGGGCATACCAAAGGTCATGTTTCACATCGGCGAAGACCGTGCGGTAGTGTGCGTCGATGTCTGTCATCAGCGTCCCGTAGCGCGAGCGCAGTTCAGGTTTGGACGTGATGAATTCGGCTAGTGCTTGGTCTTCGTCGGTTTTTGAGGCCACGAGTCCGATATTGCGCAAGCCCTTCATTTTCCCGCGGTAGTTTTTCATGACGTTCGCATTCCGCTTGATGCGGGTGGCCAGGCGGAGTTCGGTGGCTTTGTCGTTTTCGCTGGCCAGTTCCATCTGCTGGTTCTGGAAATCATAAAGCTCCGAAACATAGGGGAGAAGGTACTGCTCCTGGTACGCGATGTACTGCGCGGGCCGATGGCGGAATGTGCGGCCGGGGTAGCCCAAGATGAATACAAAATCGTCCTCGTCAACGCCTTGTGGATTTACGGTCAAGTGCTTTTTAGGCTGGTAAGGCACGTTGTCTGGGGAGTAGGCAGCCGATGAGCCGTCGGGAGCTACGTATGCCCGCAAAAATGCATAGTCACCCGTGTGTCGGGGCCACACCCAGTTGTCTGTTTCGCCTCCAAACTCGCCAATATTCTGGCTGGGGATGTACACCATCCGGACGTCCTCAATGGTTTTATACCGGAAGAGCACATAACTCTTCCCGATGAACATTTCCGATACTTCGGCTCTAATGGTGGGATCCAGCGCTTCTGCCTCCCGGGCGATTTGCCGTTGCATGTCCTGGATTTTGCGGATACGGGCAACGGGATCGTCGATATCCGCCACAGCGTGCAATATTTGCTCCGACACGTCCTGGTAGCTGTCCGTGATGCGGATAGTCAAGCCCTGAGCTTGAATCTCCTTCGCGCGCGTGTCCGCTACGAAGCCGTTTTTCAGGTAGTCGTTGGCGGGCGTGCTGGCGAGTTGAACCGCGCTGAACGTGCAATGGTGATTGGTGATAATCAGGCCCTCGGGCGACACGAATGACCCCGTGCAACCGCCTACGCGGACCAAGGCATCGACCAAGCCGATCTGGCCCGGGTTGTAAATGTCGTTTTCGCTGATTTTGAGCCCGGCCTCACGCAAGCCCGCGCGGTCCAAGTCGCTCAACGGGAACATGCCCTCGTCGCGAGGACCCGCCGCAAAGTGGAAACCGGCCAGTATGACGGTGACTAATGCGAAGATGCGTGGAAATTTGCTTTTCATCATGACGAGCGTTTTTTTTGAGTTGTCCGAATAATGTTGGTGCCGGCCAAGGGCTACGTGTTGTTGGCTGCTGTTTCTTCGCGGTTGTGTTTGTATTGAAACACGAAGGGGAAGATCAGGCCCAGGATCAGCGCGTAGCCGGCAAACGTAAACCAAATGCTTTGCCAGTCGCGAACCCCGGTGCTATCCGTGAAATAGTCGACGACCCAGCCGCTGCCCAGCCCCCCGATAATGGCGCCAAAGCCGTTGGCCATGATCATAAACAGTCCCTGTGCACTGGAGCGAATCTTGGGATGCGCTTCTTTTTCGACGAAGAGCGATCCGGATATGTTGAAAAAATCGAAGGCCATGCCGTAGATCAGCATCGAGAGGACGAGCAAGTACAGCTTGTCCGCGGGATTGCCCAGGCCGAACAGTCCAAAACGCAATACCCAGGCGATGATACTAAACATGATGACTTTCTTGATGCCAAAGCGACTGAGGAAGAACGGAATCAGCAAAATGAAGAAGGTCTCGGATATCTGGGATATGGACAGCAACAGGTTGGGATGCTGCACGGCAAAACTATCGGGGTACGTGTCGGAGAAATCGTGAAGGAATGGCGTGCCGAACGCGTTCGTAATTTGCAGCGCCGCGCCTAGCAACAAGGAAAACCCGAAGAAAACCGCCATGCGCCGCTGCTTAAACAGACTAAAGGCATCCAGTCCCAACGACGATATGAGCGACTTTTTGCGTGTTTCGTCAATAAATGGTGGCGACGGCGGTACGGTGAACGCATAAAGCCCCAAAAACAAACCCGAAAATGCGGAGAGGTAAAGCTGTTTGTTGCTCTGCGTCCAGCCAAGCAAGTCGACAATCCACATGGCGGCGATGAAGCCCACGGTTCCCCACACACGAATAGGGGGGAAATGCTTCACCACATCGTAGTTTCGTTGGGTCAGCACGTTGTACGAAACGGCATTGGTCAGGGCGATGGTCGGCATGTAGAACAGCGACACGACCAGCATGAGGGCATAAAATATCGAGAATTCGGTAACCGTGGCCAAGGCGATCATCGCTAAAGCTGCAATAATGTGCGCTAAGCCATGCACGCGTTCGGCGTTCACCCAGCGGTCGGCTACGACACCCAGTACGCCGGGCATGAACACGGACGCAATACCCATGGTGGCATAGACTGAACCGATTTGTATACCGGTGAAGCCCAGTTGGCTGCCCATATAGCCACCGAGGGAGATCAGCCATGACCCCCATACAAAAAACTGAAAAAAACTAAGGATAATTAGTCTGGTTTTTAGCGTCATACGATGCGGATTGTTGAGGAATAGGTGAGCTTGATTCGGGTAGGGAATATGTTTTTTTAATCGATTACGACGATTTTCTTCGCGCAAGCTCATCACGCAGGCGAGCCGCTTTTTCGTAGGATTCGTCGGCGATGGCTTTGGCCAGCTTCTCTTGCAGCTCTTGGTCGGACATGGACGCGTAACCCGTCACCCCGGGCGGGGTTTTGCTTTCCGGATCGCTGGAATCGGCTGATTCGACCCCTTCCAAGAAGACAAAGTCATTGCCTTCGATGACGATGCCGGCCGATGCCATGATGAATTCGTAGGTGTACACATTCGCTTTGAAGCGTACGGCAAGTGCAATGGCGTCGGATGTGCGGGCGTCTATCTCGGTGATTTTCGTGCCGTCGTTGCACAGGATTTTGGCATAGAAAATCCCGTCCACCAAATTATAAATCAGCACCTCTTCGATTTTGATGTGGTACGTCTCGGCAAAAGTTTTGAACAGATCGTGCGTCAACGGCCGGCTGGGCGTCATTTTCTCAATCTCGATGGCGATCGCCTGGGCTTCAAATCCACCGATGATAATTGGCAAGCGCCGTCTTCCCGAAACCTCGCCCAGCACCAAGGCATACGCGCCAGACTGCGTTTGGCTATAGGACAAGCCTACGATATCTAACTTTATTTTTTTCATTAATGGTTTCGCCTCACGAAAATCAAAGGAATGGTGTTGCCCGATATCCTAGAATAAAGGTAACACCATTTTTATGAAAAATCAAACAGCCATGCGATAAATACGGGGTAGCTCGTTTTTGCCGCGGTACGCAGCGAAGTACGCCGGGTTCGCTCCACCGCATCCCGTTGAAGGGCCGCTGTGTCTGCCGGGCTGGGTGATAGCCCGGCACGCTATCAGTTCCCTTGATGTGCCTTGATCGCCGCGGTCAGTTTGGGGACAATGTCAAAAGCGTCGCCCACGATGCCGAAATCTGCCACCTTGAAAAAGGGAGCCTCCGGATCCTTATTGATGACCACGATGGTTTTTGAAGCACTCACGCCCGCTAGGTGCTGGATTGCGCCGGAGATACCAATCGCGATATACAGATTGGGGCTAACGGTAATGCCGGTTTGGCCGACGTGTTCGGAGTGTGGGCGCCAGCCTGCATCGGACACGGGCTTGGAGCAAGCCGTGGCCGCGCCTAGCACCTCGGCTAGTTCTTCGATCATCGCCCAGTGTTCCGGACCTTTTAGTCCGCGGCCAGCCGAAACGACGATTTCCGCATCAGGCAAGGACACCTTGTCCGTGGCACGCACGACATCCTTGATCACCGTATCCAGGTCGTTACCGCCAAGCGCCGGTTCGAAATCTTCCACCGTGGCGGTGCCGCCGATTTCGCGTAGTTCGAATGCGTTCGGGTTAAGTGCAATGACTTTTTTATCGGACAGCAACTCGACGGTAGCAAACGCCTTGCCCGAGAATGCCGTCTTTTTGACGCGAAACACGCCGCCGTCTTGTTGGGGAAGCTCGATGGCCCCGTCGGCTAGTCCGGCTTCCAGCTTGGCAGCCACGCGGGGCGCCAGACCTTTGCCGCTGAATGAATTGGACAGCACCACAATCTCGGCACCGGTTTGCTGGCAGGCGGCGGCGATTACCGACGCGTAAGCCCGGTTTACGAACGATTTGAGCTGCGCGGAGGACGCATTGAGCACCTTCGACGCGCCATACTTTCCTAAGGAAGCGAGTGCATCCGGATTGACGTCGCCAATGGAAAGCGCCACCACCTCGCTGCCGCTGAGGTCGGCGATGGCTTTGGCGTAGGAGACTACCTCGTAAACGGATTTCTTAAAGGTTCCTGCGGTATTTTCAACGTATACTAATACTGACATGGTAAAACGTATTAAAAGGTAAAAGGGAAAACGACTAAAGCACGCGGGCCTGGGTGTGCAGCAAGTCGACGAGTTTGCTGACATCGTTGGCGTCCACCATTGTCACGGCGCCACGCGGCGCTGGAGTTTCGTAGTGGGCAATCCTGGATAGTTCGGCCACATCCGCCGCAGGCACAACCTGCAAAGGCTTGGTGCGCGCGCTCATGATCCCGCGCATGTTCGGGATCTTGGGTTCGGCTACGCCTTCCGCCGTCCCGATGATCAGGGGTAGGGGCGCTTCCAACACTTCCTTGCCTCCCTCAATTTCCCGCTCGACGACGGCCGAGCTGTTTTCGACGCTGATTTTCTTGGCGGTGGAAACCGACGGAATAGCCAGCAGCTCGCCGACTAGGGCCGCTACCTGGCCACCGTTGTAATCGATTGACTCGCTACCGGTAAGAATCAGGTCATAGCTTTGCGTCTTGGCATGCGCGGCAATCTGCTGGGCGACAAACCAAGCGTCGCGCGGCGCGGCGTCCACACGTACGGCTTCGTCGGCGCCCGTTGCCAGGGCCTTGCGAATAGTGGCTTCCGTACTGGCTTCGCCGACGTTGATAACCGTCACTTTGCCGCCCGAAGCCTGCGCAAGGTCAATGGCCTTGGAAAGCGCGATTTCGTCGTACGGATTGATGATGAATTGCACGCCTGTTGCATTGAACGTCGTGTTGTCATTCGTGAAGGTGATTTTGGAAGTCGTGTCCGGCACGTTACTTATACAAACTAATATATTCATGGCGATATCATATTGGTTTACTACTTCTATTTTTCTTGCTGGGGCCACCGTAACCCGACCTTTGCGTGCCAAGGAATTGCTGGATAACCCGGGGCCGATTTGGACAAACCTACCATTTTATTTGCATATTTCTGACCGCTTTCCTGTCAATTTATTGTCGTTTGATTGCCGGGTTGAGATTCCGAGTGGTCGTGGCGATCCAGCCGGATCGGCTTCCGCCGGTATTTTGGTAGATTAGTTGTAATTTCGCATCCGTTATCCGGACCGACGGACTCGGCCGGGCATCCTACGCCATCGATTAGAACAAACATGACCGAACGACTCAAGCAATTATTCGAATTTCTGAATGAAAGCCCCAACGATCCGTTTTTGCTGTATGCCATCGCGTCGGAGTACGCAAAAGCGGGGGACACAACGGAAGCACTTTCCCGCTATGCGCAACTGACGGTTTCGCATCCGGATTACGTGGGAACCTATTACCACTTGGGGAAGCTGCACGAAGCCCTGGGCCAATCGGATGAGGCGATTAACGTGTACGAACGCGGCATGGAAATTGCAAAATCCAAGCGGGACCGCCACGCGCTGTCCGAATTGCAGGGTGCCTGGCGCCTGGCCAACGGCTTGGATGAGGATGACGAATAAAACACACAAACACTCAATAATTATGAAACAGAATACGATTTACGCCGTGCTGCTGCTTGGGAGCACGGTTTTATTTGCGGCTTGTGCAAATACGGGAGGTGACGGAACAACCGCAGACAGCACGGAAGTTGCGCCAACCGAAGAAACGGTTATTGACGGGCATCATGCGGCCAATGCACTGGACTATTTCGGTACCTATGCGGGCCTGTTGCCCTGCGCCGATTGTGAAGGCGAAAGCGTGAACGCCGAGATCGAAATTAATGCCGACAGTACGTTTCGTTATGTGCGGGAAGGCACCGAACCCGAAGTCATGACCGGCGCCTGGTCGATCGACCGGAACACGATTACGTTCCACGAAGCGGAGGTTTCGTTTCATGTAGCTGAAAACCGGCTTATCCCCCTCGACGTGGACGGGCAGCGGTTTACGGGCGAGCGCGAGGAACGCTTTTCCTTGCACAAGCAGTAAGAAAGGGTGTTCGCAACAGCCTTTTTCATAGCGGTTGCGCACGTATTAAAAAAGGGAGCCTTCTCGAAAGAAAGCTCCCTTTTTGCGTTATCGGTATTCGCGCAAACGGGATTTATTCCGCTGCAGGCGTATTCCCTTCATTCTCCTTTGCTTCCCGAATAGCCTTGCGGATCTTACTGTGGCGTTTGCTGTAGGCGAAGTAGATCACGGTGCCTAACAGCATCCATGCCGCCAGGCGTTCCCAGCTCTCCAGCGGCAGGGAGGCCATCATGGCAATACATACCACGATACCCAAAATGGGAATCAGCGGTACCCATGGCGTGCGGAACGGGCGGTGTGCATCCGGGTTGGTTTTGCGGAGCACCAGGATGCCGATGCATACCAGCGTGAAGGCAAACAAGGTGCCGATACTGACCATATGTCCCAAATCGGCGACAGGCACGAATCCGGCGAAGATGCTGATAAAGACCATGAACACCAAGTTGGTTTTCCAAGGCGTCTGCTTCGTCGATAGATCAGAAAAGAATTTAGGCAACAGCCCATCCCGGCTCATCGTGTAGAACACCCGGCTTTGGCCGAGCAGCATCACGAGTATGACGGAGGTGTAGCCCGTAAGGATAGCGATGATTAGCGCCGTGTTGAGGAAGGTATAACCCGTCTTGGCAAAGGCCGTCGCTACTGGTTTGGCGTCTCCGGCGAACACGCTGTAGTGCTCCAACCCGGTCAGCACGTGGGAAAACAACACGTATAAAATCGTACAGATGATCAAGGAACCGATGATGCCAATGGGCATGCCCTTTTGGGGGTTCTTAGCTTCCTGCGCAGCCGTGCTCACGGCATCGAATCCGATAAAGGCAAAGAAGACGACGCCTGCGCCGCGCATGATTCCGCTGATGCCGTATTCACCAAAATAATCACTCTTGAAGAAGTCGAAGAAACCAATCTGACCTGATTTTAGCATCTGTTCACCCTCGTTCACGGGGATGAAGGGTGTGTGGTTAGCCGGGTTGATGAAGCTCCAGCCCAGGGCGATAAAAATAAGTACGACGGCAACTTTAACGACCACGAGGATATTGTTGACTAAGGATGACTCCTGCGTGCCGCGCATCAGCAACAAGGATAGCAAGCAGACGATGAGGATGGCCGGAAGGTTAATAATGCCGCCTTCCCAAGGTCCGTGCATCAAGTGGTGCGGGAGCTGTATGTTAAACTCGAGGAGCAATTGGTTGAGATATTGCGACCAGCTGGACGCCACGGTAGCCGCGCCCAGCGCATATTCCAGCACCAAGTCCCAGCCAATGATCCATGCCATGAATTCGCCCATGGTGGCGTACGAATAGGTGTAAGCACTGCCCGCCACGGGAATCATGGCGGCAAATTCGGCGTAGCACAATCCGGCGAAAGCACAGCCCAGTGCGGCTACGATAAACGATATTGTAACGGCTGGGCCCGCGTTTTCGGCAGCAGCGATTCCTGTTAGCGAAAACAAGCCTGCGCCCACAATGGCGCCAATGCCCAGCGCGACCAGCCCGGTACTGCTCAGGGTGCGTTTTAGTGTTCCCTGCCCACTTTGACGGGCTTCCGCCACCAAGCTGGCGATGGATTTTTTGTATAACATACGTGCGTTGTTACGGTATGAAGTTAATATTTGGTTAATTGTGTTGCTGCTGCCAAACCTACAAATTTTTATTATTAAACAAATAATAAATCGCAGGGGCGGACGACCCAGGGAAGGACTCGTGGCTACGGGTTTCAGCGTAGGCGGAGACAGCAGTCGAGGAGGCATTTTCCATAGAAACAGCGATTTGCGTCCGTCAGAAACAAAAACGGAGGCCATCGATGGGCCTCCGTTTTTGAAGGGTTAGGCGGTCAAGTGTATTTTAATTGTTATACACGACCGTGTTTGACTCGTTCAGCTCGCTGCCCTGAGGCGCCTCGTAGGCTACCACCACGGGTTCAGGAGCGGTTACTTCTTCAAGCTGCGCACCATGTCCGCCCGGACCCACGCTGATGTGCGGCGCAATGATGAGGGAGACGATGGACATCAGTTTGATCAAAATGTTCATCGACGGGCCCGACGTGTCTTTGAACGGATCGCCCACTGTGTCACCGGTGACCGATGCCTTGTGTGCGTCCGAGCCTTTGTATTCCATCTTGCCGTTGATTTCGACACCCGCTTCGAACGACTTCTTGGCGTTGTCCCACGCGCCACCGGCGTTGTTTTGGAACATACCCAGCAGTACGCCGGAAACGGTGACGCCCGCCAACAGGCCGCCTAAGATCTCGGCCGAGGAAGTGGCTTCAAACACGTCCTTGAATCCGAAGCCCACAGCGATGGGAACCAACAGCGCAATGGCGCCGGGAAGGATCATCTCGCGGATGGAGGCCTTGGTGGAGATCTCCACGCACTTGTCGTATTCGGGGGTTGCTTTGTATTCCATAATGCCGGGGATTTCCCGGAACTGCCGACGTACTTCTTCAACCATGGCCATGGCTGCGCGCCCGACGGCGGCGATGGCGAGGGAAGAGAATATGAACGGAATCATCGCGCCTACAAACAAGGCTCCCAATACCGGTGCTTTGTAAATGTTAATGGCATCAATACCCGCAATCCCAACGAAAGCGGCGAACAGTGCCAACGCCGTCAGGGCTGCCGAGGCAATGGCAAAGCCTTTGCCCGTGGCCGCGGTGGTGTTGCCCACGGCGTCGAGGATGTCCGTGCGCTGGCGCACTTCCTTGGGCAGGCCGCTCATTTCGGCGATGCCTCCGGCGTTGTCCGCAATCGGGCCAAAGGCGTCGATAGCCAACTGCATAGCCGTGGTGGCCATCATGCCCGCCGCTGCGATGGCGACGCCATACAGGCCAGCAAAGGAATAAGAAGCGATGATGCCGCCAGCCAGAATGATCGTGGGGATTGCCGTGGACTCCATGCCCACGGATATGCCCCCAATGATATTAGTCGCATGTCCGGTCGACGATTGCTTCACAATCGACGAGACGGGTCGCTTGCCGATGGCCGTGTAATACTCCGTGACGATGCTCATCAGTGCGCCGACAATGAGGCCAACGACAATTGCCCAGAAAACGTCCATTGACGTGAAGGCCACGCCGCGCAGTACCATCTCGTGTGCGGGCATGAGCCAGCCTACGATAAAATAACAAGCGATAGCCGTCAGGATGATCGACGACCAGTTGCCGATGTTCAAGGCCTTTTGCACGTCCCCGTTATCGTTCTTGACGCGAACGAGCGCCGCACCCACGATCGAGAAAATCAGCCCGATGCCCGCAATCAGGAGCGGCAACAGGATGGGAGCGATACCCCCGAAGTTGTCGTTGGAAAGGACTTCGCGGCCCAATACCATGGTCGCGAGGATCGTTGCGACATAGGAGCCGAACAAGTCCGCGCCCATGCCCGCCACGTCGCCCACGTTGTCGCCCACGTTGTCGGCAATGGTGGCGGGGTTCCGCACGTCATCCTCGGGGATGCCTGCCTCTACTTTGCCCACCAGGTCGGCGCCCACGTCAGCAGCCTTGGTGTAGATGCCGCCGCCAACCCGGGCAAAGAGCGCAATGGACTCCGCACCCAAGGAAAATCCGGCGAGCACTTCGATGGCTTTTTCCATCTCGACCCCGTTAACCGACGCGCCCGTGCTGACCACGTACATTTGGTATAATACGATAAATAGTCCGCCCATGCCCAGCACGGCAAGACCCGCTACCCCTAAGCCCATGACCGTTCCGCCAGTGAAGGAGACCTTCAGCGCCTGGGTCAGGCTCGTGCGAGCGGCCTGTGTCGTGCGGACGTTGGCCTTCGTGGCCACGTTCATGCCGATATAACCGGCAAGCGCGGAGACAACCGCACCAATGATGAACGCAATCGAGATAAGCCAGCTGGATGTTTCCACCAGCGTGCCCGACCACGCAAGCAACAATGCCGCGACAACAACAAAATAGGAGAGGACCTTCCACTCCGCTTTGAGGAAGGCCATCGCGCCCGCCGCGATGTGACCGGCCAAGGACTGCATATTCGCATCGCCGGCGTCCTGCTTGGATACCCAGGCAGATTTGACCGCCATCACAATGATGCCGATAAGCCCTAGGACAGGGATCATGTAAATTAGGTTGTTTTGTAAAAATTCCATTCTAATAGTCAATATTTTGTTGAAAAATGGTATACGACCCGGCCGATTTGGAAGCCGGCATGCGGGGATGTCAAAAATAGCAGGGTTATCGCATAAAACAAATTTAATTGCGCATTTAATTTTAGTCCTATCCTTTTTCTTTAACTTATATTACCTAAGTATCAGGTAATGAGATTTTAATGTATTGTAATTTGTGTAACTTAATTAGATCTGCTACAGCCCGCCGCCGTCAGCTCTCCGCTTCGCTAATGACGCCGCCGTCCTTGTGTATGCGCACCTAGGGCACGTCTGAGCCTACGGTGACGCTGGTGGGTGAGCTTGGCGATGATGCGCGCGCTAAGGTGTAGGTGGCCATGCCTGACCAATAGTCGCCGCGTGTTTCCTGCCTTTCCGGTGTCGGCGCGTGCGGGCCACTTTT
>CAYUIZ010000053.1:0-20353 GCA_964444885.1 uncultured Sphingobacteriaceae bacterium | reverse complement strand
GCACATACCATGCTTCGCAAATGATTGAATACGGCACGCAGGTTGTCGGCGGGGTAACCCCGGGCAAGGGCGGGCAAACCCACCTCGAGCGTCCGGTATTCAACACCGTGGAAGACGCCGTGCGCGAAACAGGCGCGAACGTCTCCATCATATTCGTGCCGCCTCCGTTTGCGGCTGACGCTATTATGGAAGCTGCGCAAGCGGGCATTGCGGTGATCGTGTGCATCACCGAAGGCATCCCTACCAAGGATATGATCGAGGTAAAATCTTACCTCAGCGACAAACCATCAAGGCTCATCGGGCCTAACTGCCCTGGAATCATCACGGCCGGCGAAGCCAAAATCGGCATCATGCCCGGCTTTATATTTAAAAAAGGCAATGTGGGCGTGGTTTCCAAATCCGGCACATTGACCTACGAAGCGGTAGACCAAACGGTGAAAGCCGGCTTGGGCATCACTACAGCCATCGGCATTGGCGGCGACCCGATCATCGGCACGACCACCAAGGAAGCCGTGGAACTGTTAATGAATGATCCGGAAACCGAAGGCATCATCATGATCGGCGAAATCGGCGGCGGCATGGAAGCCGAAGCCGCCCGCTGGATCAAGGAGCACGGGACCAAGCCCGTTGTCGGGTTTATTGCCGGACAAACAGCGCCTCCGGGCCGTCGTATGGGCCACGCAGGGGCTATCGTCGGCGGCGCCGATGACACGGCCGAAGCCAAAATGAAAATCATGCGGGAATGCGGCATCCGTGTCGTCGAGTCTCCTGCTGAGATCGGCAAAGCCATGGCCGAGGAACTGGCCGTAAAAGCATAATACCTTTGCCGAAAGGCAAATCAGTTCGTTTTTTGAAGCCCCGGCCGCGTGCCGGGGCTCTTTTTTTGACCTCCCGCCAATCGCGCGGGTTTGCCTGCCGACGGACGGCAGGCAACCCGTGTTGTGGACGATGCAACAAATTCTACCACAGCCTGTCCTTTTTTGATATCCCGCCCCAATTTTCCCCTCACGCGCATTGATGTGAAAAAATGTTAAAAATTAGGCTATGTATAATATAATTGTTTTATTTGCGTAACGAATAATGACGATCCCGAGGGATTTCCATACCATTTTATCATAACGCAAACCACAAGCACATTTTGTTTCCCATCTATCGGGGACCGAAATGAGGGGATAGAAACATGAAAAACAAAAAGAATCCGCTCCCATTCGTACTCGCAGGTTTAGTATTTTTTTTAGGCACCGGATTCATCTTCCTGTCGTCCTTTGACGATTCAGCGGCCGAAACACGCCCCGAGACGGAGGAGTTGGCCGAAGTTCCCGAAGAAACCTACTTTGGCATTCCCGTTGGCTCCTATGCTATCGAGGAGCACACCGTCGGCAAAAACGAATTTCTTTCTACCATTTTACAACGCTACCAAATCGAGCTTCCTACCGTACACACGATTGCGGAAAAATCCCGCGACGTATTTGACGTACGCCGGATCAGTGTCGGAAACCCGTATTCCGTGTTCAAGAACGAAACGGGCAAAGCCGCTGTTTTCGTCTACCAGCCGAATGCCGTAGATTATATCGTATATGACCTGCGGGATTCCATCCGCATTTATTCCGAACAAAAGGAAGTGGAACGCCGGACAGAACAAGTGGCTGGCGTTATCGACGGTTCGCTGTACATGACCCTGCAAGATCAGGGAGCAAGCACCGAACTAGCCGTGCAACTCGCAGAAATCTACGGTTGGGCGATCAACTTTTACCGGATCAACAAAGGAGACTGGTTTAAGATTATGTACGAGCGCACGTACGTCGAAGGCGAGGCAGTCGGCACAGGGCGTATTTCTTCCGCGATATTTTCCCATAACGGCAAAGAATACCAAGCGCATTATTTCAAAGGTGATGACGAGGACAACGGCGGTTACTATGACGAAGATGGCAAGAGCCTGCGCCGTAGCTTCCTGCGCGCACCCGTCAAATACACACGCATCTCCTCCCAATACACCATGCGGCGTTTGCATCCCGTGCAACGGGTATGGCGTGCGCACTTAGGGACGGATTTCGCAGCTCCGCACGGTACACCTATCATTGCCACGGGCGATGGGGTCGTCGTAGAGTCAGCCTACGGCAGCGGCAACGGCAACTACGTGAAAATCAAGCACGACGACGTGTACAGCACCCAATACCTGCATATGAGTAAGCGCGCTGTAAAAAAGGGACAGCGCGTGACGCAAGGCGAGGTAATCGGCTACGTCGGCAGCACCGGCCTGGCCACCGGACCACACGTCTGCTACCGGTTCTGGAAACACGGCAAACAGGTCGATGCCATGGCGCAGGTATTCCCTCCCTCTACGCCCATCAACGACACCTACAAAATTGCATTCACCCGCATGCTGAACCAGCAACAACAACAGCTGGCCCGCTTGAACGTACATGGCACCCCCAGCGAATTGGCCTACAAAAGCCAGCTGGTGAATTTAGGCGAGTTGCTGTCGCAAGCACAAACTGCACGCCCTGCCGACAGCACCGTGACGTTTATCCACCACAGCATGCTGTAGCCGTAGCTTGGCGCTATTGTGCCTCGCTATGCCCTTGGACGCGGAAATACCCCGGATGCGTGGCCTTTCTGCAGGGCGCATGACATTCTAGATAATTTTTCGTTTATTTGCAGTCAGATTAATCATGCTTCATGAGTTGGTTTAGACGTGACAAAGCCGGTATCAACACGGCGACAGAACATAAAAAAGAGGCTCCTGACGGACTCTGGAACAAGTGCCCATCCTGCAAAAAGCCGCTGCTCAGCATCGAGCAGATTGAGAACAAGTATGTATGTCACTACTGTGGATATCACTTGCGTATCGGTTCTGCTGCATATTTTTCCATTGTTTTTGACGACAACCAATTCACGGAGCTGTTTGCCAACCTACGCTCTGGCGACCCGCTGGAGTTTGGCGACACCAAGCCTTATACCGAGCGCCTGGAAGAAAGCTATGCCAAAACGGGGCTGAATGACGCAATACGTTGTGCCCACGGCAAAATTGACGGAGAAGATCTCGTCGTGGCTTGTATGGACTTTACCTTTATCGGAGGCTCGATGGGCTCGGTGGTCGGCGAAAAGATTGCACGTTCCATTGACTACTGCATTGCCCACAAAATTCCCTTTTTCCTGATTTCCAAATCGGGTGGTGCGCGCATGATGGAGGCCGCGTTCTCCTTAATGCAGATGGCGAAGACCGCAGCCAAACTAGCCCTGCTCAGCAAAGCGAAAATCCCCTATATCTGCTTGCTGACGGACCCGACTACGGGTGGCGTTACCGCATCGTACGCGATGCTGGGCGACATCAACATTGCGGAGCCAGGCTCACTGATCGGTTTTGCCGGCCCGCGGGTAATCAAGGAGACGATCAAGAAGGATTTGCCCAAGGGATTCCAAACGGCCGAATTCGTACTGGAACACGGCTTCCTCGACTTTATCGTGGACCGCAGGCAACTGAAAGCCAAGCTCAGCTCCTTTCTGAAACTAATCGCGTAAACAATTCCTGGCTGTTTTATCGCCAATACGCGCGGAAGGCCCACGGCTTTCGGTTGGCGAGGTAATGGAGGTCGCGCTCGTGGCGGTACGCCTCGCGTTCGAACGAAATTTCGTAATAGGCCCGCCGGCGACTGCCGTATTGTACCCAACGAAACAGAAATTCGGCCACATAGAGCAGGTAAAAACCCACCACAAGCAACTCGATAGCCTGGCGGTAGTGTATGCGTTCATGGTTTAGCAATACGGGGTCATGCCGGTAACGGCGGTCGGCGAACAGGATAAACGGGAACACCACCATGCCTTTGGCAAAGCCCAAACTAAACACACGTGTCAAAAAACGGCTAACGATAATCATGTCCTGCGCCTCTACCAAGGAAGGATTTACGAATTTAACATTTTTTAGCAAACACCATCCGGGTTTATGGCCTATCTTTGTGCGCTTGGCGTCCAAACCATCAACGGAGACACAAAACACGTATGGCGAAAACGAAGTACTATTACAATTCCCGCACCTTAAAGTACGAAAAAGTCAAAAGGAGCTCAAAGAAGATTACGCTTCGCGTACTCGGCTTTGTGACGAGCTCGTTCGCTTTCGCGCTTTTCCTGCTGTATATTGGCTTCACGTTTATTGACTCGCCTAATGAGAAGCAGCTTAAGCGGGAGGTCAACCAGATGGCATTGCATTACGACATCATGCAAGACCGTCTGGCGCAGCTCGAAGCCTCACTCGATAATATGCAGGAGCGCGACGATAATATCTACCGTGTCATCTTCGAAGCCGAACCGATCGACAGCGACATCCGCAAGGCCGGGTTTGGGGGCGTCAACCGTTATCGAAACCTCGAGGACTACGTGCACGCTGACCTGATGATCGAAACAGCGAAGAAATTAGACTATATCTCCCGTGCGCTGTACGTGCAGTCCAAATCGTATGACGAACTGACGGAGATGGCCATGTCAAAAGCCGAAATGATGGCGAGCATCCCGTCGATACAGCCGGTGGACAATCGCACCCTGCGGGGCGCCATATCCGGTTTCGGCGTGCGCATCCACCCCGTGCACAAAAT
Source organism: uncultured Sphingobacteriaceae bacterium (assembly GCA_964444885.1). Classification (GTDB taxonomy): domain Bacteria; phylum Bacteroidota; class Bacteroidia; order Sphingobacteriales; family Sphingobacteriaceae; genus CAYRGQ01. Next base: position 15,764 of record CAYUIZ010000053.1, on the reverse strand, counting down.
CCGTATGATGCATTCCGGTATCGATTTCACCGCGCCCATCGGAACCCCCGTGTATGCCACCGGCAACGGCGTGATCGAGTCCGCGGGCTACGACGGTGGTTATGGATTGCGCGTGATGATCGACCACGGATACAGCTACAAGACCCTCTACGGCCACATGAGCAAAGCTGCCGTGCGTGCCGGCCAGCGCGTCAAACGGGGCGACCTGATCGGTTATGTAGGCAACACGGGCACGTCGACAGGGCCCCACCTTCATTACGAAGTACACAAAAACGGGCAACCGGTGAACCCGGTCAATTTTATTTTCGGCGACCTCACCCCGACGGAGTACCTGGCGATACTGGACGCGGCATCCAAGGAAAATCAGTCTTTTGACTAATTACCGATTCCGCCGGCCCGGATTTTCATCGCCGGGCGGTTTGCAAATGCAGGCCATCGCGTGTATATTTGTTGAACGAGAGACGAACCCTAACCATCATGCCATACAAAGACCGTGAAATAAACAAATTGTACTACACCATGGGTGAAGTCACCGAGATGTTTTCCGTCAACGCGTCGCAGATTCGGTTTTACGAAAAGGAGTTCGACATCATCCAACCCAAAAAAAACAAAAAGGGCAACCGGCTTTTTACACCCGACGACATCGCCAACCTGAAGATTATTTTCAACCTGGTCAAGGAAAAGGGCTATACGTTGCAGGGAGCACGGGACTTTCTCAAAAGCAACAAAAACGAAGCCCGGGAAAACCAGCGTGTCATCGACTCGCTCCATCGGCTGAAGGCATTTCTGCTGGATGTCAGGGATAATCTCTAAGCTGCCGCCTCACCGGCAAGCTATTTTGCCAGCTCAATCACTTCCAAATTTTCAATGCGGTCGCCGGTGATGCTAAAGCGCATCAGGGTGCTTACGGTATGCCAGCCTTGCTTGCCTGCCGCGCCAGGATTGAGGTGCAGGCATTGCAGCTTTTGGTCAAACATGACTTTCAGGATATGGGAATGGCCGCAAATAAAAAGTTTGGGCGGCTGCTGTTGGATTTCCTTTTTCACCAAGGGACTATACCGACCCGGATAGCCGCCAATATGCGTCATCCATACGTCCACCTCCTCGCAGTGAAAGCGCAGATGCTCCGGATATACCTGCCGGATATCCTGCCCGTCGATATTGCCGTACACACCCCGAAGCGGCTTGAACGCGGCCAGGGTATCGGCCACGGCCATGTTCCCGAAATCGCCCGCATGCCAAATTTCGTCGCATTGGGCAAAATGCGTGAACACTGCCTCATCGAGGTGCCCGTGGGTGTCTGATAATAATCCGATTTTCGTCATGTACGTGTATGCAGTCTACTGACCGGCGCCACGAAAGTAGCCAATCAAAAAGCCAAAAAGAAATCGCGCAATACACGCCGGTACGCATCGCTATACTGGCCTGCTGCGGCATAAATCATAAACGGTTCGCGTGCTTCCTTCACATCATCCCGGCCCATCGCGGCGATGCACCGGACGGGGGCTTTCCCTTCAAAGGAGTGGATGTCGATCCGCCACTGGCAGAAGAGACCAAACCCGCGTGCGGCCCGCTCACACAACTCCTCAGCGATAGGAATGGGCAGAATCAGCTGCAAGCTCCCTTTGTCCGTCAACCACCGGCTTGCGCAACTCAGCAACCGTTCGAAAAAGGACCAATCCGTGTGCCTCGCCGTGCTTTTGCGCTGATCCGGATTTTTAAGCGAATCGAGAAAGTAAGGCGGATTGGAGACCAGCAAGTCGTATTGCCCCTCTGCCTCGAAATCAGCCAGGCCCACCGTATGGCACGCCAGCCGCGGGGCGAAGACCGACTGCCTGAAGTTTCGGGCCGCCGTAGCCGCTGCCTGCGGGTCGATCTCGATGGCGTCGATTGCCGCTTGCGGAAAACGCTGGGCAAGCATAAGCGCAATGACGCCCGTCCCGGTGCCGATATCCAATACCCGTGTGGGTGCTGCAGCCGAGGCTAACGCGCCTAAAAGCACGCCATCCGTGTTGACTTTCATCGAACAACCGGTCTGGTCGACATCAAACTGCTTAAAACGGAATATCCCGGACATCGCTGGCGTAAAATTAAGGTTCCCCGTTGAGATAACCTACACGCAGGACGACGAACGCGGAAATCGTTTTTAACATACGCTTGATATTTTGTCACCGTTTTTGTCAGCTATGCAACAAAAGCACCCGTCAACATCTTCATGGCCGCCACCTTTCGCGCTGGCCGTTGGCCCAGCACGATAACAGGATCCCCGTTTCGGGCATAGCGATTTGCCTGAACGACGAACCTCGTTCTGTCAAAAAAATTTCTGAATCTGCGGGATTCTTCGTAAAATTGTATAAGCACTTAAGTAATTTAACCGAATTATGGATTTCTACCAATCCCTAGGGGGTCTCGTACTGGGCAGCCGCCTGCGTCGGGTCAGCGAATATTTCATCGCGGAGGTGAACAAGGTGTACCAGCATCACGGGATTGACTTTGAAGCAGGCTGGTTTCCGCTATTTCACCTACTATCCGTCCATCGAACGCTATCCATCACGACGATCGCCGACAGGCTCTCGGTTTCGCATTCGGCGTCCAGCCAATTGGTAAGCCAGCTTCGGCGAAAAGGACTGCTGGACATCTCCCGGAGTGAGAACGACGGGCGCAAGCAAATGGTCAGTCTAACGGAGCAGGGTACAAATTTGTTGGCTCGCATCCAACCCCTGTGGGACAACATCCGGGAAGCCATGCAGGATCTCCTGGAAGATCATCCAGCCATAGCCCCCCTCCTGCCCGCCATCACCGCGCTGGAACAGGAATGTGCCTGCCGTCCGCTCGCCCAACGCATCATAACCCACGCTACATTAACACATAGCCATCATGAGTAAATCCTTCCGATACGGTATTGATCGACTGACGATTGATCTAGCCATACAGCTTTGCCAAGGCAGATGCCAAGGAAGGCTGACGGACGCGGCACGAAATAAGGTGGCCCGCTCAGCCGGTTTTGTTGAGGAGATTGTCCAGCATCACGATGTGGTGTACGGAATCAACACCGGGTTCGGTCCGCTCTGCGACACCATCATCTCGGCAGAAGAAACAGCGCAGTTGCAACACAACCTGCTGATGAGCCATGCAGTGGGCGTGGGCAACCCCATCGCGCCCCAATTGGCCAAAACCATGATGATTATTAAGGTGCACGCCTTAGCGCAAGGTTTTTCGGGCATACGGCCAGAAACAATTCAACGGATTATGTGGATGGTCGACAGCGACATCACCCCCCTCGTGCCGGAGCAAGGCTCTGTCGGCGCATCCGGTGATCTCGCACCGCTCTCCCATTTGTTCCTTCCGTTAATCGGGCTAGGCGAAGTTGCGTATCGGGGAAAAATCCAACCCGCGGCCGACGTACTGACCGCGCACGGGCTAGCGCCATTGCAGTTAGGCCCCAAGGAGGGTCTGGCGCTAATCAACGGCACGCAATTCATCGCCGCGCATGCCGTACACGCATTGTACCGCTTCCACAATCTTCTGGAGGCCGCGGATCTCATCGGGGCGATGTCCATCGACGGGCTGGTCGGATCGTACCAGCCGTTTGATGCGCGTCTGCACAAAATCCGCCCGTTTCCGGGCAGCCAACTCGTTGCGCACCGCTTATGGCAATTGCTCAGCCGTTCGGAAATTGCCAATTCGCATCCCGACTGTGGCCGGGTGCAAGATCCGTACTCACTCCGCTGCATTCCCCAGGTACATGGGGCGTCGCGCACCGCTTGGCAACACTTGCGGGAGCTGACCGAAATCGAAATCAATGCGGTGACCGACAACCCGATCATCCTCAACGCGACGGACACCATTAGCGGGGGCAACTTCCACGGCCAGCCCCTGGCGATGGCGCTTGACTACGCCACCACAGCCGCTGCGGAGCTGGGAAACATTTCGGACAGGCGTAGCTACCTCATCATCGAAGGACGGTACGGCCTGCCTAAACTCCTGATTCAGGATGCCGGACTCAACTCAGGCTTCATGATTCCGCAGTACACTACGGCAGCGCTTGTATCCGAAAACAAATCCCTTTGCTTCCCTGCCAGCGCAGACAGCATCCCCACCTCGCTGGGGCAGGAAGACCACGTGTCCATGGGTTCCATCAGTGGGCGCAAGCTCAACCAGGTTCTCGACAACGTGGAAAACATCCTCGCAATCGAGCTGCTGTACGCGGCTCAGGCACTCGATTTCAGGCGGCCACTGAAGTCCGCAGCCGTATTGGAACGTTGCCATGAACTTGTCCGTAGCGAGGTGCCTTTTGCTGAAAAAGACCGCATATTCGCCTACGACATCCAAAAACTCCAGCAACTTATCGCCAGTGGCCAGCTGGTGAGCGAAGCCAATGCAACAGCATCGGCATTACAATTTAACCTTAACGACCCGTACTATGAAGCTTTCGACCTTTCTTGACACCTACGCCAAGCATCCGCATTACCACGCTCCCACCGGCGACACGCTCCACGCCAAAAGTTGGCAAACGGAAGCCGCACTACGGATGTTGCTTAACAATCTGCACGGCGATGTTGCCGAGGACCCGGCAGAACTGGTCGTGTACGGCGGCATCGGGCAGGCGGCACGAAACCGGCAAGCGTTGGAAAAAATTATCACCCTGTTACTGGATCTTGACGACCATCATTCCCTGCTCGTCCAGTCTGGCAAGCCTGTCGGGATAGTCCGTTCGCACCCCGAAGCGCCCCGCGTGCTCCTCGCCAACAGCAACCTGGTGCCGAAATGGGCCACGTGGGAACATTTTAACGAACTGCGCGCCAAGGGTCTGATGATGTACGGACAAATGACGGCGGGGAGCTGGATCTACATCGGCAGCCAAGGCATACTTCAGGGCACCTACGAAACTTTTGTTGCCTGTGGCAAGCAACATTTCGACGGCGATCTCCGTGGTCGCCTCGTGGTCAGTGCCGGGCTCGGGGGCATGGGAGGCGCGCAGCCCCTGGCCGCAACGATGGCGGGCGCGGTATTCATCGGCGCCGACGTCGATGCCGCCCGCATTCGGAAACGCTTGGAAATGCGCTATATTGACCGGATGACCGAGTCGCCCGACGAAGCCATCGCATGGGCCCGGCGCGCGATGGCGAACCAAGAATCGATCTCCATCGGCGTGGTTGCCGACGCGGGTGATTTCCTGGCCAAACTGCTGGAAGAAAACCTTGTTCCGGATGTACTCACCGATCAAACATCGGCCCACGATCCCCTGAACGGATACGTCCCACACGGCCTCAGCCTCGCCGAGGCAGCCACGCTCCGGATCAACGACCCGGAGGCCTACAAAGCGCGGTCGTTGCAAAGCATGGCACGGCACGTCGGCTACATGCTCGAGTTGCAGCGGCGGGGTGCGGTGACCTTCGATTATGGCAACAACCTGCGCGAATTTGCCAAAGAAGGCGGCGAACCGAAAGCCTTTGACTTCCCGGGGTTCACCCCCGCCTATATCCGGCCGTTGTTTTGCGAAGGCATGGGACCCTTTCGGTGGGTAGCCTTGTCTGGCGATCCGGAAGACATTTACACAACCGACCGTGCTTTGCTGGAGCTATTCCCCGATAACAAGGGGCTGCATGCGTGGCTGACGCAGGCTCGGGACAAGATTGCCTTTCAGGGCCTCCCCTCCCGGATATGCTGGCTGGGGATGGGCGAACGCGAACAAGCCGGCTTGCTGTTCAACGAACTCGTCCGATCGGGCAAAGTCAACGCACCTATCGTCATTGGACGCGACCACCTTGACTGCGGCTCGGTAGCGTCGCCAAACCGGGAAACCGAAGCCATGAAAGACGGTTCGGATGCTGTGTCGGACTGGCCCCTGCTCAACCTCATGAGCAGCACCGCTGGCGGCGCCACGTGGGTATCTTTCCATCATGGTGGCGGCGTGGGCATGGGCTATTCCCAACACGCGGGGGTCGTCATCGTGGCGGACGGTACTGAGCGCGCCGATGCATGCCTCCGCCGGGTGCTGCACAACGACCCCGCGATGGGAATCTTTCGCCACCATGACGCAGGATACGAAAGCGCAACGGCATGCGGAGAGCGGTTTGGGTTGATCGTCTAAACACCGTCACATTGTCTTAATTGAAACACGGATATGATAAAATTAATCGGTCCCTTTTCACAAATCATCCCGCTGCACGGCCTTCCGATCAAAGGACCGATTGCAGACGAACGCTTGGATGTCATCGAGCACGGCGGCGTGGTCGTCCACGACGGACGGGTCAAGGCAGTAGGCCGATTTGATGCCCTCGCCCAGGAATTTGACCAGGCCGCCGTCGAAGAGATCGCTGGCAAGCAAACCTTGTTGCCCGGCTTTATCGACTGCCACACGCACATCTGTTTCGCGGGCAACCGCGCGCGGGATTATGCGTTGCGGGTGGCGGGCAAGAGCTATCTCGAGATTGCAAAGGCCGGTGGCGGCATTTGGGATTCCGTGCAGCAAACCCGGCGTGCCTCACCCTCCGAATTGGCCGGTCTGACGGCCACGCGCGCTAACCGCCTCCTTCGCCAAGGCGTGACGTCCATCGAAGTAAAGAGCGGCTATGGTCTAGACACGCAGCATGAACTCTCGATGCTGCGTGCCATTGCGCAAGCGCGAGAAGAAACCCCGGCAGACCTGATTCCCACCTGTTTAGCCGCCCATATGAAACCCCACGATTTCCCCGAGTCGCCTACGGCTTACTTACGGCATTTGATCGAATCCTTATTGCCGGCCGTGCGACACGAAAACCTTGCCGACCGTGTGGACATCTTCGTGGAGGAGTCGGCTTTCGACCCGGCTGAAGCCTACGCCTACATTCTAGCGGCCCAGGAATTGGGCTTCGGTGTTACCGTACATGCCGATCAGTTCAGCACAGGAGGCGCGGCCCTGGCCGTTGCCGTAGGCGCTATGTCGGCGGACCACCTGGAGGCCAGTGGCGAGCGGGAGATTAAGCTTCTTGCCGATTCGGACACGGTCGCCGTTGCCCTCCCCGGGGCATCACTCGGGCTAGGCATGGGCTTCGCTCCGGCGCGCCGCTTGCTGGATGCCGGCGCTTGCCTCGCAATTGCCAGTGATTGGAACCCCGGATCGGCCCCCATGGGCGACCTGTTGACCCAAGCGGCCATACTGGGTGCATACGAGAAGCTTTCGCTAGCGGAAACCCTCGCTGGGCTATCGTTTCGTGCAGCCCAGGCGTTGCGTCTAAGCGACCGGGGTACGCTCGCATTGGGCGCGCTAGCTGACATGCAGGCCTACGATACGAACGATTATCGGGACATTTTCTATAACCAAGGTACCCTAAAACCAACATCCGTATGGAAACGAGGAAATCGGATACGCTAAATCGCGCGTACTACCAGCCCCCCGTTCGGGACATTTGGCAGGGCCGGATTGACGGCATCGAGCCCGGGCAACTACGCTGGCACCAGCACATGACCCTAGCGGACATTTCGGCGGGACAAGACGCCGATCTATCGGGTGCCGTGGTGTTTCTGGGATTTGCCTGCGATGAGGGAGTTCGCCGCAATCAGGGACGCATCGGTGCGCGGAACGGACCCAAGGCCTTGCGCCGCGCGCTGGCAAATTTGCCCGTCCACCACCCAACGCAACAGTTGGCCGATGCGGGAGATATTATTTGCCCAAAGGGCAACCTGGAGCAAGCCCAGCATCAGTTGGCCAAGGCAGTCCAGACCATTCTCCTGGCCGGCGGTTTTCCGATTCTATTAGGCGGGGGCCACGAGATTACCTACGGGCATTATCAGGGGATTTTACAGGCGACCGGGCGGCCGCCCAGCATGGTTAATTTCGATGCACATTTCGACAACCGGCCAACACAAGGAACGGGGCCGAGCTCAGGAACCGGTTTTTGGCAAATCGCGGAATCCCTGCAGCCCAGCTACGCGGACTTTGCCTATTTAGCCATCGGCATCCAAGCAGCCGGCAATACCCAAGCGCGCTTTGCTACGGCAGACAAAACCGGAACGGCATATATCCTAGCCGGAGATTTCCATGCAGGCCAGCTGGCGGAGATCCATGCAAAGATCGAATCCCTCCTGCAGCGTCAGGAAGGAATCTACATCACGATCGATCTCGATGTATTTGCCGCGGCGTATGCGCCCGGCGTCAGCGCGCCAGCTTATATCGGCATGGCCCCGGACCACTTCTTTTTTGACTGCCTCGACCGAATACTGGACAGCGGTCTGGTGGTTGCTATCGACCTAGCCGAACTCAATCCGGAATGGGACATCGACAACCGGACGGCGCGCCTCGCAGCGAACATCATACATCACATTACGGCCCGTCTATAACGCCTAAGGCGGTCACGTCTCTACCGTCGGTTCGAGCTTGTAGCCGCTACTTTTATTGACAACCAACGCAATCATCGCGTCTCCCGTGATATTCACCACCGTTCGGCACATATCCAACGGCCGGTCAACCGCCAGGATGAGGAAAATACTGGCAGGATCGACCCCGATCGATTCCAGGACGATCACCAGCATGATCATGCCCGCACCCGGTACCGGGGCGGCGCCAATGGAAGCGAGCGTGGCGGTCAGCACAATAGTGAGTTGGTCTATCAACGTCAGGTCATGGCCGGTCACCTGGGCAATGAATACCGCGGCTACAGCTTGGTACATACACGTACCGTCCATGTTAATTGTTGCACCGATGGGCAGCACAAATCCGCTGATTTTCTTATTGACACCCAGCCGTTCTTCCACGCATTCCGTAGTGACGGGAAGGGTAGCCGCAGAGGAACTGGTCGAGAACGCGACAAGCTTGGCAGGCAAGATTCTCTTGTAAAAGTGGAGGGGGTTCATGCCGCCAAACACTTTAATAATGGTCGCATAGACGACATAAACCAAGATAAGCAAACCAAAAACGACGGTCAGGCTATACATGCCCAGGGCGACAAATACATCCGGCGACTCGATTTCCACGACCAACGCCAGCATCAACCCAAACACGCCTATCGGTGCCAAACGCATAATCATATCGACAATCTTGAGAATGACGTCCGCCGCGCCGTTAAATATCGCGACTAAAGGCTCACTGCGTTCCTTGGGAATCATCATCAAGGCTATGCCGCACAGGATGGTAAACAGAATCACTTGCAGCATATTGACGTTGGAACTGACAGCGCCAAAAATGTTCTCCGGAACAATATCGACGAGGGGTTGCAGCGGCCCGCGGTCTGCCGCAACAGCCTCAGCCCGTTCCACGGCGGCGTCCGCCACGCCTTCGTACTGCGACTGCATTTCCATGCGCGTCTCTTCGCTCACATAATCACCCGGACGGATGGAATTGACCACGCCCAGCCCCACAGCAAGCGCAATCAGCGTGGTGACCATGTATATTACAAACGTTTTGGAGCCCATGCTCGATAGCTGGGTCAGGTCTTTCAGATTGGCAATCCCAGTGATCAGGGAAGTAATAATCAACGGAACAGCAATGAGCTTGAGCAAGTTGATAAAGACCGTGCCGAAGGGCTTGATCCAATCGACAGCAAAATCCTTGCCCCAGGAAAATTGGGATAGCAAAATGCCAAACGCTATGCCCAGCATGATACCTAATAAAATCTGCCAATGCAGCGCTAGTTTTTTCATGAATGCGGTTTCTACCTTTCGTTAATGATTTATAATAGTCGCAAAAATGCCAAGCAATTCAGAAACAGCTACTTCTCGCTCACACTGGTTAGACAACAGCCTCCGTCCCAAACCCTACTCCTTGACTGGGCGCTAATATATTTATATAATGCGCAATCATCAAACCTTACGTCCAAAAAGTGACCAGAAAGAGCGCGGCAAAAGTCAGGCGACACTAAAAAATCGCTTATACAGATGGTGTATCAACCGCATTTTAGTAAGTTTGTACATGATTTCTACTTTTCTCCTGCTGGGCACCAACCTCGGTGACCGGCTCGTTCAGCTCGAACGTGCCCGGCACGCCATCGACGAACGGATTGGCGACCTCACCGCGTGTTCGGCTGTGTATGAGACCGAGGCTTGGGGAAATCCGGACCAGCCCGACTACCTCAATCAGGTCGTGAACGTGCGTACGTCCCTGCCGGCCGAATCACTGCTGGACATCGTTCACCAAATTGAAAAAGCACTGGGGCGGGACCGCAAAGAAAAATGGGGCGCCCGCATCATCGATATTGATATTTTGTTTTACGGGGAGGAAATAATCGAATCCGAACAGTTACACGTTCCGCATCCGCATATACCCGAGCGGCGTTTTGTGCTGATTCCATTGGCGGAGATAGCCGGGCAGCTCGTGCATCCACTTCTGCATAAGCCGGTCAGCCTGCTTCTTCAGGAAACCACCGACAACCTCGCTGTCAGGGTCCATCAGGAGCCGGCCACGCCGGAAAATACCGACCATGGAATTTAAAATCGCCAATACGGCATACCTGGAAAACCTTTCGGGCGGCAATGCCGCGCTCATCCGCCAAATCGTCGAGCTCTTTCTCAAGCAGACGCCCGGCGACATCGATCAACTCGTATCGCACATCCAAGCGCAGGACTGGAACGCCGTACACAAACAGGCACATTACATCAAGCCCACCCTAGTATACGTCGGTGCCAAAGAGTTGCACGAGCAAATTATGGCCATCGAACAGCTGGCAAAAGGCAAAGAAGATGTGCACAAATTACCAGAAATGGTAACGCGTATCCTGCCCAAGCTCGCGGTGCTGTATGAAGAACTCACCGCGTACTTGCAAACGTTAGACTAGATGGGGGATTAAGAAAGGGGCTTGATTTGGAACGCATACGTTTCCATAATCACATTGGCCAGCAACTTTTTGCATGCTTCGTCCACCTTTTGCTTCGCGATCTCTTCGTTAGGCGCTTCAACCTCCAAGGTGATCCGCTTGCCGACACGCACGTTACTAATCTCGGCCAACCCCAAGTTTTTCATGCTTCCGGTTACTGCTTTTCCTTGTGGGTCAAGAATTTCTTTATGGGGCATCACATTGATCTCAGCCAAAAATTTCATGTCGCTCTTTTAAAGTAAATGAAAGAAAATACAAAATAAAGCACCAATATGATTGGTATCGCCGCAAATTTAAACAAACCAATCAATACTATGCCCATAATAATCAAAATGAATTTTTCACGGTTCTGCCGCCAGGACAGGGATTCGAATTTAAGCGAAAACAACCGCGTTTCGCTTACCAGCAAATAGCTCGTCAGCGCGATGCACACCAGCAGGAAATAAACCGAATATACGACCGCCGGGAAATACGCCGCCAGAAAAGGCAACGACACGACAAAAAACGCATTGGTAGGCGTGTTAAGCCCGATAAAGTCGACAGACTGCCGCGTATCGACATTGAACTTGGCCAGTCGGAGCGCGGAGAACAGCGTGACGATAAACCCCGCGTAGGCCAGCCACGCGTGGCCGGGAACGGCCGTCTGCAGCAACTGAAAAAAAACGACCCCCGGCACTACACCAAAACTGACCACGTCGGCCAGCGAATCCAGTTCCTTGCCAATAGGCGAACTGACGCCCAGGGCGCGCGCGGCCAGCCCGTCAAAGAGGTCGAATACGCCTGCGGCCACTACACAGTAGGCGGCCAGTTCCAACTGCCCGCGCATGGCAAAGACGAGCGCAACACAACCCGCAAACAGATTGAGGGAGGTGATTGCGTTAGGAATGTGTTTTTTGATGCCCATGGTTGCTGTCTGCTACAGATTTCAAGCGTTTTGCATTGTCGCGCGTCGTATCAAAAGCAAAATCCCGGCACGGGAAGCCTGTGTGGCATCGCCCCGACCCGGGATTATTGTAAGGAGGATACGTGGCGCTTAGCCGTTCATGCTGATGAGGAACTCCTCGTTGGATTTCGTACCGCGCATCTGCGACAGCAGGAATTCCATCGCCTCGTTCGAATTCATATCGGCCAAGTGATTGCGGAGCACCCAAATCCGGTGCAGCGTGTCGCGGTCGTTTAGCAGATCGTCGCGGCGCGTGCTTGACGCGGTCAGGTCGATCGCCGGGAAAATCCGCTTGTTTGACAGCTTCCGGTCGAGCTGGAGCTCCATGTTGCCCGTGCCCTTGAACTCCTCGAAGATAACCTCGTCCATTTTCGAGCCGGTATCAATCAATGCCGTTGCCAATATCGTCAGGGAGCCACCGTGTTCGATGTTACGGGCGGCGCCAAAGAAACGCTTGGGCTTGTGCAGCGCGTTGGCATCAACACCGCCGGAGAGAATCTTGCCGGATGCAGGCGCTACGGTATTGTATGCCCGTGCCAAGCGGGTAATGGAATCGAGCAGAATTACCACGTCATGCCCGCACTCGACCATGCGCTTCGCTTTTTCCAATACAATGTTCGCAATTTTCACATGGCGCTCGGCCGGTTCGTCGAATGTGGACGACACTACTTCTGCACGTACGCTACGTGCCATATCGGTTACCTCTTCAGGGCGCTCATCGATCAACAGGATGATGAGATACACTTCGGGGTGGTTTTTCGCGATGGCGTTAGCCACGTCTTTCAGGAGCATGGTTTTACCTGTCTTAGGCTGTGCCACGATCAGGCCACGCTGTCCCTTACCGATTGGGGTAAACAGGTCCATAATCCGTGTCGAGTGGTTGCCTGGCCCGGTATACAGGTTCAAGCGCTCGGTCGGAAACAAGGGTGTGAGGAAATCGAATGGCACGCGGTCCCGTACTTGGGCTGGGTTTTGGCCGTTGATGGCCTCCACGCGTACCAAGGGGAAATATTTTTCACCCTCTTTAGGCGGGCGTATGCTGCCCCGTACCGTATCGCCGGTTTTCAGGCCAAATAGTTTGATCTGCGACTGCGACACGTAAATATCGTCGGGTGAGGTCAGGTAGTTGTAATCTGAAGAACGCAGGAAACCGTAGCCGTCGGGCATAATCTCCAAAACGCCTTCGTTCACAATCACGTTATCGAAATCGGTAACGGTAGCGGGTGCTTCCGTACGGCTAGCGCTGATTTTACCATTACTGGCGGGGTATTCTTCAGGCGTGTCCTGCCGTCTCGCGCTTTCGCCATACGGACGTGGCGCTTCTTCACCGAGTGTATCTTCTTTCCGGGGACGAAACGACACCGGTTCTGCCACTTTCACCGTGCGCGTACGCTTTCTAGGGCGTTCTTCGGCTTCAACGGCTTCCGGCGCATTTTCTGCCAATACTTCTTCCTTCTCGTTCGACGCCTCTCCGGAACGGACAATTTTTTGGATAAGCTCTTGCTTCCGCAACTTTTCCGCGTCCGAAATACCAATCAACTTGGCAATCTCGCGAAGTTCCGAAACGAGCTTCGCATTCAATTCATTAATATCCATCAATATAAATTAAAATAAGGATTTGCTGATTTCACAAAGAATTCTACCCAAAGACTAGTCTCTTCTGTTTACCTCTCATGTAATTTGGTATTCATCTTGACCCCTCAGAATTCCACAGACTTTCGAGATTTTGGGATGATTTTGAGAATTATTCCGCAAATAACGGCATAAGATTCGTAAATTCAAAAATATCTGGAAAAAACTTACGTTTTCCCGAGGGCTTTTTTGCCGCTCGAGCCTTGGATGCCAAGGACTTTTGCCGCCGGGTGGGCGACAATCGCCTCAGTGGCCCTCGCTCCTGCCTCTGCGCAAGGCGGCCTCGCTTAGCGGGCTAAGCCACCGTATCCGGCGAGCCAACCTACCATCAAAGATAACCTAAAAACAAACAAAAAGTTTGAAAAGTTGCCTCGATTTTTTCTATGTTAGAAAAAAAATTACATCACATCCAAACTATTATGAGTCAAACATCCAATAAAGGGTACGCTTCGGCACTGTATTCACTGACCATGGTCTTTTTTTTCTGGGGCTTTTTGGCTGGTGCCAACGGTGTATTTATCCCGTTCTGCAAGTCGTACTTCAACCTGACCCAGTTTCAGTCGCAGCTAATCGATTCCGCTTTTTACGGTGCGTATTTCATCGGGTCGCTCCTATTATACCTGTATTCGAGCAAGGTCGGATTTGATTTCCTCAACAAAATCGGCTATAAAAAGGGCATTGTATATGGCCTGCTTATTTCCGTAGCTGGTGCCGCCAGCATGATTCCGGCGGTGCATAGCGGCGAATACATGTTCATCCTGGGCGCATTTTTCCTGATTGCACTGGGCTTCTCCCTGCAACAGACGGCGGCTAACCCCTTTGCCGTAGCGTTGGGCGACCCCGCGACAGGCGCACACCGGCTTAGCTTGGCCGGGGGCGTCAACTCGTTCGGTACGATGATCGGCCCGATCCTGATTACGTTGATCCTGTTCGGCACCGTCGTGGCTACCCCTGAGCAGGTGGCCAATGCGCCGATGTCGTCCATTGACATCTTATTCATTATCCTAGGGGGCGTATTTCTGCTCGTGGCGCTGTTTTTCGCCTTCCGCAAGATGCCGCGCGTGACGTCTGACGATGAGCCCGAGCGAAGCTCCAAGCTGACGGGCGCGCTCATTGCCATCACCGTATCCCTACTGGCCATTATCGGAATCGGTTACCTCCTCCCGGAAAGTGCCGGAGACGCTGGAACGCTGGCGCTGCTATTCGTGTCCCTGTTGGTCGTTGTGCTGATCCTGCTGTTCTCTAACGCTTCGGCACGGAAGAACGGCACGGGCTGGGGTGCCATGCAGTATCCGCAGCTCACGCTCGGCATGCTCGCCATATTTGTATACGTAGGCGTGGAAGTGACCATACAAAGCAACTTGGGCGCACTGTTGCACACGCCAGCCTTTGGCAGCTACGACGAATCGCAGATCTCGCATTACATCTCGTTGTACTGGGGAAGCTTGATGATCGGCCGCTGGATGGGCGCCGTCACAATCTTCAAAATGAGCAAGCGCATGCGCATGATTTTAAGCGTTCTGGTGCCGTATATTGCCTTTGCTGTCATTCTTATTGTCAACCGGGTGAGCGGCCGTGATGTATCTGACCTATACGTATACGGCATTTGTATCGCGGTGATGATTGCCGCCAATTTCTGGGCGCAATCCAAACCAGCTAAATTGCTCATGGCGTTGGGAATAGTCGGTGTGGCAGCCATGCTCATCGGCCTGCATACCGATGGCCGGGTCGGCCTGTTTGCCTTCATTAGCGGGGGCTTGGTTTGTTCGATCATGTGGCCCGCCATTTTCTCCCTTAGCATTACCGGCTTGGGGAAATATACCAGCCAAGGATCTGCCTTACTGATTATGATGATTCTCGGTGGTGCCATCATTCCACCCTTGCAGGGGAGCCTGGCCGACGTGTTGGACAACATCCACCTGTCGTATTGGGTCACGGTAGCGTGCTTTGCCTATTTGGCGTTTTTTGCTTGGAAAGTAAGTGCTATCCTCAAGAAGCAGGGACACGACATTGAAAACCTGGACGGCGCAGCCGCCCACTAAAGTAAGTTATCGCCAACCCGCTTTGCGGCGGGTTGGCGAATGCTGCTGGCAACAAAACCCGGCAGATTCCGCGCTTTGTCAAATAAGTGGCACTTAACTTATGCTTTATTACCAATAAAACACTAATTTGCGACCACAAATATACCTAGTTGCCCGCTGGTCGGCGGGCGGAATAGCTGGGCGGTAAGAATGTATTATATCATAAAACTAAAAACCAAAGCATGATCATAATTGCAGACGGCGGATCGACCAAGACCAACTGGTGCCTCTTGGACGAATCGGGAAAGAAAATCTACTTCAATACAGAGGGCTACAACCCTTATTTCGTAGATAGCAATTACATTGTCAATTCGTTAA
>CAYUIZ010000052.1:0-20524 GCA_964444885.1 uncultured Sphingobacteriaceae bacterium | reverse complement strand
GCAGGTATCTCAAGAAAATTCTGAATGGACATGGTATTACGTTAAGAATTCAAAGCCACTATTTGCTGCGATGGTAACCCTCGGGTGAATCACGTCGTAGAACCGATCCCGGGACAATCCACCCGATAAATCCGCACTAATATAGAAATAATCCTCAAGCAGCCTGTCGTGTGGTTTATGCTTCAGGTAGGTCTCGATAGCTAGCGATTGGAGCCCATAAAAGGGCTCGAAGTATGTTTCCAATGGCGGCAGCTTGTTGTTTTTGGTCAGGTTAAAGGCATTGTCAGCAGGGATCAGGTTCCATATCTGGTCGTGCGATACAAAGCTGTATGGCACAAAGTGCTCCACATGGTAGCTTCCCTTTGCTAGTGTTTTACCGGTATAAATACACTGCATTGGCCCGTGGGTGTATCCTTATACGCTATCCGTGTATCCTGATAGGGGATTACTCGCTTTGTAAACGCTCGAAGACGTCAATGATAGCCTGCTGTTCTGAGCTGCCTACCGGAACCCGCTCATCGTTAGCTAATATCAGGAAACCACCGTCATTTCGGCTGTACTTCTCCACGTAATTCGGATTGACCAGGTAGGATTGGTGGACTCGTATGAACATAAATTTATTCAAGGATTTTTCCAACTCTTTTAACGCCCGGGAAATCATAATCGACCGACCATCAAGGGTGTGTATCTTGGTGTTATTACCATGGGCTTGGCAGTAAACGACGTTTGTTATTTCGATGAATTCCATCCCATCTGCAGTAGGAACCGCGAGTTTATTCTTCAAAATGCCTTCTTTTTTCAAAAAGCCCAATAGCTGTGTTACATCTGAAGCAGGGTCCTCCGACATCTTCCTCATTTCGATGTATTGAATCATGGTCTCTTTAAGCTCATCTTCGTCTATGGGTTTTAATAGGTAATCAATCGCTTGTACGCTAAATGCTTTCATGGCGTACTTGTTATAGGCAGTGGTAAAGATAACGTCGAATGATAAATCATCAAATTGATTCAAGAAATCAAATCCATTCATCAGCGGCATTTCTACATCCAAGAAAAGCAAATCGATGTCGATACGTTTCAACGCGTCGATAGCTGCTATTGGTTTGGTACCCTTATAAACAATGGGTAATTCAGGAAACAGCCGATCAATGTCTGATACCAGGCTCTCTACGCAATGTAATTCATCATCAAGAATAGCTATCTTCATCATATATGTTACTTTTAAAGGGTTCGCTGTAACCCTTTGATTTCTTGGAAGCTCTCTCTTGCGTTCTTCGTTTCTATACGAATAACGACAGCTGTGCCTAACGCATGGCCCGCTTCATCTTTTTTGTCTACAAATTCGTAATGTATGCTATTAGGGTGGCTCTTGTTGAACAGTGCAATACGCTTATTATTGATTTCCGTTCCCCTGCTTTTGTGTAGTTTAGTACTGTTGGAGGCGTGGGACCTGCCCACCCCGGTATCATCTATGGATACCTGAACCCCGTCTTCCGTTTGTTCCACGATAATAGCGAGCATTTTGATTGCTTTTTCGCTCGGGAGCAGCCCATGCCAGATGGCATTTTCCACGAAGGGTTGTAGCAGCAGGCTGGGTAGCGGAATGTCTTTCCCTGCTGTATCCAATGCGTTGGTAATCGAATAGCTAAAGCTATTATCAAACCGGTTTTTCTCCAGGTCAATATAGTATACCATGAGTGCAAGTTCGTCTTGTAACGAATGTACCGGTTTGTTGGCAGTTTCGAGTACGATCCGTGCAAAGCTGGCAAGCTTGACCAAATATTTGGTCGCTTGTTTATTGTCATTGTTTTGGATCATGCTTTTGATGGAGTTGAGGCAATTGAATAGAAAATGCGGATTGATTTGCATTTGATTGGCTAGGATATCTGCCTCCATCAGGTTCTTTTCATATACAAGTTTGAGCCGTTCATTTTCGGCTTTTGCCAATAACTGTTCCGCCTTTATTCGATCTTTACGACTTTTGTTCCGCAACAGAAAAACCACCACTAAGACTAAGAATAGGGCAATCAATAACACAATAATGACGCCGCGGGCATTCAGTTGACTGGTGCGCCGCTCCAACTGCAGCTCTTGCACGGATTGCTCCGATTTCAGCAATTCGATTTCTGATTCTTTCTTTTCTACATCATATCGACCGGCTATCGCTGAAACCTGTACAGCCTGGTTTGTCAGATTGATACTGTTCTGATAGTCCTGTGCTTTTTTATAGTAGCGCAGCGCCAAGGGGTAGTTGTTCAGCGCCTCATAGTGCTTCGATATCGTGAGGGCAGTGGCATGTAATAGTTCTCGGTCGTTGAGCTCCCCGGCGATCTGCATGGCTTCTTCCAATTTGGGTAAACTCTGTTTGTAATGTTGTCTGGAGGCATCCAAGTTGCCCAATTCCAATAGCGTGTGCGCTTGTTGCTGCCGATCGTTGACATGCTGGAATACCGCTAATGCTTCATTAAAATACCGTTCGGCTTGTTGCAAGTCCTTGCCTTCTGCAAGATAACTCTCCCCCAGCGCCTTAAGACCCAGCCCCCTACCTCTTTCGTCTTTTCGGGTTTCGTTGATTGCCAATATCTGACGGAGATAAGTCCGTGCTATTGTGTGCTGCCCTAATTGATCGTAATACCCACCTATGGTTAAGTTCTGGATGGCTATTCCGCGCTGGTTGCCCACCTGTTTTGCAACGCCTAGTGCCTTTTCCAGGTATTCAAGCCCCTGCTTCTCTTTACCGGGGATAGCCATTAATGTATTACCGATCCCGTTGCAGGCAATCTCTATATTCCGTGTATTGTTTTCCTTTTCGGCCAGGCGGAGGGCTTTCATGTGGTAATCAACGGCCATGTCGTAATCGGCGTTGTATCGGCATGCCACCCCCGCATTGTTGGCATACCGCATTTTATCCACGGCGTGTCCATCGCGGTCGGCGATCAAGTCGTACGCTCTGGCATGGAAGCTGATAGCCTCCTGGTACTGCTGATAAAAACGATAGAGCAACCCGAGGTTGTCTAGGGCCTGCGCGTACAAGAAGGTGTCCAGCGCTGCCGCGGTTTCCATCGCCTGTTTGGCCATCCGGATGTCCTCATCACCTTGCTGGGACATGCGATTCATTTCCCGCGATAGCTCGATCATCATCAGCACACGTACCGAATCGTTAGATTCGATAGCCAATTGATCCTGTAGGCTGTCGATGTGTTGTTGCGCAAATACGTTCGAGCCCCAAGAGAAGTACCATATCGCAAGCGCAAGGGCATAAACCATCCGATATCCAGCACCCACATTACTCATACCTGAAGCATTTTTTCTAAAATTCCGTTAATTTGTTTTGCCTTTTGCCTGGAAACAGGCACGTCCGTATCATCGGCCATGATTAAACTAGCACCATCTTGTTTCAATATTCCCTTTACAAAATTCGGGTTTATTAAATGTGACTGGTGTACCCGAATGAAACCATGGTCTTTCAAGAGCTCTTCGATTTCCTTTAAGGTTCGGCTGATCAGAATTTTATTTTCATCTTTACAGAAAATGTACGTGTAGTTATTATCCGATTGGCACCGAACGATGTTATCTATCGCCACAATCTGGTACCCACCGCCTATTGGAAGTGCAACTTTAGGCTGTTCCTGCCTCCCCTCTCCCAAATATTCCTGCAGCAACTCCCATTGTTTTTCCGAAGTTTTCTTCCGTCTTTTTTCCCAGTACGACAGTGCCTTTATCACATCCTTTTCGGTAATTGGTTTCAAGAGGTAATTGATGGCACTGTATCGAAATGCTTTCACGGCATATTGGTCATAAGCGGTGGTAAAGATAACATCAAAACCAATAGGCCGCAACGTATCCAACAACGTAAAGCCATTGAGCGTGGGCATTTCGATATCGAGGAATAACAAATCCGGCGGATGCTCCTTGATGAACGTCAACCCTTCATGTGGATTGGTAAAAACACCGGTCACCGTATAGTTTGCATCTATTTTTTCAATCAACTGTTTCAGCACATTGGTGCAGTGCGCTTCATCATCAATAATTATTATTGTCGTCATCGCTCAATAATTATAATTTAGTGTAACCCGTGTCCCTAACGCCCTTCCATTTTGCTTCAGGTCGGTGATTTCAAGAAGAACGGAATGGTCGCTCAAATGATTATGCATGGCCAAACGGTCCCGAATAAGCGTGGTGCCCATCGCTGCGTGCAGCTTTTTCTTTTTAGCACTCTCTTCCCTACCTATGCCGTTGTCTTCAATGATAATTTTCAGACTTTCCGTGGTGTCGAAAGTGACTGCCAATTTTTTATCGGCCTTCAAACTGGGGTGGAGCCCATGCCAGATGGCGTTTTCGACAATCGGCTGTAAAAGTAAGGGTGGAATCGGGTATTGCGAAAGCTCCTCCTTGGATGAAACGTTGATGTGGTAACTAAAGCCCGCTCCCATCCGGCTCTGTTCCAAAGAAAGATACAACTCGAGGATTTCAAGCTCTTCTTCCACCGTTATTTCCCGGTGGCTGCTGTTTTGTAGGATGTGTCGCAGTAGACTGGAAAAATCATCCAGATACGCTACCGCATCGTTACCCCGATCGGTCATAATCAAGCTTTTAATGGCATTCATACTATTAAAGATAAAGTGCGGATTCATTTGTGAACGCAGGGCCATCATTTCCGTTTCCTTTATCTTTTTGGTCAACTCATTTTTTATCTTCTGTTCTTTTTCCTTTTCAATTTCCACATAAAGCTGAATGACCTCTGTTGTCTTTTTTCCCACCATGATATCCAGTTCACGATTCATATTTGCTTGCATTCGCTCATTTTCTTGAGACTGCTTGATCAAGGCGGCATCCGTCTGTTCTTTTTCTTCCTGAATCAGGAATACATTTTTTCCCAGGGCCAGTGAGAAACAATAAACCTCTCCGATCAATCCCATCTGAAAAGCAATATTCGCGGACTCTTTAAAACCAAAGAAATGGCCTGAAATGAATTCTATACCAGAATAGTTAATATAGGACCCGAGTACCGCGCCAACAAAAAAGAGAGACTGCCCGATTACAAAATAGCCCAATAGGGGATGCTTTACTTTAAAAATAATCCAAACAATCAACACAAAATTGATTGGAAGAATAATGAGACGCACGATATTAAATACCGTCATCATCAATTGCGGATCGAAAACAAACACATTAACCAAAAAGCGGCAACCTGCATATACCAAACAGGCCATACCCAAGTACCTAAGCACCCGGGCCAGTAGCTTGTCATACACGTTAACCCGTAGCAGGTTTAGAATAAAAAATATATAGAACGCTATAAAAACAAACTGGACGGGCTCGCTTAGATCATCGGACAGTTCGGGAGCGTATTGAAAGAAATTCCCTACGGGCGCCACGGTTTTGCGAAGTACGATAAACCCATATATAAGCAGGAAAAACAAATATCCCAAATAATAGAAGTAGAGTTTTCCACGCACCCGTAGCCATAAAACCAAGACGAATATAAAAAGGGTAACTAACGAAAAAATGAAGAAATAGACAAAAACGATCGAGTTAACCTGATCGCTTTGATTACGCTCAGACAGCTCGCGATAGCCGCTTTCTGAGAAGAGAGCAAGGGGAGCGGGCAAGTCAGGTGCGCTCAGTCGGACGTACAGCTGTATGCGTTGGAATGGGGCAACTATGAGCTTGGTAAAGTAGTACTCGGATTTATTGGCCCGTTGCGGTAGTGGCACATAATATCCGTTTTCTACCTGGTTAAAGCCCCGTTCGTTTTGCTGATAAACCGTGACATTGTGAACGACGCTGTATAGGTATGATTGAACGGTATCTTTCGACCGGTTTTCAACTTCAAATGCTAACCAAAGCGCGGTTTCGGGTATAATCGTGTCCGTAGCATCATAAGGTTTCCACGTGTGATCCGGGCTAACTTCATCAAAACTGGCAGCGAGATCGGTCTGGAGTGCTTTCACGTTTTTATTATTTACTAACGGCAACCAGTTGGTGATGGAATCGACCACAATCTGGCCCTTTACCGGTATAAAACCAGCAAAAAAACAAATCGTTATTAGAAGACAAATCCTCATGAATATTCTAATGTACTATTTTTTTTATGTACGATAGCAATAGGCTATCTATCCACGTCATTCCGTCTAATGAGGTATACTTTGCTCCTGCTGCCTTCCAAATCGTTGTTTGCAATGGATATCGCATACCTATAAAGGACATTTACCTGTACATTTTCATCTACATAAGGCGTGGATGGATTGACCGTTGCCAATTTTTCAAAATCATCACCCGCCAAGGTGCTCCGATAAATGACGTACCTCCGCGTACCGGCGTCATGAGGCTTCGCCCATGAAATTTCGATTCCCGCTTGCATGTTCCTCAAGGAAATATGCTCGGGTGGTCGCATATACGCTGCCCTGTCAGCAGTGGTGCTCACATACGGGGAAAGTATACTTTGGTTTCCCCAAGCATCAATGGAACTGACCGCGTATTCGTAATTTTTCCCCGGCATTGCGGTGGAATCAACATAAGCGGCGCGCCCGATGGGTGTGGTATTGATCAAATCGTAGGTTTGGGCTCCGCTTTCCCTTCGGTACAGGATATAGCCGACAATGCTATTATCTTGCGTACGGGTATGCTCCCACTGCAGCCCAACCCCCTCGGGCTGGTTGCTGACCTGCATACCCCCGGGAGCGAGTAGCGTAACCGGCTGACGTATCGATACCGACGCTACGGACGACGTATCGCTCATTTCCTGCCCGCTGTTCATCACCTGAAGTGCATACACATATTGGCCGGAATACGATGCACTGAAGGTAGTGTCGGTATATTGGTGGCTCTTCACCGGTCCGGCCACCACTTGCAGGTTCTCGGTTGACGTGCCGCGTAGCACGTAATAGCCAAAGATATTCAACTCGGGGTTCGGCAGCCAGTTTAGCTCAACGTGATCTGCGCCGGCAGCCGCCTGCAGGCCTTGCGGGGTTAATGGGGCTATCCCTTCGGGGATCGCGATATAGCCGGACGCCTCGCTGAATAGCATGGGGGACACACCAGGCAAGTCAGCTAAGAGCGGCCGTGCTTTGTAAAAATAATTGGAACCCGCGATTACCTGTTGATCCAGAAACTGTGCTTCGGTAGGTGCAATGGTATCCAACACCACATAGTCGCTGCCCAGCATCCGGGATTTTAAGACTTGAATTGCGGTGTAATACGCCTTTGCAGGCAGCGGTTCCCACTGTACCAACAGGCCATCCAATGTGTCGGTTACCCGCAGGTTTTCAATCGGTGCGATCTGGTTTCGATCGAAATTGATGGCATGCAGCGTATCGGATGGTATACCCAAGTTTCCGGCACGGTCTATTGTGCGGATGTACCAGGAAACATGCGAGTCGGGTTCGGCCTCCCTCGAATAATACACCGAAACGCTATCGGGGGATAGCTGGTTGGTAAAGATACTGTCTACTACCACAAAGTCTTCATCACCGGCTTTCGCAGCATATAGCTGTGCATACAGTGGCATGTTATCCCCTTTTGATTGTACAGCGCCCCACGTTGCCGACGTATTATCTTCAAAAACATTGTAAGTCAACAGGTTGAATTTAGTTTTATAGACAGGAAGGGGCCCATCGAGCGACTCCGAGTAAATCTTCACCTGCGTTCCCGATTCATCTGTCCGGTCAAAGTAATACGTTACTTGCTCGCCGGGCTGCCATGTTTTATCCATATACATCAAACCCAGCGATTGCTGCAACTCATCGGAAATAATCAACGGCCCCAAGGTGTCTATGCCATGTTTTATAAGCGTTTCATAAGCTTGTTGCATCGTAGCTGCTTTCAGATATTTCAGCAAATCAGCTGTCAATGCCGGACTCATCCCTTTTTCCAGTTCAGCCGCTGATGCCGGGAATGAGACCGTCGCGACATGTTGATCCGAACTTCCCTGCTGACGGGTTTTATAGATTTCAATCTTCACATCCGGGGACGGGAAATAGCCGGTCGCTTCCCCCTGTTTGTACGCGAATAGCTCGCCAATCGTCATCACCACACCGTCAGGTCCGGGGAGCAGCATCGTTGCCTGTACGTCCTGGCTATGTGCCCGGCTACTCGTCATTAACACAACGAAAGCAAGGGCTAGCCGGATCAGGTTCTTTTTATAGTTGTTCATGAGCGTTTCGATCTATTATTTATAAACATAGGTTTCCACTGTTGCTACCTCCAAGTCCGCCGCTTAATTTCAATCCCGTATACTGGCCATAATCAATGCCTGCATGTGCACTTATACAGCCTTTTGCGCCAAAATTAACATACCAAAACCCTTTATCCACGGTCCAATCGTTACAGCCCGGATTCAAGCTTCCAACCTTAAAGGTTAGCGCAGCCCCGACGTTCCCTTTAAAGAACCATCCTTTTTGACTGGTACGCCCCCCGGCGAAACCGAAGCAGGCATTAAAACCGGCCTCCATACACCCGTCCCAGACCCAAAGGTCTATACAGGCTTTAGCCGATGCACTTACATTCCCTTTGAAACTCAAGAGGTAATCGCCCTCCGCAAAGTTCACCAGAAAACAAGCGGATGCGCTGGCATGGTAAGTCGCCGAAAAGCTGGCAATCCAAAAATCGCCGCCTATTTTAGGGTTCGGCGGGCCGATTTCTACTCCGCCATATGCGTACAATCCGGAGAACGTATAATTGCCACCGCCCATCAGGTCATCATCTAGGTTACGGAAATATTGGGCAATGTCGTTATCCCCGTATTTCGGGTTTTTCACGTTCACCCCGAGTGCAAATTCGCCGTAGGTATCCAACAGGCTTGCCACTTTGATGGTCGTATTCACACCGAGAAACGCATACGGATTGTTGGTATCCCAGCTGACCCGCATCAGGCCATTTAGCGAGGCTTTGGATAATCCCTCCATAGGCTCCATGTTAGCGTCAACGGTAATGGCGAATAATTTTGCCGGGAAATTCAATTCCAGCTTCGACGACGCCAGTTCGAAATTGTCGCCAACGACCACTTCGGTACTCCCTTTGATAATCGGGCCGGATTCGACCGTGAGTTCAATATCCGCCAGCTTAACGGCTTGGGACAGGTTGGCGACGGACGCTTCCCCTGTGATGGTCACGGCAAACTTATTATTGCCCGTGTTGTAGCTAAAACCACCACCCACTTTAGCGATGGTGATGGCACCAATGGGTATCGGCGCACCCACTACAAACGATGCACCCATATCGATACCGCTTCTTTCCTTGAAGTAATGAAACGTAATATCCGCTCCGATAGAGGTGTTCGGTATTTCCAAGCTCCCGCCACCGGCAAAGCCATTCTCTTTCAACTCGAGTTCCAGTCCGCATTCCATCACCGGAACATCCAGACTGGCAGCTATTTTACCCACAATCAACTCTGCCGAGCCACTTTCCGTGGCTTGGAATCTAATGTTCCCGGCACTGAAATCCAAGAACGGGATATCGGTACTCAACTCGCCCAACAGCTCCACATAAGGCAGCTGCCCCGTAGCATTGCTCACCGCAAAGCCATTGATATGATACGATGCAAAGCCAAAATCAGCACTGTAATTCGCCGGCACCTGAACTGCAAAATGACCATCCGTTTGAATCTGGAAACGGGGAATTTCAATGGCCGCGTCAATCAGTTTCTTGAAAAGCATATCAACAGCTCCGGATAAGCTATAGACGCCGCTGTTTCCGATCTGCCCGAACCGCAGTTCAGAACCGGCGCTTTTGATAACAGCCGCATCAAACAGGTCGATCCCATTACGGCTGACCTCAAATTTACCGCCATAAACCCCGTCTTTGGTTATCCGTAGATCGGAGAAGGCAAGCGTGGAGACATCCGAGGCCGGTAGCTTCACATCGATTTCCCCGCCCAGCTTCAAGCCGCTCTCATTGATGACCAATGCGGTCAGGGAAGCTTTCCAATCGCCCACCTCCAGCACGGGCAGTTGATCCGTGGGAATTTCGACCTCCGTGATGGCAAAGGTGCGATCCAGCATCAGGGTTTTTAAGGGGATATCGATAGAAGTGACCGGGCCGAACTGCGGCGTCGTGATGTCTCCGGCGAGGGTAAGCCCATCCGGACTGACGGTGGTGTTGGCCAGATCCAGCTCCACGGTAAAGCCATAGAGCTCGATCTTTACCGGTTCGGTACCTTCTGTCGCCAACCGGAACTCCAGGTTCTCCGCATCCACGATATACCCTTCCACTTCATCCTGTATATTTTGTGCCTCGTTTTGCAGGTCTGCCAATGCGTCGCTATTACCCGGCAGGTTACCGGCGATATCCTGTGCGGCATCTGTTGCCGCATCTTCCAGATTGCCCATATTCTCCGCCCCGAGGCCCGGCAGCCCTCGGGCACCCGCGCCCAGGAATATTTCGATGGACCCCGGACTCGTGCGATCTTTGGTGATCACCTTAGGCAGTAAGGTTTCTATAAAAGCAACATCATACTGCCCTAGGATACGACCGGGATCCAGCTGCAACTGCCCGCTGATGCTGCCCCATCCGTTGGCATTTTCGGTGATGACGATCTGATCCCCATCGTTTTGGAAGGTAAGGGGCAGGTAACCGAATAACGTCAACGGTAAATCCACGGCGTCTGTAACGACTTCCTTGTTTTCGGGTATGGCATTCCCTTCCTCGTCAAACGTGACGTTAATATTGGCAAAAGGGAGGGAGAGCCGTCCGTCCGGCTCGAAAACAGACAAATAGGGATTCAACCCTACAAAACTGCCTGTCCATATCTCGGCACCGTTCGCTGCGGAGTCCGCTTTTTCCAGTTCGATCTGAAAGCCCAGTAACTGGCTGATGTTTTTGCCGCCCCCGCCTTCCAGGCTGAAGTCCAGCTGCACATCATTTCCTTTCTGGAAGGTCTGATACGTTTTATGCACCATATACCCTATTTTCGCTACACGAATCTCCTGTTCGCCCGCGGGCAGGTACAACTCATATGAGCCGTCTTCCTGCGACAATGCAGCCAGGTATTTCTTCCCTTCCACCGATACGTGCACACTATCCAGCGGGGTGTTGCTGCTGCTCACCGTTCCATACAACCGGGTGCCCTGTTCCATCAACAAGGTCATTTCGATCAGCTGGTTATCCGCTTGCAGATCAACCGATGTTTCTACCGGGAGGTACCCCGAGCCATCTTGCGGAATAAGCGTGACGTCTACCTTTCCGCCAAACCCGCGGTACAGCCATTCGCCCCGTTCATTGGTTACCTGTGTGGTGTCAAAAAGGCTGATGCTGACGCCTTCCAGCACCTTCGTTGGGTCGGCTTCATCTTTTACGATAAACCGCACCCGCGCCCGTTTCACATTCAGGTAGCCGATTTCCCCCATATTCAGCGCCTCATTGGCCGCTTCGGGGAAAGCCAGGGTTGCCGTATATGCCTCCATTGACGCGTCGATGGACGGCATCATTGGCGCCATCGCCAAACCGGGACCAGACACGACCATTTGCTCACGCAGTTCGGGACGGAGTATCGTATCTACGGTTACTTGATTCTCTTCAATACGGATTTCCCCTTCTTTTTTTACGTACCCCGTTTTTTCGACAATCAGCGTATGCGTACCGGGGTAGAAACTGGTTTGAAAAGCACCGGATCCATCGGTATCGAAATAGGTATCGCTGCCTTCGAAATGCAACTGTGCATACGGCATAGCTTTCCCGGTTGCATCCACCACCCGGCCGGCCAGCGGGGTCACTTCCGCGTTGAGCTGAAAGGCCGCTTCGGCCGTGATGCCGGCAACAATAGCCCGGTTTATCTTTTTGTTTTCGGGTTGAACGGCCAGGCCGCGATACGTAAAGGGAACGGAAACCAATTCGATCGTAAATTCGGCATCGGGTTTCAGGATGGGCAGATTGCCGATGTAGAAATTGCCCGATTCATCCGACCGGGTGGTATAAGGACCTGAGTCGTTGCCCATGGTAGCAGCGTCTAATAAATCAGGGTCTATACCCGTGGGCGCCCAAGCCGAAGCTACCGGCTGGACGTTGAACTGCCCCTCCATGCCGGCATTCGGCGAAGAAACACCCATCGACGCGCTCACTTCCATCGGCATGGCCACGTTTCCAATGGCGGAAGTCGTGCTGAATTCCAACGGGTCCAGGACGGGATCGAGGATGACGCCCGCCGGCAAATCCAGCGCTTCCGGGCGACTGTTAAGGATCTGGGCTGCTATTTCTGCTTCAGATAACGGCGGAGGTCCGCCGGATAACACATCGTCGGGGTTGTACGTTACTTTCACCACAGCATGCGGTATAGATACCGTATTGTCGCCTGCGTATAAAACCACGCGTCCTTTCACTGCCGGATCGCTGGGGGTGGCATCATAGCCTGCATACACCTGCATGACGCTTGCGACGGATGCCTGTTGCGGCGTCACCCGGATATCCGTCTTCAATTCGCCCAAGTTGTCGGCCGCGGATTGAACCACTGCCAGGAGGCTTCCCTCATAGAACAGCTTACCAAAATCGAATAGCTGGGTCTTCTGCCGGTGCTCGCCTACACTGTCGATGGCGACTAATACATATCTTTTTCTGTTAATGGTTTTAGTTTCCCGGGCCTCGGCTGGCACATTCCCCTCTTGCGCCAGGTAAGGCGATTGGGTTATTTCCTGGCTCTCACGGTACAGCCTAACCTGCATGTTCCCCAATTGGGCTTCGTTTCCGAGAATAGTGGGAGCATTCACCGTTGCCGAAAAACGATACGTATTGGCAAGCAGCACCCTGTCCCCGAGGTGGATATCGCTCAGCGAATCGATTTCGCCGGTTGGTATGCGATACTCAAAATCGTAAAAACCCGGTGCATTGACGGTTAAGACCAATTCTTCGTATTGTTCAAGGCCAGAAAATTTAGGGTGGATAAAATTCAGCGTATAATTCCCTTCGGCATCCGTTGTTCCCGAGGCCAATACTTTTAAACCGATATCCGAGATGTTCGTTAAAGAGGAATGCTCCCCACCCATGTCGTTTGATGGTGCATCCCCTTCGTTATTCTGTATCATCCCAGGCCAGTCCGTCACCGTACGCAGGCCTCCATATTTCACATCATCAGCCACCGTATAGGGTTTTACATTGGGCCCTGCAGCGACAAATGTTGCCTTGGGTTGCGGCGTGGTAGCCGTTTTCTTTTTTCCCTTCAAAACGACCGTTATGTTGGGCAATGGGTATCGCTGTTGGGCGGTATCCGTTCCGGAATGCCGGTATTCGTAGCGCACCGACTGTGCGGCATTGCTACTGATGATCTCATTTGCCGATTTATTCAGTTGGGGGGGTATCGCGCTGGCGGCACTCGAGAAGTAAGTGGCAAGGGTATTGTTGGTGGATGCCGAGCTCAAGGTTGGGTCTGCCTGCCCCATTGCCACCGCATGTTGTGCCTGGATAGCATTGCTGCCCACATACATACCGACGGGCGTCATGCTGATATCCGGCGTGGTCACACCTGCATGTAATGCCGACCCTGACTGCGTAGCCGGATTTGAAGCCGCCGATGGACTGGAAGGGGGTGTTCCGGCAAAGGTTTCTTCCGATTGTTTGAATGCCCACAAAAGGCGCCCGCTGATCTGATTCGTTGCATATTGCGGGGCGTCCATTTCCATCTGGAGCCGAGGGGGTGTTTCAGCGAGCTGACCCGTTGCCTGCTCCGCCGGCGGTGTGTAGACGAAGGCGCCGATTTGGCTGTACCCTTCGTTGGCTATTTCCAATGGACTGCCCGGCCGAGCCTGGAAATTGGCTTTGACGCGCACGGTATACCGTTCTCCAGCACGTAGCACGTGCGGGAACCGCAGCGTATCTAGTAGAAAAGTGGTCGTCGGTATGTTCCGCTGGTGGAAAACCGGCGGGTTCATGGAGACATCTTTTACCGTCTGCCCCGGAAACGCCTTACGGATTTCCAGATCATAGGTTAGCGCACCCAGCGGGGTACCACACGTGGTGGCTGGTGGTGTCCAAGTAAACTGGACCTGGGGCGTATGGGGGGTGAAATCCTGAAAGCCGCTATTGGATTGCATCATGGTCGATACCGGCATCACCAGTTGCGGTGCTGCAGCGCGATAGCAAATAATGAAGGTAGCGCAGCCCGTGCCGGGTGCCGAAAGCGGGGCCGACTGCCCCGGCTTTTCGAAGTCGTACGCCGTTATGCAGATGCGGTACGTTCCTTCCGGCAGTTTATAGTTCACAGCACCCTGCCGCAAATCCCCCATGTCGGCATTCTGGAAAGCCAAGTCGTCTTGTGTGAATCCCCCAAACGCCTCATTCAGCATGGATTGGTTGAGCCTGACCATCTGCTGGGGATTCATCCCGATCGGGTTGGCCGGCTGGTAATCCGGCCTTAGCGAAATACTCATGGGCGCCGGAGACAACCGCTGGATGGTTGCCGACAACTTAACACGGGTTTGCGTACTACCCGAATTGGTTAAGGTAACCGCTAGGTGATTGCTGATGTCCTGATTCAATTGGCCGGTACGGTTACCCATGATATTCGCTTTAATCTGCGGCAGATACGGAGGTACTGGCTGCTGAACGTTTACATTTACACGGATCGGGTATTGTGCATGCGCGGCACCGGGCATCAAACCCTGCATGAGAGCCAGCGCAATGACTAGTCGGAACAATTTTGCTATACAGTTCATCATCAGGCGATTTTAAAAGTTATAAGCGTACGTAATGCCCCCGGAAAACAGCTTGCTATTGACCGCATAGGGTACGTGGTTAATGTCATTCAACGGATTCAGGTTTACAGGTGGCGTGATCATGTAACTGGCAAAAATGCCGAGCGAATGGCCATTCAATACCGCATAATTCCCATTGAACGAAAAGGTGATGTTATTGCCCGCCCGGGAATCTGTCGCTTTATTCAGAAAATAACCCACGCTGCCCTGCAGGCTCAGGCTGCGGTCTTTGAGTAGCTGTGCGTTGGCCCCCACATCCAACCCGAGCGACTGGTAGCGGTGGTCCTGCTGCCCATATACGCTGTAAAGCACCGTGGAATTGACGCCCATATATCGCTGCAGGAAATACAGCCCGTAGTTGACCGACGAAGAGAAATTATTCCCGTTGGTTTGTGCCTTTGTTACCGGGTTATGGTCATTTAAGCTCGTATACGTAAAGCTACCGCTGACGGTGTGCTGCCGACTGGCGTCCGAAAAATTCAATGACGGGGCAAGCACGGCTGTAAACATCATCTGGTCCATGCGTACCGAGTCACTCAATGCCAGCAGGCCGTCCTGCTGCAGGATCCGCACGCCTGTCAGGTTCATATTCACATTGATATGCTGATTGACAAAGGTATTGAGCGAGAGGTTTCCAGTACGGGTTACCAGGGTGGAGCTAAGCATATTTTCCAGGTTGTTGCGCTGGTTGTTTACGGCCGCATTGAGGTTTATTTTACCCTGATTAAAACTGGTGTTAACGTTTCCGCTGACCATTTCTACATCATCCAATGCATAGGGCACACCCAATGATTTAAAATCGGGCTGCACACGCCGGTACCCCACCATTGCGTTCAGGTTCTTCAACATCAATCCCAGTTGGGCCTGGCCGGACCAGCTGAGTACCGAGCTGTAATTGACCGGTGCCAGTTTTTTGACGATCACCGGCAGTTTGGTATCGCCTAGACTATCGATCGTTTCGTATGATAAGTCGCGGCTAAGCACGCTTACTGCGGCATCGCCCGACAAGGACAATCGCCTTTTGAAAAAATTAAGCTTCCACGACGTGCCGAGCATGCTGTTTCCCTGTGGTAGAATGGTGGTGAGGCTGTCATCTATCCGTTGTATAGACCCAATGTCGTCTTTTGCATGGAGGTATTGCAAACTCACGTTTTGATACGCATCCCCGGCGCCGATTTTCACGCCGTAGGCATTACGCGCATATTGGGGCTGCAACCGCCGCTGGTAGGTTGTATCTGCGCTGATCGCCTTGTTTAGCTTGCCGTAAAAAGCACCAAAGTAAAACCCTTTGGGGGCGAGTTCGATACCGCCGCCCAGAAAACTTTGGCCATCGAATAATAACGGTGAAAACGATATATTCCGGTAACCTAAGTGCAGCGTTGCCCATTTGTAAGATGGACTGATACCGAACTGCGAAAAAGGCTGTGTATAACTGTTGGTGTACTGTGTTACGAGAAACGAAAACGGCATGGAAATCCCATAAAAAGAAGGTGTGAAATTGCCGTATAAATTCCATGCGAAAGGATCACGGGTAGCATACTCCTCGTTAGAGGTGAAGAAATTAGCTCCGCCACCGAGGGTGCCTTTAAACGTGAAAGGCTTTTGGTCTTTTAGACGGCCGATGTCCTGCGCTTGCACAGATGGCGCAAACAGCAAGGCAAGGATGATCCAGTTGACTAATTTTCTTTTCATATTGACCGCTTAGTTTATCATGCGGGTTTTTCGTTGCACGGCATTCCGCCTACAGCAGAGGTTCACAGACATACGCTTTCCATGCCTTCATGGCGCGAATGGAGTCGGTTTTTTTAATCGTTAGCTTGTCTCATCACCGGGCAATTAAACGCTCCTTCTACGGTTATTTTTTCGCCCAAATCACTCCCCAGCACCATCGAAAAAGTGCCCTGCGTTTCTGTATCGTTCAAGGTGGTTATTTCAAACGTACCGGTGCCATCGCTTATCCCGTCTCCATTGGCATCACCGGTCACAAATCCCATCCAGTTATCGAATGCCATGCCTGGCCAGAGCAGCTTTGCGGGGGTAGCCATAAGCTCATTGGGATCCAATGAATAGCTTCCTTTCCCATCGGCATAACTTATCCCAAAGGTCAACACCGCATTTTTATAGTTTTCATCTACGGCCATTATAGAAAGTATGTTGTAGTCATCTTCCTGTGCCCATACCGCTACTTTAACCGCTCCGGAATATTGAGCGGTACTACCATCTTCGAAGGTAAACGTTGCCGTGACCCCTTTTTTACTATCCGGTTGTGGTTCTTCCTCCTTATCCTTACTACATGAAGTAAACAGAAATAAGGCGAAGCTTATGAACAGCAACGCTGCTTGTTTCATGCTGGATTGTGCTTTCATCGTGTTTTTATTTTTATAAAGTAGGTAGACCCCTTTCGATCTGGAGACGAAAGTATAGCTGTTGCCCTATATAAAAAACTGCCAATGAGTATCCGGTCACGTTGAATGAGAATTCGGTAGTCAACGGGCATTTCACCAAATTCTAACCCATACCTACCGAATACTCATTAGGGGGTCCGACCGGTTATTGCCATCGTTATGTTTGTCGAAATATTTCTAACGGACACAATTATTTTCAAAAAAAAAACAGCTATGAGGTTAACTATGAAAAAAACAGTACTGTCGTGTTTATTAATAGCGGCGTTTTCAATCGCAACGTATGCGCAAAAAGGAGCTATCCATATCAATGGTGGTGTAGACGGTGCATTCCCTCTTGGAGATTTCGGTGAGGGCTATGGGATGGGTTTCGGTGCCACGGTAAAAGGGTTGTACGGTATCAGTGATGCGGGCCAGGTGGGGCTTACCTTAGGGTATATCCATTTCGGTTCAAAAGAAGATCTTGGCGACGGCAACAGCGTCTCTTTGGGGGTCATCCCGATTTTGGCTTTGTACCGCCACCACTTCGGCAGTCTATACGTTGAGCCGCAAATCGGCCTCTCCTCAAATCGTGCCAAAGTGAACATTTCGGGTTCAGGTTTCGACTTCGGAGGTACTGCATCGACCACCTCCTTGGGCTATGCCGCAGGGATCGGGTATCTCATTGGCAATATCGACCTTTCCGCCCGCTACCAGGGTTTTTCACAAAGTGGATCGAGCGCGGGCTTTGCCGGACTCCGGGTAGCGTATAATTTTTCGCTTTGATCCGATCGGATTCGCACTAGGGGACACAAAAACTTCTAAAAATGAAAAAGATACAATCACTATCTAAAACCATCTTGCTTGCACTGCTTATCGGCGTAGCCTTTACCAGCTGTAGCAAAGATGACAAAGGGCCGGAAGATGACGGTGCTAGCGACAGCTATGTTAAAATTGAGCTGGAAGACGGCCGTGTTATCGAACTAAACGACCCGATGCAAGTGACCGGTGGCATCAGCCCGATTGGCTCATTTAGCACCTCCCTAACGGAAAAAGATGTCATTATCATCATTCAGATACCTTCTTTTGGCGAGCCAACCGTGGGTGACCAATTTACCCTTGTTGGTGTCTCTGCCAGAAATGTAGCCGGCGAAACATACCGTTCCCCTTCTCTTCAAGATAACGAAATGAAAGGAGAGGGAAAAGTCACCATTACGGCTATTAGCGATGATCAAGTAAAGGGAACCTTCTCGGTCGTCATGTATACCCCAGGTGGCAAACGAGCCGATATGGAGGGAAGATTTACACAGAAGTTGAAGCCCTTACTTGATTGAAACGTGAACGGGCGATGAATATACAATTAAATACATTTTGAAATGAAAAACATACAAGCACTATCTAAAAAAATACTATTTGTATTGCTTATCGGTGCTGCCTTCACAGGTTGCGGCAAAAGCGACAAAGGGCCAGACGACAAAGAAGAGAGTGAGAACACTGCCGGTGCAGACCACACCTTTGATGTGAACTTGGTGAATAAGGCCGACGCTGCTAATGCAATTGAATATAAGGGCGCGGTACCAAACGACGAAGCGCGTTCGATATATAGAAACCGCACGGTCTCTGGAGAAACAGAACACAGCATTACCATGGTGTTCGGAAAACTCGAGGAGGCAGGCAGTATTTATGGCAATTTCGATCTGGATGATGACGACCAACCCTATACTGAATTAGGGCCTTACCACTTAGCGGACGGTGGCGTTTTAGAAATACGACCTGAGGGAACCGTCGATTTGTATACTTCTGTTTCGGGAACCTTGACGTTTTCAGATCTGAAGTATGCGCGACCTACCGCTGCCGTTGGCGCCGCCGCGTATACACTCAAATTCGAAGGTGACTTTGCAAAATACACGAGCGGAACTAAAAGCGACGAAACCTACCACGCTACAGGCACTTTTGTCATTAGCCCCGAGGATGATATGGGCACTTATAGGGCGCCGTAGGGAAACAGAAACATAACATTTGTTAAAAAATTACAACTATGAATAACTCAAAAAGACTATTCGCGCTGCTAGGCCTAATTGCTTTTGCAGGCACATTATTGTTCGGCTCATGTAGCAAAGACCCGGCAGACAACCCGGAACCTGACCCGACAGCCGGTGAAGGCACAGCCTCGGCTACGATCGAATTTTTAGATACCGGTGAAAAAGTCCAGTTTACGGGTTCCTCATGGGGTGCCAGGGGTTCCGGCAGCCAGGACACCGTGGTGATGTATTTTTCAGGTAAGGATAACCCGATGTCGATTTTCCTGATGATTACGCCTGCCCAAAAAGGGAAACACACCATGGGGCAAAATGATTTTGAAAGCTACGGGATGTTTTTCCAAGATAGTACACAAACTAGTCTGATGAAAATTTATTTTGTCGGAGCGGACAATATTAATGATAATGATACCGAAATGGACGGTGCGGCGACCTTTGATATTACATCGTTTTCAAACAAGGGAATTGCAGGCTCTTTCGAAGCAACCATGATTCAGAATTCCACCATTGTAGAAAATGGAGTGGTCCTATCGGGCGAAATAAAAAGGGTGAAAATAACGAACGGAAAGTTTAACGTCCCCTTTTTGTTTACTAACATCCCTATGTCTGGTGTCGCTCCTGCATCAATAACTATTAACGATACATATCATGATGAATAATCGAATTTTTAATTTACTGACCATCGGCCTGCTCAGTGTATTTTTGCTTATTTCTTGTGGCAAAAAAGATAACAACCCCGACCGGGACGACGATTCGGAAGCCGAAATAACCGCAACATTGCAGTTCAGCGAGGGGAAGACAGTCGATTTTGCCTTCACCCATCAGAAAGATGACCTGATTAAGCCTTACGTATATGGCCCCAATGAAAACGGACACTATAAATTATGGTTGCGAGGAGAAAAGGAAATAGGCGATAACATATATACGATCAATCTTTATGTAACCATGCCGGAAGCAGGGGTCGGTGATTATCCGTTTGGGTGGGCCTGGCAATGGCAGGATGAAGGCTTTGTAACAGAAATCCATGTCGGTGTAACGGAAAAGGCTAATCCCCTTAATTTGAAACAATACTCTTCTTTCGATGCCGATAATGCAACGAGCAAAGGCCTCACGATTAGCTCGCTTACCGAGAATCATGTTAAAGGGACTTTCGCAGGGATAGCAGTTTACGCGGGATCAGATATCGTCACCATAACCAATGGGAAATTTGATATCGCCATTAACCGGGGAAGTTGGTCTGAGTAAGCGATAGCGGCGATTGCTTTAGTACTTCTCTTGGTGTTTTATAATGGCGCAGGTTACGTGGAGCATAGGTTAAAGATAGGATTATTTTTTAGGTCCGGTTGATTGCGAGGGGAGGGTAGGAGCGCCGTCGCTACCCGTAGTTTCCTTTCCCCGCCACGCAATGCCGCACTCCGCCGCGCGGATC
>CAYUIZ010000051.1:0-20675 GCA_964444885.1 uncultured Sphingobacteriaceae bacterium | reverse complement strand
GGCAAGGGCTTTTGGAAGGGATTTGGTGCCTAGACGAGGCGGAAGTGCTCTCGCCGGGCCAGGCCGAAGAGATCACCCGGGTAACGCAGGCTTATCCTGATTTAATCGATGACGACTTTGTCCGCGAGTTTATAGCAAAGGACCAAGCCGTCTAAAACATGCAAGCGATGGTCGACAGAAGGACATTTTTGAAAAACACCGGACTATTAACCGCAGCATTTGCTACTGCCCCGCTCATGCAGGGCTGGGGGGCAGGAAAACCAGAACAAGCAATGAAGAACATCCAAATAGCGAATACGGCCAGCAACTTTGAACGCGAGCCGCTTCGGTTCCCGTTTGGGTTCAAGGGCGGGTACCTGACGGAGCTCTGGCAGGCCGCATCCCGCCTGGAATCCACAGGGGGGCATAGTGGGGTCGGGCTGGCAACCCAAAGTGTCCTGTATGGCGATGCGGACCTGTTCTTGATGAACAGCGAAGCGGCCGGAAACGCGCTGATGTACCTCGTGGCGAATAAAGCGCTGGACCTCATGCGGCAGACCACTTTTCAGACGCCGATCGGCTTGCTGGACCGGATTTTCCCCGTGTTGTTTGAAGAAGCAAAAGTACTGACTGGAAAAGC
Organism: uncultured Sphingobacteriaceae bacterium; assembly: GCA_964444885.1. GTDB lineage: Bacteria > Bacteroidota > Bacteroidia > Sphingobacteriales > Sphingobacteriaceae > CAYRGQ01. The sequence goes on along the minus strand of CAYUIZ010000051.1, from coordinate 20,056 downwards.
CGACCTCAACCCGAACTTCGTGTATAACGCGCTGGTGAGCACAGACAATGCCGCCTGGTTGGTGTATGCGGCCGAAAATGGCTACAAAAGCTACGATCAGATGATCCCCCAACAATACCGGCCAGCGCTTGCGCATCGCAATGACAAGATCGGCATCATGTTCCAGGTGTCGTATGACATGCCCGCCGAGCAGATCATGCAAGCCGCCCGCGACGGTTATTTTATTTTTAAAATCAAAACCGGGTATCCCGGCGACCAAAAAACTATGCTGGAGGGCGACAAAAAGCGCTTGAAAGACCTTCACGACTTGCTCAAGGACGTTCGCACCGAAGAAACCCAAAACGGCAAGCTGATTTACACCATGGACGCCAACGGGCGCTACGAAAAGAAAGAAACGTTTGTGCAGTACCTCGATTATGCGGAGAAAATTGGCGCGCTCAGCCATATCCTGTTCTACGAGGAACCCATGGCAGAGGATAATGACGACTACATGGGCGACCTGGGCGTACGGATAGCAGCCGATGAAAGCGTGTATGACGTAGAAAGCGCCAAACGCCGCATCGGGCAAGGCTACCAGGCGATTGTGCTCAAGAGCGTCGCTAAAACGCTCAGCCAAACCCTCAAAATACTGGAATACGCACACCAGCATAACGTGCCTTGTTCCTGTTCGGACCTGACGATCAACCCAATCCTGCTCGAATGGCATAAAAACTTCGCGGCCAGGCTGCAACCCTTCCCGGAGACGGGAGTAACGCTGATGGAAACAAATGGCGCGAGCAATTACGTGAATTGGCAAGCGATGCAACGCTTCCACCCGCTCTTTGGAGCGCCGTGGATGGAACAAAAGGCAGGCAAATTCCAGCTTGACGACGATTTTTATGCGAAAAGCGCCGGGATATTCATGCCCTCCTCCCATTATGAACACATGTTTAAGCAGTAAATAAACACTGGATACCGACACGCCGTTCGTAACTTTCAATTTACGTTCTTTTGTGAAAAAAAGTTTCGGGTTGGGATTAATATTGGTAGATTAGCGGTATTATTGCCTGTTTTTGTCGGGTTTGTTGATTGGTTTGGGAAAACAGTCTGTGAATCATGCAGGTTTTGACGAGCCGCATGGCATTAACCAATTGAGAAAGCTATTCGAAGCTAGTACTACGCATGCAGAAGAGAAGAAAATTTATCAAACAAGTAGCCATAGGCTCCCTGGCTATGGGATCCGGACTGCTGCCAGGCATGGCCCTAGGGAGGCAAAACCAGGCCCCCCACGGGAAGCGCATCGGCATGATTGGCTTGGACACGTCGCATAGCACGGCATTTACCGATATGTTCAACGGCGATTCCGCTGATCCCGCATTGCGGGGCTACCGCGTCGTGGCGGCGTACCCGTATGGAAGCAAGACGATAAAAAGCAGTTTCGAGCGGATCGCTGGGTACACCGAACACGTGAAGAAGAAAGGCGTTGAGATAGTAGGATCGATTGCGGAACTCCTGAAAAAGGTGGATGTCGTGTTGCTAGAGACCAACGACGGCAGGCTTCATTTGACGCAGGCCTTGGAGGTCATCGCACAGCGCAAGCCGCTGTTTATCGATAAGCCCATTGCGGCATCCTATGCGGATGCTAAAGCTATTTTTGACGAGGCGGAACGCAGCGGCGTACCGGTCTTCTCCTCGTCGTCGCTGCGCTATACCAAGAATATCGCGCGCGTCCGGGAAGGTTCAGTAGGGGACGTGGTGGGTGCAGACACCTACAGCCCAGCGGTGATCGAGCCATCCCATTCCGACTTGTTTTGGTATGGGATACATGGTGTTGAAATGCTTTACGCCACCATGGGCACAGGATGCGAGCGGGTATCGCGGCTTTATACCGAGGGAGGCGATAAAGTAGTCGGACACTGGGAAGGGGGCCGGATAGGCACGTTTCGTGGCATACGGGAAGGGCAACGGGGCTATGGCGGCACGGCTTTCGGCACCAAAGGCATTGCCGAACTCGGGCCCTACGACGGGTATATGCCTCTCTTAAAAGAAATCGCCGCTTTCTTTGAAAGCGGCACCTCGCCCGTGGAGGCCGCGGAGACGCTGGAGCTCGCTGCGTTTATGGAAGCTGCGCAACGCAGCAAGGAACGCGGTGGGCAATTCGTGGACCTAGACACCGTGAGGTGCTAGGGGTGCGTTGGCCGCACGGCCCGGGCATACGAGCGCGCGGCCACGGGGCATTGAACCCGAGCGGGCCGACGCGAAACGGCACCAATCCGGCTAACGAGTAATACGGTTAAATAAACTAAAACGAGCTTGAATAATGAAAAGACTATTTTTCTTTTTTGTCATCGGCATCATGTTGCCCTTTGGTGTGGCAGCCATGCCCGCGCAGGGAGGCAGCTGGAAGGCTGGCGTGGCGAAACTGGTTATTACGCCCAAAGAGCCCATCTGGATGGCGGGCTATGCCGCGCGCACGAAACCCGCCGAGGGCAAACAGCATGACCTATGGGCCAAAGCTATCGTATTGGAAGACCAAGACGGCAAGCGCTCGGTGATGGTCGCGACGGATTTGCTGGGTTTCACCCGCGAGCTGTCGCTCTCGGTCAAGCAGCAGTTGTCAGACCGCTTCGGGCTCACCGACGCCGATGTCCTGTTAAACGGAACGCATAACCACTCGGGGCCCGTGCTCACGGGGGGGCTGGTTGACATATACCCATACGGCCCGGAGGAGCAAGCCAAGATAGACCAGTACACGCAATGGCTGGAAGGCCGCATCGTGGACGTGGTAGCCCGGGCGTTCAAGGACTTGAAGCCGGTTAGCCTGTATTCCGGCATCGGGATCTCCCGTTTCCAAGTCAACCGCCGAAACAACAAAGCCGCGGAGCTGCACCGGCTAACCGAATACAAAGGGCCCAGCGACCATGCCGTGCCAGTTATTAAGGTAGTGGATGCCAAGGGCAAGGTAAAAGCGCTGCTGTTTAGCTACGCCTGCCATCCCACTACGCTCGATGGTTACGAGTGGTCCGGCGATTATCCGGGGTATGCCCAAATCGAACTGGAGAAAACGTTCAAAGGCGCAGTGGCGATGTTTTTCCAGGGCGCTTCTGCCGACCAAAACCCCTTGCCACGCCGAACGGTGGCATTGGCCAAGCAGTATGGCAAGGAGCTGGCCGCCGCGGTCACACGCGTGTTGGAAGAGGATAGCATGGAAGAAATCCAGCCCGTGCTGAAGACTGCCTACCGCGAAGTGGATTTGCCGTTTGCCGCCACCCCGTCGAAAGCTGAGTTAGAAGCCGTTATTGAGAAAGATGGCGATAGGACGTATTTTTCGCAATGGGCCCACCGGCTGATTGGCCGGCTCGATCGCGGCGAGCAACTGGAAACTTCCTACCCGTACCCCGTGCAAGCCTGGAAACTGGGCGACCAACTGCTGTTCAGCTTGGCCGGCGAAGTGGTAGTCGAATACGGCATTACCCTGAAGAATAAGTACGGGTGGGACTCCTTTGTGTTTGCCTACAGCAACGACGTGCTTGGGTATATCCCGTCCGTAACCATTCTTAATGAAGGAGGCTATGAGGGGGATTCGTCGCAGAAAGTGTATGGCTTGCCCGCTTTGTGGGATCCGAGCATCGAATCCTTGATTTATTCTACATGCGACCGCGTTGTAGCGGACCTGCAGTAAAAGGAGCCTGATAATGGGCCTAAAGACAACATTAATGACCAACCGATATATTGTTAACTATTTAAGTATGAAAACCAGTTTTTTTTACCTTGTGTGTTTTGGCGCGCTTTCACTGCTTATCAGCTCTTGTGGCGAGAAACCCCGCTATCCGGAGTCGCTGTCTCCCCAGCAAGCGCTGAAAGCGTTTGAGATTGAAGAAGGATTTGAGATCGAATTGTTTGCCTCGGAGCCGTTTGTGTCGGACCCGATCAAATTGCTGTTTGACGAAGACGGGAATGCCTATGTGGTCGAAATGTTCGACTATCCCTATAAGCCGGAGGCTGAGGGAGGGCAGGGCGTCATCAAGTTGCTTAAAGATACCGATGGCGACGGGGTGATCGACAGTGCCTTTGTTTTTGCCGACGGCATCGGCGACGCCACGAGCATATTGCCCTATGACGGCGGCCTGCTCGTAGCGGCGGCGCCTCATATCCTCTACCTGAAAGATACGGACGGCGACGGGAAAGCAGACTCGGAGGAAATCCTGTTTACCGGCTTTTTTGAAAACAACTCCGAGGCCCAGATTACCAACTTCCGCTATGGCGTGGATAATTGGATCTATATGAATAACAATGGCCAGCGCGGGGAGGTGACCTTCACGCGGCGTCCCGACCTCGGGGCGATTCCCCTGGGCGGGCGCGATTTCCGGTTTCGGCTAGACAAGAACTTGTTTGAAGCCGAGTCGGGCCTGGGCCAATACGGACTCACGCTCGACGACTGGGGGCATCGTTTTTTTACCCAGAATACCTTGCACATGCAAACGGCCCCGATTCCAGGGCGCTACCTCTATCGGCACAATTTCATGCCTAACTACGGTGCCGTGGCCAATATATATGGCAACGACTTGCGTGCCTATAACATCAGCGAGGCGCCGTACTGGCGCGTGGAACGCAGCACCGGACGGCAACGCCAGTATGATGAAGCCGGCCTGGATCGGACCGAGCACATCTTTGGGCACTTTACCGGTGCGTCGGGCGGCATGATGTACAACGCCGGCCTGTTCCCTGAGGAATACTATGGCAGCGTGTTTACGGCAGAAGTAGCGTTGAACTTGGTGCACCGCGATGTGATCGAATACACGCAAGAAGGCCCGTTTCTGGTAGCCAAGCGTGCCCCCGAAGGCGTCGAGAAAGAGTTTTTGGCTTCGACCGACCCGTGGTTTAGGCCGACCAACAACACCATCGGGCCCGATGGCGCACTGTATGTCGTAGACATGTACAGGCAACATATTGAAACGCCTGTGTCTATTCCCGACACGTTGAAGGAGGACATGGATTTTCTGTACGGCGCCGAGCTGGGCCGCATTTATCGCATATTCCCGACAGGCAACCGTCCTGACTTGGCCAGCCCTGGGTTAACCAGTAAATCGACGGCCGAACTCGTGGACCTGCTGGCCCACCATGACCAATGGTGGCGGACGAATGCACAAAAGCTAATCGTGGAGAGGCAGGATAAATCCGTTGTCGACCAGGTGGCGAACCTCTTTAACACGCATGCCGACCCGCGTACTCGGTTGCACGCCCTCTACACGCTGGAAGGGTTGGACGCCCTGTCTGCCGAGCACGTCAGCGAAGCCTTGTCTGACGACCACGGACAAGTCAGAAAGCACGCCGTTATTTTGGCGGAGCGCTACTCCTCGTTATTGCCCGACGTGATTGCGCTTGCGGACGACAGCGATGCCGTCGTGGCATTCCAGGTCGCACTGAGTTTGGGAGAATTCGGGAATGCGTCCGGCGTCACGAGCGCACTGGCTAAATTGGCTACAAAACATGGCCATAACGCGTGGTTCCGCAAAGCCATCCTGAGCTCGCAGATCGGCTCGTCGGCAGCGCTTTATAACCAATTGGACGGCGCGGGATTCTTTGCCGCCGGCAATGACGGCAATAAGAAGTTTGCCGAAGAGCTGGCCTATGTCATTGCGGCGCGCAGCGACGTGTCCGAATACGGGCGCTTATTTGGCGCGTTTCCCGTCAGCGATGCCGGGTATGAAGCCGCTATCGTCCAGGGCTTTGCCAATGGTGTCCAAAAATCGACGCTCAGCGATGCCCAAAAGCGGGCAGTGGCCGCTGATGCGGGCCGGTTGCGCGTAGCGGACAGCAACCAAGGCGCCGTGGATGCTTTGCGCGATAATTTGCTGGCTACGGAATAAACTATATAGCGGTATTGATAACAACAGACAAATAAGAAGACCATGGAAAATGACAGAAGAGTTTTTTTAAAACGGATGATGTCTGCATGCGTGTTGTTGGGGGGAAGTGGCCTGGCGCTGATCGGCTGTGGCAGCAGTGAAAAAGGGCAGTCCGGCGGGGATGCGGCCGCATCCGCCGATGCAGGCGGCGCTGCGGACGGCGAGGCGACAAGCCGCTTTGGCGGAAACTGCGATGATTTCTCGAAATTAACCGATGCCGACTGGGAAGTCAGGGAACGGCTCGGGTATGAGAAAGTGTCGCCCACTGCCGAAACGGAGTGCCACACTTGCAACTTGTGGTTGCCCCCGCGGCCCAACGAAAGCTGTGGCGGCTGCACGCTTTTCACCGGCCCGATCGAACCGAAAGGCACCTGTACCTACTGGGCGCCCCGCCTGTCTTGATGCATGGTGGGTACACGTAATTACACCCGCCAACCTAGCTGGATGCACGCGGTCTTGTTGGCATGCTTTTGCATTGCCATGCTGGCAGGCAACGGGGCGCAGGCAACAGCTTCGCATGCGGATGACCGGCCGGAAGCGGTAGGGAAACCCCTTAAGATTGTGGCGTTCGGCAATTCCATCACCTCGCGCAGGGCGTCCATCGACAGCGTATTTGCCGACCGGTTGCCCGGGATCCTGGATGCCCATGGGATTTCGAGCGAAGTGATTAACAGTGGGGTTGGCAGCAGCCACTCGGGCCGGCTGGAAGACAATGACTTCGCCAAGGTAAGGCATGGCATGGACCGCTTTGATACGGATGTGCTGGCCCATCGGCCCGACGTGGTCATTATCGGATTTGGAACAAACGACGCTTATATAGACGGCGATGATCCCGATGGTCCATCGCGTATATCCCTAGCAAGATACCGGGAGAATTTATGCGACATGGTCAGGGAATTGAAGGAGCGCGGCGCCTTTGTGATCTTGGTTGCCCCGTCGCCTTTCGCATTTCCCGAAGAGCGGATGTACCAAGACCGGCGCTTGCAAACGTACGTGAATATGGTGAGGCACTTGGCAAAGGAGCTCCGAGTGGGCCTGTCAGACAATTACCGGTTGTTTCAGGATTATGGGAAACGGAACGGCGGCTATGCCAACCTGATGCCGGATGGGGTACACCCGAACGACGAAGGCCATAAGCTGATCGCGGACAATATTGCAAAGGAAATTATACGTTGGTTCAACCAGCAACCGAAATAAGGAGCATGATCTTTTGCGGTAGCATCGGGTGTTTTTTGTTGCAGGCGATTTAGGAAGGATTTCTTCTCATCACTGAGGCTCGCCGAAGCTTGCTTGGCGGCGCTCAGGTATTCAAAACGTTGAGGGCCTGCCTAGTGTTCAGACCCTTCCTGTCATCAGGAGGAACTAGCTAGCACTAGCAGGGCCTATTTTTTTAACATGTTAAACAGATTATTCGGAATGAGGTGGTTAGTTTTCGTTGTGTTCGTTGGTTTTAGCCTGTCAGGTTATGGGCAAAGCAACTCCGGCAGGTCGGTATTGCTGACTGGCGCGTCGTTTGCGACAGCAGCGAATAGTTGGTTCGAAATGGGCTGCGAGATGACAGGTTTTGTACCGATCAACCGCGCCAAGGGAGGCGAGTCGATCGCGGACGCCGCTAACCGCATGGTGGAAGGCACCCTGTACACCCTTGAAGAATTGGATGATATCGAAACGTTCGTTATTATGCAAGTCCACGACCGGAACGTTTTTGACGGCTTTGGGCTGCGTCCGGAACTGGACGCGTACGAGACGCCTTTCGCTCGCGACGACTACACGGGGGCCTTTGATTATGTCATCAGGCGGTACATTTCCGATTGTTACCACCTGAAGGATAACCCCGAATCCAAGTATTACAATGTGCCCGGCGGCAAGCCGGCGGTCATCATTTTAACGACCCACTGGCATGATGCGCGCGAAGCGTACAACGGCAGTGTCCGAAAACTGGCTGCAAAATGGGGCTTCCCGGTTGTCGAGTTTGACCGCTATATCGGATTCTCCAAAAATACGCTCCACCCAGTCACCGGCGGGCAGTATAGTTTGCTATACAGCGTAGACACCCAGCAAATCGACGGCATCACCTACGGCTGGCACCCAGCCCGGGGCCGCGACCAATATATCCAGCAACGGATGGCATCGATCTTCGCCTCGACGATAAGAACGGTTTTCCCCACGGAGTAGCCAGCGCAAACGCGCCATAGGCTGAAGTTCTAGCGGCTGTCCCGTGTTGGGCAGGCAAACGCCATTGTCCAGGTTATCGGTTAACGTGAAAAAGTAGTCTCGTCCTCGATTGCCCGCCTGCCTACCGCTACCCTGTACACACAAATATTTCGCAGGCAGACCTGCCTGACGGCAGTCAGGTAGCACGCACGCGTATCCCTCCCGATTGCCTGCCCTCGGGGAGGCGGGCACATCGGGACGATTAAAAATATAAAAGTAGCCTCGTCCTCGATTGCATCGAGGATGTAGCGAGCAGTGCGATTGCATCGCACATGCTTGAAATTCAAGTATATATAACTTAGGTGTAAACCGTAGTTGCGATAGGCGACAGTCGCATCTGACTGATGGTAGTAACTAATCCCCTGTTGTGTCCAGCGCGTTAAATTCGGACTCGGTAAAGGGTTGCTCGCGCCCTTCGTATTTTTCCTTCACGCGCTTGATGTCGTCCAGCGTGATGTCCGAAGCTTCGTTGCCCCATGAGTTGCGAATATAGCTCAGCATAAGCGCCACGTCTGATTCGACCAAGTCTTTGTTGTGGATTATCCCCGGCATTTCGCTGGCTACCTCGGGCACGGTATATACTTTTCCGTTGACCGTGACAGGGCCGGCCATGCCATACAGCACGATCGCGATCAACACCTCTTTGTCGCCGGTCACCCATTCCGAATTGCTTAATGGCGGTGCCAAAAACTCCAGCCCCTTGCCGTCCTCGCCATGGCAAGATTGGCAGGTAGACCTAAATACGCCGATGCCCCGGGCGTACTTTTTACGGAATTCGATGTCTTGGGCATTCTCCCTGGTGTTGTGGATATGGCGCACCAAGTTGGACGTTTGCTCCACCAAGCGGGGGGGGTGCATGCCGTCCATCGTGGCAACTACGGACATGAAATCTTTTTCTTGGCCGTGTTTGTTCGACAGAATGGCCAAGGCGATACCGTCTGAATCGGGGTGGGTGGCCACCAGCGTTTGCATCAGGGCATGGGAAAGCGCGGGGTGGGCGCGGTCGAAAACATGGAGCTGGAAAGCGACGTACGGCGCAAAAAATGAATCGCCGGCGAGGGGTGCCACGGCGTCGTAGAATAACTGCGCATTGTCCGTGCTCACCACATCGCCCATGGCCGCCAAGGCATGGGCAACTAAAAAGGGTTCGTTGCTAGCGTCCAGCAGTGGAAGCAACGTGTTTATTTCCAAGGCGTCGAGCCCTTCCAGCGTCCATAGGCAATGGATGCGTTCAACCAGCGACGCGCTTTGCCTTAGCCGGTTTTGCAACAGGGGGATCGCTTCGTTTCGGTTTCCTTCGACTAGCAATTGCTGTGCTTTTTCCCGCTCCCAACTGATCGGGCTGGCCAGCAACTCGACCAGCTCGGAGGCATCCGTGGGCAACGGTCCTGCTTTTTTGTTCCTGCGGTGGCCGCTGGGCACGATTTTGTAGATGCGGCCGCAGTTCACGTAGTTTTCCAGCTCGCGTTCATGGATTTCGTCCTTGAGGTATTGGGTCAAAAACAGCTTGTGCTGAATGATGCCCCGGTACATGTCCACCACGTATAGCGCGCCGTCCGGCCCGTTGTAGAGGCTGACGGGGCGAAACCGTTCGTCATCGCTAGCTAAAAATTCCTTTCCTTCGTATGCCAGCTCTCCGGTGACGGTTTCGTTGTCAAAATGAAGGATGTTGCGCTTAATCAAGTTGGCCGCCGGCTCCGCTACGAACGCGTTTTGGTAGTAAGCATCACCGAAAAGCGTATCGCGGTAAATGAGCGGCCCGCAGGCTGCGGTAAAGCTGGTGAGCCGCAGGCTGTCGTCTAGCACATTGCCCATATAGCCCCGGTTGACGCCCGAGGTAGGCCTGCTAGGGAACGTGCGGTTATCGGCAATGATGCGTTCGTTGAAGCCCGGCATCCGGGCAATGTTGGGGTTGCCGCCACCTAAGCCCGGCAGGTAGTAGTCGCCCAGGATATTCTGCGAGTTATTATTGTAGAATAGGCGTCCCAGGTCATCCTGCGCCAAGCCCCACTGGCCCCGCAGGTGAGTAGGCTCCACGAGCCATTCGTTGCCTTTTTTTCGGTACCTTTTGTTGGACGCCGCGTTGTAGAGCCAATTGTCAATACCCCGAAACAAGCCGTTGGCCATGTATTCGAGATTGCCGCCCGTGGTGTACGCGCTGTCAACCAGTGTCTTGTTGGATGGCCGGTCGTCCTTGATTTTATAGTACCAGAGTTTGGGCGGCTCCACCACCAATATCCCTCCCTCAACCAGGGCCAATGCGCGGGGCAACGTCAGGGAGTCCAGGAATACGGTTCGGTTCTCGTAGCGCCCGTCGTTGTTTTTGTCTTCCAAGATGACGATTTTGCCCATCGGGCTTTCCTCTTCCGTACCATCGATATCGGTCATGTAGCCGGTCATTTCCAGCGCCCAAATGCGGTGCCGCTCGTCAAATACCATGGCGATGGGCGCAATAACTTGGGGCTCGGCGGCCACCAGTTGCAATTCGAAGCCGTCTTCGAGGTGCGTGTGCGCGATGAATTGTTCCGGCGTCAGCAGGGGAGCGTCGTCGATCACCGTTTGGCGGTCGATAGGCGCTGGCCGCTCGAAAACGCAGGTTGCAAAAAAAACGGTGGCCAGTATCAGGCCAAGGCTTAAGATGCTTTTCTTAAACATAGGGCTATTTGTCATGGTTAATCGCAACGGGTGGGCGGGGAGTACGGGAAATATCGTGCGTATTGTATGGGTAAATCAATTTTTTTAGATATTTTTATTGGATATACGGCAATTGCCAAATATACGGGTATTCTGCGTGTTATTGGATAATAAAAAGCGGTTATGCGAATAAAGGTAGCATACTTTTGCAAGGCTTTCGCTTTTTTAAGATAACAATTGTGTGATATCCGGTAAGGGCAATGCTTTTTCGGGTTTATTACGTTGCTGATCAATTTAATCTATTATGGGAAAAACATCGAACAACACGAGACGGGATTTTATCAAAAAAGTATCCATTGGAACAGCCGCGCTGTCATTCGGCGGGATGTTGCCCGGATTCAGTGCCAAGAGCTACGCCAACATCCTAGGGGCCAATGAACGGATCCAAGTCGCGATGATGGGCGTCAATGCGCGCGGGCTTGCTTTGGCATCCAATTTTTCGGTGCAAAAAAACTGTGTGGTCACAGCCGTCTGTGATGTTGACGCGCGCGCCATGGCAAAATGCGTAGCGCGTGTGGCGGAAATCCAACAAGCTACGCCGAAATCCGTCCCGGATTTCCGGAATGCGCTGGAAGACAAGAACGTGGATGCGTTGGTGGTGGCTACGCCGGACCATTGGCACGCGCCAGCGGCCATCATGGCCTCGCAAGCCGGCAAGCACGTCTATCTGGAGAAACCGGGGAGCCATAACCCGCGCGAAGGGGAATTGCTCGTGGCGGCCCAGAAAAAATACGGCAACGTCATCCAGATGGGAAACCAGCGGCGGTCGTGGCCTGCCGTTGCCCAGGCCATCCGCCAAATCCATGAAGGCGTGATTGGAAACGTGCATTTCGCGAAAACCTGGTACGCGAACAACCGCGCCTCTATCGGAACAGGCCAGCAGGTTGCCGTGCCGGACTGGCTCGACTTCGACTTGTGGCAAGGCCCGGCGCCTCGCAAGGCGTTCCAAGACAACCTCATCCATTACAATTGGCATTGGTTCTGGAATTGGGGTACGGGCGAGGCGCTGAACAATGGCACGCACATGGTCGATATCGCCCGCTGGGGCATGCAGGTCGACTACCCGGTGCAGGTGTCGTCTACGGGCGGCCGCTACCGCTACCAAGACGACTGGGAGACCCCCGACACCCAAATCATTAACCTGGATTTCGCGGACAAAGGCATGATCACCTGGGAAGGAAGAAGTTGCAACGGGCGTACGATTGACGGCGCGGCCGTAGGCGTGATTTTCTATGGCGAGAACGGCTCCCTGCAGATCGGCGGTGGCAACACCTACCAAGTTTACAGCCTCAAAAATGAATTGCTGCAGGATGTCAAAAACGAGGTGGGTGCCAATGCGGCAGCCCAAACAAGTTCCTCCCAGGAACTGGACGCGATCCATATCCAAAATTTCTTTAGCGGCATAAAAGACGGCACGGCGCTTCACTCGGCCATCAGCGACGGACAGATCAGCACCTTGTTGGTGCAGCTGGGCAATATCGCGCAACGCACCGGCGAAACGCTCCAAATAGACCCTGCCAATGGCCGGATATTGAAAAATAAGCAGGCCATGCGGTACTGGGGGCGTGATTACGAACGGGGATGGGAGCCAAAAGTATGACAGCGCCAGGCGGGCAACGCGATCGGGTAAAGCGATCCCGTTTGCCCGTTGCCGCTCGGGTTGTGGCCAAAATGGCGTGGGTGTTGTTGCTCGTCGTGGGGGCGTGCACGCAGGGGCCCAGTGAACAGGAAGCCGGCTGGGAATCACTTTTTGACGCACAAGCCCCCGGTGCCCAGTGGAAAAGCATCCGCGGCGAGTCGTTTCCGGAGGCCGGTTGGACGGTGGAAGACGGCGTGCTGGTGTTGCAGCCCGGCCGCCAAGGCGGGGATATCATTACCCGGGAACAATTCTCGGATTTTGAACTCGTCTTGGAGTTCATGCTGGCCGACTCGGCCAATACCGGAATCAAGTATTTTGTGTCGCCCTTGGAAAACGCAAAAGGGGATGCCGTGCTTAACGGCCCGGAGTACCAGCTAATCGATGACTTCAAGCACGAATCCGTCAAAGGCGGGATAAGCCCCGAAACCAGCACGGCATCCGTTTATCTCCTGTATGCCCCCGAAGGGAAGGAACTGTATGGAGCGGGTACGTGGAATGAGGCCAGAATCGTCGCCAAAGGCGGCCATGTGGAACACTGGCTAAATGGCAAAAAGGTGTTGGAATACCAACGCGGCTCCGCTGATTTCAAAGCCCGTGTCGCGACAACGAAATTCAAGGAATACCGCACGCCGTATGGCGAAAGCCCATACGGGCATATCCTGCTGCAAGACCATAACGACGAAGCGTATTTTCGGAATATCCGGATAAGGCGATTGGAGTAGCGGATGGCCTGTTGATGCCCTCGCCCAGTAAGCCATGTTTTGCCATCCCGATGCGATTGGCTATCGAAGGGATCTTTTTTATTCCTTCCCTAATCGCGCGAGTTTGTAACTCGTGCAATCTAATCGCGCGAGCATGGGACTCCTGCTAACACCCGCCGATAACAGCAGTAAGTAATGGAAACGTACTTAACGCCGGCGAACTTGGCGATCTTTCCCCGTATTTGTTGCAAGAGTAATGTATCTGGGGGACAACGTAGAATAATAACGGCGACACAGGCAATCAAGGGACGCTGTATTTTGCCACTATGCGCGATACAGATGTTCTTAGCATAGAAAGAACATGATACGCATATAGCCTATCCACTGAAACACGTCACACACAAAACAACTTCCCCGAAATACAAACTAAACCCGATAGTCTGCCAATGGTAATTGGTTCAGGTTTTGTGGTTTACGTGAAATTCGTATCTTTGAGTTTACAGGACCGGGACGTGAAGCCGAGGGCCTCAATTAACCAAGGAAATCAAGTTGTAAACCTATAAAGAATCAAGCTATGAAAAGTTCAAAAGTCATTTTTTGTGTTCTCGTTACGTTATTGGCTTTCTCCTGTGCCAAGACCGAGGAAGATTCGCTGTCGATGATGATATTGCAAGAGGCCGCTTTATCAGCCGATGGCACATTGGCAGTAAGGGAAATAATTGAATCGGATCAGGCTATTGATTTGAGTGTTGCTGATGTAATGGCCCTGCAGGCTGCTATACAAAACGAACAACCCGCTGATAGCGCGGTGCTAATTAAGCTGAAGGCATCTTTGCATCGATTCTATAGCAACGTGGCGGTGGAAGGCAACGCACTGGTTGTGACCGAGCGATCAGGTGATGATATTGGCCTGTCAAATGACTTGTTTGCCTTTTATAAACAAGACTTAGCGCGGTTAAATGAAGAATTGGAGATGCTTAATAAGCAAGCGAACGGTACATCCTCAGGGCAAAGCCTTCATGATAATTTACAAGGATACCTGCGGCAATTAAAGGGCGAGTAGAAGGAAAGTCTGGTTCGTTTTCCTGTGCGATACGGTTCCAAAACCCTATCGCTATGCGTATGGCAACTCATGCCATGAAAAGCTATCGCGTATGAATAGTGCCTCGGGTTTATATTAAAACCCCATACTTATCCTCAAAAAACTCATCCAATAATTCTTGATTAGTTTCTCCGATTAAAAAAGTCTTGTCATCATCACTCAGGTCACAGACACCGAAATTATTAATGTAGGTGCTATTAAGAGAGTAGTATTTGTTAGAATATGGTTTGCTAGTGGATTCGATGTAGTACCAAAAAATTTTAGACTCCATGAATTTTTGCGCAATGGCCAATTCCTGTCCATCCTCGCCGATGAGGGCCAGCCCATTGTAGAAGAGCAGGTCCTCGTCATGGTTGATAAGAAAGGAAGGGGTAATGTCAGAGTATTTCGGGAAAAACAGCTTGTGTACCATCTTTTCCAAAGATTGCGTGCGCCCGTAAGCGTACCATTTTACGTAGTCCTTAGCCTTTCCTTTATCTCGCTTGGCCAGTATCTCGCGTTTGTATTTTAGGTATTCGTATGCTTTCGGATACAGGTCTTGGATCATCTCCTCGGGCATAACTTCCACTTTGTTTCCTTCGCGCAGATAGGGAAAGATAATTCGCTCTTTTAGCGTCGATAGCTCCTTACTGCGGCTCAGTTTGTTGGAGTTGACTATTTCTTTGCAGATGTCTTTTTCGATCGCAAATTGTTGTCCATTTTGTAGCGTAAAAAACGCTGCATCTTCATCAATGGGAGAAAAGATATATATGTCATTCTTCAGCGTTGCGATGCCGTGACGGGTTTTGAAACGCTCACCAAATGGTACGCCTACGTTCTCAATCGCCGAAATAATATTATTGTTTTTCAGGTTCCACCCGGTCTTACTATTCAGGGCAATATAGGGGAGGAATTGATACGCTTTTGGTACACTAAAAGTCTCTTCCGTCACACTCGCGTATCGTATGTGCGCTGCTTTGCGATTGTAGATAAAACAAATGCACACATAAGTGTTTTTGGATTTGAATATTTGCTCTGCGCCAAAATCCTCAATGATAAAATCAAGCTGGCGCTCTTGAAAATATTCTCGTAGCGCACGGCCATTCAAACTCTTGAAAAAGCTATTCATGGTGATGAACCCTAGCACGCCGTTGGGCCGTAGGTTCTCGATACCGATTTGGAAGAACGGAATATATAGATCGGTAAGGCCAGTTTTCGCTACGCTCCAATGGGTCAAATTACTCTTCGTGTGTTCGTCTAAGTTGCGGTAACGAACGTAAGGCGGATTCCCCAGCAACACCGAAAAACCATCAAACCCTGGGATAATCTTCCAGTCAAAGGTAAGTGCATCGTCCGTATAGAAATTGACATCAAACTCTTTTACGTCCTCTCCTGAAGTGACCGCGAGCAAAGACAGCAACAGTTTGGCTCTTGTCGTCGAATAATCCTGGATATCTAATCCATATATGTTTTCCCGGAATATCTGTGCGTATGTTCTCCTAGTACGGTTATGTAATGCCTGTGCAGCTGTAAACAAAAAGCCACCACACCCACATGCAATATCTCCGATGGAAATACGCTCTAAATCTTCTTGAGCGTCCAATGAGCTATTCACGATGTATTCCCGGATATGGACAGGGGTATAGATGGCACCATTGATAATCCGATCGGCAGGGGAGATAACGAACTCGAAAAGCTTGATAACGGTCTCAAGTGTGATCGTGGTATACTCTTCGCCGAGTAATTTTTGAAATTCACTTAGTTTTCGATACGCTTCGCCATCTTCCTCGGTTATTAAGTACTCGTGTAAGAGCTGGTTGTAAAAAAATGGAGTTTCATTCGCATAGTGGTATGCGGATACAATAAGCCTATCGACTTCGTATGGATTGAGATATGCTAGAAATCCGAATGCTTTTTTCATCTATCTACAAAAATACTTCAATTATGCTCGATAAACGAAATTCGGCAATTACAGAAGGGTCGGGCAGATACTGCTCACTGGATTCCAAGTTATACTTGTTTCCTCAAATGGTTTCCAATTATTGGCTAAAGTGTGAAAATATGGCCTCCATACCGATTGCTGATAAGTCGTGTTTAATCTACGAAACACTCGGTTCTCAGAAAGTACTTTAAAGTCGGTTGGGAAGAAATTGGATGTAATAAACCCAATTTAACGATAGCCATCGCCATGCCACCGGTATTGGCATACGTATATTATTGGGGATGGTGTCCATAGACCTTTTTAACTTACCCCGGTTTCTTCAGGGCGTTAGAATCCAATTTTTTTTTGTCGTCGCTCGTCCATTCATCGCACGAGTAGCCTGACCGGTTGCGTCCAATCGCTGCACCCATGCCCGTTGCGGGCACGCACGCGAAAATAGGCGTGTTGCCCTGGCGTAAATCCGCCGGCGTAATCCTTAAACGAGCGTGTCGTCGTCCGAATCTCCATCCAATGGGGTTCGCCATTGCGGTCCGTCTCCGAAGCAAAGCAGTACTCGTAAAGCATGTCCCTGCCCACCGGCTTGAATCCAAAAGCAACTTCCCCGCTCACCCGCCCGTCGGCTAGGAAGGGTTGTGCCGGCGTGTCAGGCGCACGGCCTTTGCGTCTTTTTGCTAATACGGGGAAACCGGTTTGGTAGAGCTTGGGCAAGTCCCCGCTGTGTGCCACATTGATCCGGTACGCCAAGGCTTGTAACAAATCCGAAAGCCGGCGTTTGCTTTCCCGCTTGCGAGCAAGGTAAAGCCGCCCGCCCCCGCCCGCCGCTAGCAGTTTCTCGCGGTAGTCTGCGTAGGCCGTTTCTACTTCCGCCACCGATGGGTTTAGCCCCGCGTAAACTGCAGAGGTTTTCATCGCGGCTACAATCCGTCCCGCGGCAACGAGCAACTCGCTGTCAGCGTAACGGTAAAAGCTTGCGGTGACACGTTCGTACTTCATGGTTCTTTAGGACAATTCGGCTGGGCATGCGTTATGGTTTTCATCGTTTGCATATGGAAAAGCACCCAGGGCGTCCCCCAAAGATATGCATTTATCCGTGTTTAGGGCCAGCAAGTTCCCATGCTGGACGTGAGCGTATGCACATGCGGCGAACGCAACTGTGAACTTGTCGCCGGCTTGCCGCGACACGATCAGCACGTACGCTTCCGCGTTAATGTTACGTAACATGCGTTATACGATAATTACGAGCCACTAGTAAAGTGCCGGGGTCCCTCAACTACGTGTACTTATACGCTAAGTGCTTATATCGATACGGCTTGGGCAAATACGTTCCATGCCTCTCCGGATGATCAGAGCCAGTCGGTGTCTTTACCTGGCGGGAACGCATACGCGTCAGGCGGGGACAGAAGATCGGAACGCTTAACTCATGAATACCCCACTTCGAACGCATCTGCGTTTCCGCTATCGAGGTTTGTTCGTCAGCGGATGGGAATTAGAAACGGACAAAATGTAAAGCATGCTTGAAAGCATAGGACAGGTTACAACGCTACAACAGACGCCATGCAGCGCGATGAGTATGCTGTCGGCCAAGAAGCGTTTGCTTTCCGTGTATCTACAGACGTTGTTAACTAGCATGATAATGATGGCGCGTAAAAAACACTTGTCTCGGTTGCAATCCTATCCCATGCGGGCACGAAAGCAATAGCTGGCGCCGATGCGGCAAATGGGGATAGCGCCCTTTCAGACACCAAAACCCGGTTTGCAGGCTTTGCCAGCCGGTACTCGTTTCACAACGGCGTCAATGCGTCACCTAATAACGTGTACGTATATGTGTTCGGCGTATTGGTGTTTACTGGCAAGCCAATGTTACGTAACATCGACCGTTATTTTCGGCCTGTCTATGCCATATAGCGCTTAGCTTGCCTAGTTTCCAAAAAGTCCATCCCCTACTGCAACATCACCCGCAGGTTAAACCCGAAATTCATATACGAGGTAGCAAAGTTCTGCGAGGTGTAGGGCCGCACCGAGTTGCTGTCAAAGAACAGCCGGATGTTGAAGCGTTGGTTAATGACGTAGTCTACCGACGGGCGGTACGAGATGCTTCGGTTACCGGCAGACACTTCAGATTCGTTGATATCCGAGCGGTAGACCATCGTTTTAAGATCGTTGAACGATACGTCAAGCCTGAAATTCAAGTCGTTGTCCATCCGCAAGCGGCTAAACCAGCCAAACGGCATCCGGAAGCCGGTGGCGCGGTATCCCATCCCCAGCACAAACGCTTGGTCGCTCATCATGGCGAGCTGGCTATTTTGCAAGCTGAGGTTGAGCGTGCGGGCACGGCGGAACTCGGCATTGGCCGTCAGGCTGTTTTTAAACCGGGCATCGATCCCCAGCAAGGGGGCAAACTGCTCGAAGATCGATACTTGCTGGAACTGGAATTCGGGCAGGAAGTTGTCGTTGGCATCGCGTTCGACGGGGGCGCCGTTGGCCTCTTGGTAGCGGATCAGCGAGTTGTAGCTATTGATGGTGTAGCGGTTGTTGTAGCCATGCATCAGCGTCAGCGAGGTAATGAAATCCTCGAATATTGGCAGGTTGCCCAGCCCGGCGTAGGAGACCCGCCAGTTGGGGATCGGGATACGGGGGAAGCTGCCCATGCTGAACGTGCTGGCGTCTTTGCCCCGGTAGGAGGCGAGGAACGCGTTGACCACCACATCCTGGGCCGTGCGGTCGTAGCCGTCCGAATAACCGTCCGTTTGGCCGGTGGAGTTGGGGTTTAGCTGGCCGAGGCGGCTGGATATCGTCCGGCGGTTTTCCTCAAACTGGCGGAACAGCGCTTCGTGGTCGCGGAAGGCCGTGCCAAACGTGAAATACGAGATGCTATAGTTGCCCGTCGTCATCGGCGTGGCGCTTTCAAAGCCGTTGCCGGCCTCGGAATAGTGGAAATTCGCGGTGTAATTCTTATTGTCGATGCGGTTTGCCGACAGTTGGACCATCAAGCCTTGGATCGGCTCCACGTTGGCCTGTATCGAGATGTCTTCCGTTTGCGAGGTCATGTAGAGCTGCGTCTGCAGCGTGTCCGTCGTTATCCAGTGATTGGCTGCGGCGCGCTGGCGGATGTCGCGCTGGCTGCCAAAGATAAAGCCCCATCCCGGCGCGTCGTGGTCAAAATCATAACCCATCACGTTGGTTTTCGGGAGGTAGCCCGGCAGGAACGTGTTGTCCACCCGCGTATAACTGCTGTTGATGTTTTTGACACTCGACAACAAGCGGGCAATGAAGGCTAGTCCGCCCTCTGAATCGGGCCGTGTATAGTTGCGGAAGAAGCCTATTTTGTTGTACAGGCCCGTCAGGTTTGCCTGCGGATTGAGCTGTATGGTTCGCGAGTTCTGGATGTTATTGCCGAGGGAGAAATCCGGATTCATGATCGACAGCATGGGCTCGGTCTGCCAGTTGAACTGCGTGCCGTAGCGGGCATCCGTCCGCAACCAATCCAGCCCCGGTATCTTGTCGATGGGCACGGCGTAGGTCAGGTTCATCATGTGGTTGTAGTCCGTGGTGCGCCCCAGCCTAAAGAAGTTCTCCCAGAGCGTGTCCCGTTGCAATCCGTCCAGACGCCCGAGGGGTTCGTCGATGATCGCATAGTTCGTGGCGTTGAAATCCAGTTTGAGCGACTTCGTCAGGTTCCAGCTGATGCCGTATATACGGTTCATCATGAAATTCTTGTTGTACAACGTACCCATCTGCGGCAGGAAATTGTCGGGCGAGTTTTCGCGCAGCGTGTTTTCGTTGTAGATGCGATGCACGTCTATCCTGAAATTGAGCAACGAAGGCATCAAGTTGAAGTTGAAATCGCGCAACAGCGCCTGGTAGTTCTTCTTGAACAGGTTTCTAAATGGCTCGATA
>CAYUIZ010000050.1:0-20767 GCA_964444885.1 uncultured Sphingobacteriaceae bacterium | reverse complement strand
AAGGCGGGACTCACTATTGAGTGCAACGAAATCCCGCAAGGCGGGACCCACTACGCAATAACAATGTTTTACCTGTACGCCAAGGCGATCCATATCATTTTTGTCATCTGCTGGATGGCCGGACTGTTCTATATGGTAAGGTTGTTTATTTACCACGCGGAGGCCCGGCAACGAAGTGAAACGGAATACGGGATTCTGCACAAGCAATTTACCGTGATGGAGAGCCGGTTATGGTGGATTATCACGACGCCATCCATGTACCTCACTGTAGGGGCCGGCTTGCTCATGTTGTATTGGGTGCCGGGTTTGCTGTCTGCCGGATGGATGCATGTCAAGCTGGCCTTCGTGCTGGGGTTGGTGGGTTATCATTTTGTTTGCCAGCGAATCATGTACCGGCTGCGCGACGAGCGCAACACCTGGACATCGACCCGCTTGCGCCTGTGGAACGAAGTGTCGACCGTGCTGCTCTTTGCCATCGTATTCGTGGTGGTACTCAAGAGTGCCGTCAACTGGATCTTCGGCGTGCTGGGATTGCTAGTGCTTTCCGTGTTGCTAATGATGGCGGTCAAACTCTATAAGCGGGTGCGGATGAAAAAGGAGCAGTAGTTGCTATCGTTCCCCGAAGCAGAGGTATTTCAACTCAGTATATTCGTCGAGTCCGTGTTTCGACCCTTCACGGCCAATTCCGGACTGCTTGACGCCTCCGAAGGGAGCGACGGTATTGGATACCATGCCCGTATTGATTCCCACCATGCCCGCTTCGAGCTGCTCGGCCACGCGCCAGCATCGGTGGACGCTACCGCTATAGAAGTAAGCTACCAGCCCAAACTCCGTGTCGTTGGCCAGGGCGATGGCATCTTCCTCTTGGCTAAACCGAAACAATGCACATACTGGCCCGAACGTTTCTTCACGTGCGATCAACGCCGTTGGGCTGACATCGGCCAGTACCGTAGGCTCGTAAAACAATCCTTTTTTCGGCTTTCCACCAGTCAGTTTCCGTGCACCTTTGGCCAAGGCGTCGTCTACGTGCGACTGTACTTTGTCGAGCCCCGCTGGGTTGATTAGCGGACCGACCGTTACGCCTTCCTCGAGCCCATTGCCTACCGTTAGTTTTTTTACCGCCTTGGCGAGTTTTTCTGCAAACGTGTCGAACACGGCGTCTTGTATGTAAAATCGATTGACGGCCACGCAGGTTTGTCCCGAGTTGCGGAATTTGGCGGTGAGGGCGCCCTTGACCGCGGCATCGAGGTCCGCATCATCGAAGACGATGAACGGCGCATTGCCGCCCAGTTCCAGCGAAACCCGTTTGACGGTCTCCGCCGCCTGGGTCATCAGCGTGCGGCCCACTTCCGTAGACCCGGTGAAGGATATTTTCCGCACCTTGTCATTCGTCGCGAGCTCCGTGCCCATGCCTTTGCTGTCCGTGCCGGTTACCACATTGAATACACCTGCCGGAACGCCCGCTTCAGCGGCCAGCCGGGCGAGCGCCAGTGCCGTCAGCGGTGTCTGTGATGCAGGGCGCAACACGACCGTGCAACCCGCCGCAAGGGCCGGGGCCACCTTCCGTGTCACCATCGCCACGGGAAAGTTCCACGGGGTGATGGCCGACACCACACCCACGGGTTGCCGCACAGTAAGAATACGTTGGCCGGCTTTGGTCGGGGGGATGGTTTCGCCATAAGCTCGCTTGGCCTCCTCGGCAAACCATTCTACGAACGAAGCGCCGTACTGGACTTCGGCTCGGCTCTCCGCTAAGGGCTTTCCGCTTTCGAGGGTGATGGTCCGCGCAAGTTCGGATTGGTGCTCGAGAATCAGCTGGTGCCATGCCATTAAGACACCGCTTCGCTCGGCGGCAGTCAAACCCGCCCATGCTACGCCCGCTTCGTGCGCCGCATCGATGGCCTTCCGGCAGTCGGCCACACCCAAGTCCGCCACTTGCGCTATTGTTTCGCCGGTAGCCGGGTTGATGACCGGAAATTGCTTGCGCCCGGCGAGGTAGCGCCCGTTAATCAGGGCTTTGGCAGTTTTGCTGTCGTTCATGTTCGTTTTCATAACGCTTCTCCTATGCTTCATAAAACTAACAGGTGGACGGCCGCGATTGTTCGCTGCTTACAAGTTCCAATATCGGTTCCGGGTAAGCTACCTGCGCAGCAATTTGATAAACAACGGCGGTACCAAGTCCTTGGCGAACTGTCTTAACGGATGCGGAGGCTTGATGTTGCTATTCACTTCCGCATCATCGGTATTGCCGCTGCGGGCTTTGAAAATCGTGCTGTGTTGCGTGAGTTGTTCGTCGATTTCCTCTTTGGGCCGCCCGTTTGAATAATAGTAAAGCGCGAGCGACTTCCGGCTGCGGTCGTCCGGGCAGTTGAGCGGATTGGGGTGACCATGGTAGGAAAACGAAGTGGTAGAGAAAATAGCGAGCGTGTTAAACTCAGGTAGAATCTTCTTTTCGCATTGGGTCATGGTCTTGTCCCATAGTTCAAAGTGCCCGCCATATTCTTCTTTCCAGTCCTTATTGAGATATACCAACGCGTTTATGCGCCGGTCTAATTTCAATATGGGATGTTTGTTGAAGTCAGCGTGTATTTTTAGTAAGCCACCTTTTTTGATTTCGTGAAGCCCGCCGCCGACAAAGTAGGGGTCGCCAATCAGCGTCTCCGTGATGCCAGTCAATTGCTGCATGAATTCAAGAAACGGTTGCGAATTGAGAAAATGCATGAATTTTTTGGTTTCCTTGCCAAAGGGATGCTCGCCCTTCCCACCCAGTTTTTTCTCGTTCGGGTTGTCGAATTTGATCGCATCCTTTTGCGCCAAATCCGGAAATTCTTCCAGTACGCTTTCTAACACGCCGGGATTGAAAAAATCCTTAAGGTAGATGTTTGGGAAAGGAGACCCGTTTTTATACTCGTCCGCATAATCATTCGCAATGGCTGATAAATCGCGGTATTTTTCATTGATATAATGCTCCATTCAAAGTAGTTTAAACGAAATAGTTCGTTTTTTTGTTAATTTATAAACAACGGAAAGGCATGGCGTACAAAGCGCGGACTGACTATCAAAATCGCCTTAAACTCCATACACCACAAATTTTAGCAGGGACTATCACTAAATGAATAGTGTCAAATCACGACCTCATCAACGATGATTTTCTGAATAGCCTTACTAGTCAAATTTAGGAAAAGTTTGCCATTCAAACCAAACCTTTCGCTCGCTCTGGAGGAGTTGAAATGCACGCTCTCCGATGAGTTTACCAAAATAAACGTTTTCTTTGCGAATGTTAACGATTAATTAAGTCGGGAAGAGAAATTGAAACGGACAACTGTCATTTTATTTATCCTTCGTTGTGCCAAAATGGCTTTTTCAGTCGTGGGCTTGTCGTTAGCGGCGAAATATTTTGGAGTTTCCCTTGATCGGGATATGTGGCTGATCGCGCTAAATTGTATTGTGGTCATGAATCTGGCAGTTTGGGGGCCGATTAACGAAACCTTTCGGGCAAAGTACGTCATCCTTCGCGAGGAGCAAGGAGAGACTCAAGTGCTAGCAAAAGCCCGGTCGCTGATGGTCGTCGCTATGGTCATTTCGCTGTGCCTAGTGGGAAGCATACTCGCCTTCCCTGTTCCTATAGCCCGTCTAATAGCGCCCGCCTATGATGCGGAGCAAGTCAATGCGTTGGTTTTGATGCTCATGATCGTGGCTCCCTCCTTGCTTTTTGATCAGTTCAATCAGTTGGGTATCAGTATTCTCAATGCTCATAATTCGTTTTTCGTTCCAGAAATTTCGAATTGTATAGCCGCCGTATTCAACATCGTAAGTATGGTAGTACTGACGCCGTATATAGGAATTTATGCGTTGGCGGTCTCTTATTATGCGGGGATGGCACTGATGGTTTTATTCATTGTGTATGAAATAAATAAGCGAAAGATACCCCTTTTTTCGCGGGGTCACAAAATCAAGTTCGCTGATTTTAAGCCCTTTTTCTTGTATGCTTTGCCCTTTTTCATCCCTTATTTTTTTATTCAGATCAATGTCCTTGTCGAAAAATCGCTAGGCAATATTCTGGGGGAAGGCGTGGTTTCCATGCTGGATTATTCGCGCCGGTTTGTGGATATACCTATCAACGTATTAACCAGTGTGCTGCTCACCATGCTTGTGCCCATCCTAGCCGGTCGTTTTGCCAAACAAGACACGGCAGGGTTTTTAACGGATTTCAAGCAAGTCTACCAATTTGGCTTGCTGATCGTGACCGCATTGATCGCCTTTTTTTATTCTTCTGGCGTCGAACTCATCGAACTGATTTTATATCATGATGGAGAGATCCCCTCGGTAGCTATTTTGAAGATGGGGTCATTATCCACGTATTATGCGTGGTCGGCGTTGATCAATTTTTTCTACATCATATTCGGGCTAGCTTTATTAGCGACCAAAAAAGGTAAAATCTATGCGTTTTTCGGGGTCATTGCTCAACTGATTATGATTGCGTTAAATTTTATGTTTTATCGTACATTCGGCGCATATACATTTCCCTTATCATTTATTGTCGCCCATACTTTTTCGGCTATCGCATTGTTCGTATATTTCCCTTATAATCGACGAATGTTTGTGGGCATAACGTTGAAATACCTATGTTATTTGATTTTGGTAGTGTTCGGGGCCGACCTGATGGCCGGGCTGATTCCTGCACATCTTAGTACGATTGTCGCGCTAGTGGTCAACGGGTCGTTGATTGTCGTGCTGATGTTCGCGTTATTGTTCGTGTTTCGTTTAGAGGAGCGGTTAACGGTTTATACGCAATGGAAAAAAATGATGAAGTTTGTCCGAGCGATTAAATCAAATGATAGGAGGGCGTGACGCTGAACATGGAACCTGTGCTGATATCCTTTATTATTGTCAATTTTCGGACGCCGGATTTGGTCTTTGGGTGCGTGCGGTCTATTCTGGAACATACCGGGAGTCATCCGTACGAGATTATTGTGGTCGACAATGCGTCGGGAGATGATTCCTTGGAGAGACTGGGTTGCGTACCGCAGATTTTGCTTATCGCTAACGCAAGAAATCTGGGTTTTGGCGCCGCCAATAATAGGGGCGCCCGGGTTGCGAAAGGAAAATACTTGTTTTTCCTGAATTCGGACACCTATCTTCTCAACAATGCCGCCGCGATTTTCTACGATTTCATGGAAGACGGACGGCAGCAGGATGTCGGCTGTTGCGGTGGGAATCTTTTGGATCAGTTGATGCAAAAACAAGTGTCCTTTGGCAACTTTCCGTCCGTGTCAGACGTGTTTTCGCAACTTGGGTTCTACCGCCTATATAAAAGGTATTATGCAGAGCGGTTAGCTATCGGCGTGGCATGCAAAGGGGACGAGCCCCGCTCGGTCGACTATATTTCCGGCGCAGACATGTTTTTCCGATCCGAAGTGTTTCACATGCTTGGGGGGTTCGATGAGGATTTCTTCCTGTATTTTGAGGAAGCAGAGCTTTCCTATCGAATGCAACGGCGGGGCTTTCGTTCTGTCGTATTACCGTCAGTACCGATTGTCCATTTGGAAGGAGGTTCCCAACAGGGGACAGGACATCAGAGCGAAACGAAAACACTACATTTTGAACGGAGCCGACAGCTATACTTTAAGAAAACCCAGGGTCGCGCCGCGGCTTTAACCGTTAAGCTCCTGCTGTGCGCACAGGCGATTGGACGGTGGTTTTACCATCGGGACCGGCATTACCTTAAAGTATTTCGTATAATTGCACAAGCCTAACCGGGCTGCAACAAAGGTGATTTCAATTTGGGATTCGGCAATCATCCGTAACAGGTTCGCATGAAGAAAATTTTAGTCGTATTCGGTACCCGGCCGGAGGCCATCAAAATGGCGCCGCTTGTCCATGCGCTACAGGCGCGGACGAGCGAGTTCGCTACCGAAATATGCGTGACGGGCCAACACCGTCACATGCTCGACCAGGTGCTGGCCTTTTTCGGGATTGTTCCAGACTACGACCTGGACGTGATGAAACGGCATCCCGACTTGTTTCGGCTTACCTCGGATGTCTTGTTGGCCATGAAAAGCGTGCTGGAAGCCTCTTTGCCCGATTACGTGTTGGTGCACGGCGACACAACCACGTCGACGGCGGTGGCTCTGGCGGCGTTTTACAAGCAAATTCCGGTGGGCCATGTCGAAGCGGGGTTACGCACGCATAATCCTTATGCCCCATTCCCTGAAGAGATCAATAGACAGCTGACCAGCAGGTTGGCCCATAGTCACTTCGCGCCCACCTCCCGTGCAAAAGCCAATCTTTTGCGCGAGGGCGTACCCGACAGCCAGATCCTCGTCACCGGCAATACGGTTATTGATGCACTGTATTGGGCCAAGGAGCGCTTATTGAATTACGAGGATAAGGAAATTAAGGAATTGAAAAGGGCAATAGATCCGAATAAGCGGGTGCTTCTTGTAACTGCCCATCGACGGGAAAACCACGGAGCGGGATTGCTAGCGATTTGTGATGCGCTAGGCCAATTGGCTTCGCGTGATGACTTGCAGATCGTATTTCCATTGCACCTCAATCCGCAAGTAAAGGAGCCCGTAGAAAAGCAGTTAGGCGGCCTGCCTAATATTCATTTGCTCGAACCGTTGGGCTATCCTGCTTTTACATGGCTGTTGATGCAATCTCACCTGGTGATTACCGACAGTGGCGGGATACAGGAAGAGGCGCCTGGTCTGGGTAAGCCAGTACTGGTTATGCGCGATGTTTCTGAGCGGCCGGAAGCGATTGAGGCGGGCATGGTCAGGTTAGTGGGCGCGCACAGCGAGCGGATTGTGTCGGCCACAACGGCGCTCTTAGACGATGTTTCCCAATACGAGGCAATGCGGCATGGAGAAAACCCGTACGGAGATGGCCAGAGCGCCAACCGGATTGTAGATTACTTGGCAATGAATTAATTCATGTTGTTGGTTTTAGGGAATTATCCGGACACGAAAACTGAAAAGGAAGGCATGTCACAGCGCATGTTGGCTGTCGACGACGAGTTCCGTGGGCATTTCCGGCAATACCTGTTCGTATCGCACCGCAAGTTTTGGCGACGGGAGAAAGAGACGCTCAAACCGGAGTTGGTTCAATATCGATGCAACCTGTTTGTGCACTTTTTCTTCATTTTCCGCTTGCTCCGGCAGTCAAAATCGGTGTACCTCCATTCCGTTATCAACGTGTTGCCGTGGTTGCCCTTGGTCCCGTTTCTCCCTCGCCGTACGCGGGTAATCTTGGATGCGCACGGCGTCGTTCCCGAGGAAGCTGCCTTGGCTGGCAATAGCAAAAAAGCATGGCTTTATGGCCTAAGCGAACGTGCGACGATGCGCCGTGCCGATATCGTCATCACGGTGACCCAGGCGATGGAAGCGCATTTTCGGCGCAAATATCCCCGATCACCCACTCACTACAAAACGTATGCGATCCTGCCTGCGCATATCTTGGAGGATACCAACGTAGAATTGTCGGCGGAAGGCGGTGATGTCCACGTTGTATATAGCGGCAACACCCAAAAATGGCAAAATATAGCGTTGATGCTCTCCATTATTAAGCAAAACAGGTCGCCACGAATGAAATATCACATCCTGACAGGCGATATCCCATCCATGCGCACGCATCTCGAACAGGCGGGACTGGCGGAAGACCCGCACATCCAACTCGCCACAGTTTCGCCGGATGATTTGAAAGATTACTACCGAATAGCGCATTACGGGTTTATCTTGCGCGATGACATGACCGTAAACCGGGTGGCTTGTCCCACCAAACTGGTCGAATACCTGCACTATGGCGTTATTCCGATCGTGAAGCATCCTGAGATCGGGGATTTTAATACCCTGGGTTATGAATACATCCGTCATACGGATTTTTCAACGGCGCTCTCGCCACGCAAAAGCAGACGCAACCATGAATTGGTGGCCCAATTGGTTCGCAATGCCCAGAAAACTGACCTCGCACAATTGATCTATGGAAAGGGCTAACCCGCGCATCGATATCCTGATGGCTACCTACAATGGCGAGGCCTACGTGGCCGAACAGCTCGATTCGCTCCTGCGGCAAACCTATGCGAATTGGCGGTTGACGATCCACGACGACGGATCAGCCGACCAAACGCGCACTATCATTGGTCGGTATGCAACGATGGACGCACGGATCATCCTGTTGGATGATGGTGTGGAGGGGCTGGGTGCGGCGCAGAATTTCCTCCATCTACTGGAGCAGGTTGAAGGTGATTATTATATGTTCTGCGACCAAGATGATATCTGGCTGCCCGAAAAAATAGAGCGGATGCAGCAAGCGATAAGCGCTTGCAACGGCCCGGCTTTGGTGTATTCCAATTCGTATCTATACACGAACGGCGAAGTTCAGCCTCGGTTTTCTACGCAAATCCATCCCCGTTCGTTGCGCGATACGCTTTTTTTTAACTCCGGTATCCAAGGTTGCGCAGTGATTGTCAACCGAGCGTTGCTTGATCGGCTTAGGCCGTTTCCCACGCAGGTGGCCATGCACGACCACTTGCTCACGATGGGCGCCGTCACGTTTGGCACTGTTCGATACGTAGACGAAGGTCTGATGTGGTACCGGCAACATGATCTTAATGCGACCGGTAGGCAGCCCCGCGGGGTTCTGGAACGGATCGGAGGATTTTTTCAGGCTGGAAAGCCTGTTATCAACCTTGCCCACTTCGAGGCAAACCGCACTTTTTTTGCGCAGTATGCCAGTCGGATGGACGGCCCGGCCAAACGCTTGTACAGCGCATATTTTCGCTACGGCCAAAGCCGGTCCGTTCTGAAAAGATTGTTTATCTTGCTCCGGCATGGCTTCTCATTGGGCAACAAACGGGGCGTATTATTGCTGAAAACGATCATGAGAAAACCAGTCGGATAACCGCCAAACGATGTCGAAACCGTTGATTACCATATTCACGCCAGCGTATAACCGCAAGCCTTACCTGAAAGGGCTGTATGATAGTATCCTGCGGCAGGATTTTACTGATTTTGAATGGGTCGTGGTAGACGACGGCAGTACGGATGGCACTCAATCGGAGATCGCGGATTTTATCAACGAAGAAAAAATAAGCATTCGATACTATCGCCAAGATAATGCAGGTAAGCACGTCGCGATCAACCGGGGAGTCGGAATGGCCCAAGGGATGCTGTTTTTTATCGTCGATAGCGATGATACGGTGGCCGACGGTGCCTTGCAAGCGATTGCTTCGCAATGGGAAGCGGTTTCCTTACTTCCCAACGCGGCGGAATTCGCTGGCGTATGCGGTACGCGCATCCACCAGGATGGCCGGGTGATCGGCGGCGCGGTCGACTACCGGACGCTGGACGTGGATGCGGTCAAGTACCGGTTTGAAATGGGCTACGAAGGTGATCGGGGAGAAGTGCTGCTGACCCGCATTATGGCAATGTATCCCTATCCGCAATTTTCTGGGGAGCGCTTTTGCGCGGATGCGCTAGTGTGGAACCGGATCGGGAGGACATTCAAGCTGCGTTTTTTTAATGCTCCGCTCATCGTGTGCGAATACCTGCCCGGCGGCATTACCGATACCTCCGTCAGGTTGCGCAAGGAAAGTCCCCGAGGAAGTTGTTTGTACTACGCTGAAATGCGACGGTTGCCGGGGCTGACCGCCGTGCAGCGCTTAAAAGCCACGATTAACTTTTGGCGGTTCGCTGTTTACGACCAGAACGGCTCTTTTGCCGAAAAATACAAAATGATCGGATCGCCTTGGTCATTGCTATTATACCCAGCCGCGCGATTATGGAAAATGTTTGCCTCGTAATACCCTGATTGCCATGTTTCCCTATTACTTGTTACTGATCACGGTATTTTTTTCGACCCTCGCCGATTTTGTCGAGTCCAAAGAAGGACGGCTGATTGCGTATGCATTGCTATGCTCATTGCTGGTGATGTTTACGGGCTTGCGGGGACTGGGTGTCGACAACGATGGCATCGCGTATGAAGACGCGATGTCCTTGACGTCGAACTTGTCGTGGGGACAATTGTTGGCAGGTGATTACGATTTTACCATGGAGCGTGGTTATATGATGCTCAACAAGGCTGTGGATGCCCTCGGTGGTAATATCCACGCTGTATTCTTCCTGATGGCGCTGGCAACGGGGCTCGTCAACTATACGTTATTTTATAAGCGAAGCCCTTATCCCTTTTGTTCGCTGCTTGTCTACGTTTGTTTTTTTTACTTCTATCGTGATTTCACCCAAATCCGCTACGCCCTGTCTGCCGGCATGGGCATGTGGGCCGTATTCATGTTCATCGACCGGAAATACGTGTCTGCCGCGCTGTTGGTTTTCTTTGCCGCGTTTTTTCATAGCGCGGTGCTGGTCATCCCCCTGCTGTTCCTGGCCTACGCGCTGATGCGCAATTATTGGGTGTATTTGTTTTTGCCCCTTTTGGGAGCTATTGGTGCCTACTTTGACCCGGTTATGCACCTGTTCCAGCTCGGTGGCCTGCCGCCCACCTTGGCTAACTATGTGGAGCAAGACGAGTTCGGAAGCGGCGGGTATATGGTTTCGGTGGTCGCGCAGGTTTTTATGCTGGCCATTTTAATCTACAAAGAAGAGTTGTTGAAACGGTATTCTAAGCGCGAACTGGACATCCTGTATATCGCCTTGTCAATCGGTTCGTTCATCAACCTCCTCTTTATTTCATTCGCCATCATGCAGCGCCTGTCCTCCATGCTGTTCACGGCCATTGTTTTGCTGCTCCCGTATCTATTCAGTATTATTGAATCCAAGGAGAGGGAACAGTACACCGGCCTGTTCATTCGGGTTCTGTTTATGCTGTTCGTTTTGTTTTATGGTTTGAATATGATTGATATGGGGTTGATGAGACCATATCGTTTATGGTAGGATAGCGTATTTATGGAGAAGAAAGCCAAATTAGTTTATATCATCCACGGAATCGCCGTTGGCGGCGCAGAGTTGGCTGCGCTTTCAGCATTTCCTACTTTACTCAAGCATTATCATTTGCAGATATATGTCCTGGGTAAATCGAACACAACTTTATTGAATGGGCTGGACGCCAACGTACGGAATGCGATGATACATTTCCCGTATCCCGCATGGCTTTATCCGTTATACCTCCCTTGGGTTTGCTGGCGACTTTGGCGGTTCAAGCCCGACCTTATCATCGCTTCGCTGTGGAGATCCATCATGCCGGCGTTGCTTTACAAATCAACGCAAAGCAAAACTCGATTTATGTTGTTAATACACAATACGTTATTTCATCATGTGCTGGACAGCGTGATCACAAAGTGCGGAATTCGCGTAGCGGATACGGTCTTCGCCGACTCTGCGTCAACGAAGCGCTTCATTCAGGATGTGTCCGGTCCGGACACGAACATACAGGTTCTATCGTTCCTGTTAGCGCGTACGCCGGAAGTACTCGTGCCGAGGGATTTTTCAGCAGGGCTTCGTTTTTTTTCGATATCTCGCTTGAATCCAGTGAAAAGAATGCCTTTGGCCGTCGGGGTCATCGCCGCGCTTCGTGGCGCGGGATTGGATGTTAGCTTGGATATTTATGGCCGGCCAGACGGCGATCGCGACGCAGTAGTTAATGAAATCGCCAGATACAGACTGGAGGACGCAGTCACAATGCGTGGCGAGTTGCCACCGGAGAAAAAAGCCGGTATATATTCGCAGTACAATGCTTATATCCAAATGAGTGCACACGAAGGCATGGCGATGAGCGTGGTGGAAGCAATGCAGCAAGGCATGCTATGTGTTGTCACTCCGGTGGGGGAGATACCAAATTATGCGAATGATAACGTATCTGCGGTTTTCTTGGAATTAGCAAATGGGGAAGTTACCACAGCATCTTTGGATAAGTTGTTAGTTATACTTCGAGACAAAACCACATGCAGATCTATGGCGACGCAGGCACACCATGCCTTTGCAGGAAAACCCGTATTCGCGGAATCGTTGCTTCATGCTCTTGAAAACCTCCAACCTCATGCGTAAGAAAATCTGCCTCGTATCCAATACAGCCTGGAGCTTTACCCGTTTCAGGATAAATCTGCTCCAGGCATTGGTCCAAAGCGGCCATGAGGTGATGGTTTTAGCACCTAGGGATCAATATGTTAGTCAATTGGAGGAGTTGGGGGTGGAATTTGTTCCGCTGTTGAAACTTTCCAACCAAGGATCGAATCCGTATCGCGATGTCCAGCTTCTACAGGAATTTAAACGAATTTACCGCCAAAGAAAGCCTCATCTCGTTATCCAATATACGGTGAAGCCCAATATCTACAGCACACTAGCAGCCAGCGCGTGTGGTATTCCAGTCATCGCAGTGGTCACCGGATTGGGTTACGCGTTTATAAACAAAGGGCTGGTCACACGTATCGTCAGGCACTTGTACAGGCATGCGTTCCGAAAAGCCAGCCAGGTGTGGTTCTTGAACGAGGACGACCGGCAGTTGTTTGTAAAAGGCAAACTGGTGGACAGCAGCAAGACAAGGAGGATTCCAGGCGAAGGCATAGACTGCCAGTATGTGTTTAACCCGGAGCATATCCAGGTGACGCCCCGCTCTGACCCAAATGAAACACGTTTCTTATTCGTGGGCCGATTGCTGCATGATAAAGGCATACGAGAGTTTGTGGCAGCCGCGAGGCGGGTTAGGCAATCCTATCCCCATGCCCGTTTCCAGATCTTGGGATATCTGAATGTCGCCAATCCGGCTGCGGTTAGCAAAGAAGAGCTGGACAGCTGGATAGGCGAGGAGGTAGTCGATTATCTCGGGGATACGATGGACGTCAGACCGTGGATAATGCAGGCCGATTGTGTGGTGTTGCCGTCTTACCGCGAAGGAATGTCCACGACGTTGCAGGAGAGCGCTTCCCTCGGCAAGCCGATTATTGCTTCGGATATAGCAGGATGCCGGGAATTGGTCGACGACGGAGTGAGCGGATATCTGTGCGCCGTGAAGGATGTGGACGGTTTGGTGACGCGGCTCGTCCAGTTTTTGAGCTTGACGACCGATCAACGCGAGCACATGGGGAAGCGCGGCCGACAAAAAATGATGGCTGAGTTTTCGGTAGACCGGATAATAGCGGTTTACACCGCGGAAATATCGCGGCTGATAGGATAGGGCTTGTGTTCAAGATTATCCGCTCTCACCTTTTTCCGATGGTAACGTCGTGCTCATTAACCGACATTTTTGCTCACCGCGCCGTGAATAACCGACAGATTAAAACCGATACATGACGCCGAGTTTCAAGTGCAGGTTGTTTTTGTCCTGTGGGTTGAATCCCCAATAGTCGGTGATATCGGCGGCGGGTTGGAAATTATATTGGTAATTATAGGCGTGGATGTATTGAAGATGTGCGTTGAAAATAAATTGCTTGTAATCCCACGAACCATAGGATGCCACACTCAAATCCACCCAATTGCGCCTGAAATCTTTAATCACAAACGCAGCGAAATCTTCATCATGCACATAGCGCTGCACCTGAATGCCCAGTTGCTTCAATCCGTTTACCCAGCTTGTCTGCAGCGTTTGGCTATTGCTTCCCATTCCGATGCCTGCTCCGAGCAGTTGCCCTCGGTGTGTATAGCCATCTGCTACTCCGCTGTGTCCGTACCATGAGCCTGCCGAACGTATCCCTCTCGTATTGGTTACTGCTATCTGAGTTAATTCGCCAGCCAGCTGCAGGTGACCTCCCCAACGGATATTTAGCGGAATGAATTTTCGCAGGCCGAAGGTGTAAGCCCGGGTATGGTCGATTTGTGCCATGCCGTCCCGTGCATCCCAATTATGGTCATTTTTGGCATACTCACCGTAAAACTCAAAGTTGGCTTTTGGTATAACGTATCGGAAATAAAAGGATAACATCTGATCACGTGGAATGCCGTCGTCAGCACTGCCGTCCAATGCGATTTTTGTTTTGCTGAAGGCCTCGAAAAACGGTGCATAATACCGCAGGCCTTTTCCCATATCTTTCTGATTCGTGTTGTATGTGCGGATAAAACCAAGAAAAAGACCAGGGGTCCATTTCGGCTGATAATTTAAGGTAAGGCCTGAAAAATAACGCCAGCCTTCTGGTTTCTGCCGTTCGTATCGTTGGTGGAAGCTAGTGTCCCCGAGAAGGGAGGGCGGAAACCCTGACTTCTCCAAATGCCCTCCAACAACCTGGAATTCAAACGACCCGATGTACGTTTTTATGGGTTTGGAGGAGTTCAGTGTCACGTGCTTGAAACCTGGCGCCGTGTTGCTCATCAGGATCGAGTTATGCAGGCCAGGGCCCCACCATAGGTTTTCCGTCGAAAAGCCTATCGACACAGGGTCGTATGTGAGCCGGATGCTGCTTTGCCCCAGAAAAGACTTTGTGTAGCTGCCCAGACCGAAGAGCTCAGGTTGGTCGATACGTACGCCATACTGCCTGTACCAAGCTTGATTAGGCCCGTTCTCTCCACCAAACCCCTCATATACACGATTCTGTGCAGATACCAGCTCGGGGCGAAACTGTACGCTCAACCACCGGTACCGGGCAAAAAAGCCCGCACTCAGGTAGGTCTGAATCCCTCGGGCAGGTATTACCGGCCCATCGTTCCATCCATAGGGGTAGTTGGTGTTCAGCTGGTTTTGCCACACGACGGGCAACAGCTGGAGGTGGCCATGGCCATCGCTGCTCTCCCACACGATGTCGCTGCGGCTACTGTCCGGATAGTTCAGATAATTTCGTTGCTGCAATGCCTGTGCGGTTATCGGCCGGATGCTAAAGGAAATCGCAGAATCCAAATTACCCATCAGTTGTTGACTGCGGTAGTAGTCTTCGAGTACAGGTAAGCCCACGGGTATTGTTTGCGCGTGCGATACGGTCGCAAAAGAGGCGACCCAAACACTCACCGCGAAATAGAATACGGTTTTATTTTTGGTAATAATTTTTTTCATTCCTATTGCGTGATTAAAACCGATAAGCTAAGCCCAATCGAATAAGAAGATTGTTCTGGTCTTGTGGGTCGAAGTCCCAAAACGAATGACCTTCGGGCATGACGAACTCGTGGCGATAGTTGTAGCTGTGTACGTTTTGTAGCTGTGCATAGGCCAGTAACTTGTTGAAATCCCACTCGCCGCGTACCGACCAGCTGAAGTCTACCCATGACCTACGAATGTCCGCTACGTACATGTAAAAGAAATCCTCGTTGTGCATATAGCGCTCCAGCGAAAGCCCGATCCGCTTCATACCGCGCATCCAGCCGATGCTGGCCGTCTGCACGTTGCTCCCTGGTCCGATACCAGCCCCTAATACTTGGCCGCGATGCGTATAGCCGTCGCGTACCACGTGGTGCGTGTACCACGTCGGATACGTGCGGCGAACGTTCTTCGCAAAATACGTGTTGTTCATCGATAATTCCGTGGCTTCAACGCCTAACTCCAGAAAATCACCCGGCATGAAACTTAGGGGCACTAGCTTGCGAAATCCCAAAACATACCCCCGCGAGTATGTCGGCTGTACCACCCAGTCGCGCCCATTCTCTGCCTTTACCTTGCGTCCGTATTCGCCGTACACCTCCAGATGTCCAGCCGGCATTACCCAGCGGAAAAACGCGGACCCGTAGCGGTCGCGCACTTCGTCGCTGGTCCGCTCTATGCCTCTATCGTCCAGATAAGACACTTCTTTCACGGTGGGTTTAAAGAAAGGCAGAAAATCCCGGGGGTCGTTGTTCATGTGGGTTTTGTTCACTGCGAAGGCGCGGACAATTCCCAACGTCAGGCCGGGTACCCACTTGGGCTGGTAGCTGGCAACGAGTCCTGAGAAATATCGGTTTACATCCGGTTTTTCCACGTAGTATTGCTCATGGTGTTGGCTTTCGCCCGTTATCGACGGTGGAAATCCCGATGCACGAAGCGTACCGCCTACTAGCTGTCCTTCAAAGGCGCCGATCCCGGTTTGTACCGGTTTGCTTGTATGGACAGTGAAATGAGGGAACCCCGGCGCATTGTTGCTCATCAGCAGGGCGTTATGTCTTCCAGGGCCCCAATAGAGGTTCTCCGTAGAAAAACCAAAGCTGACACTTCCAAAAGTGGCTTTCAAACTCGATTGCCCCAGCATGACCCGACTGTATGTCGAATGTCCGAAATACTCCGGCATATCGATCATGTTGCCTATCGCCTTGTACCACTCTAGGCCGTAACCAGGGGCTTTTGCCAAGCCTTCGTATTGTCTGTTGCTTGCCTGCACAAACTCCGGCCTGAACTGTAGGGTCAGAAACTTGTATTTGGCTAATATACCTCCGTATAGCCGCACTTGGCCACCACGCGTCGGAACAATGGATCCATCGTTCCAGCCGTAGGGATAACTGCCATTGAAATTGTAATCTATTCCCGCAGGCATAAGCTGAAAAAAACCACTTTCGCCGTCGAATCGATGTATGACGCTGCTTAGACCCAACGCCTCGTCCGGATCAAAGACGTCCGCGCGTTCAAGTGCCTCGGCCGACAACGGCCGAACGGAAAAGGAAAGTGACGGATCCAACTTGCCAAGAAGCTGCAAGCGTCGGTAATAATCTTCTAATAGGGGTGTGCCTACTGGCAACGTCTGGGCGCGTAGCGATCCCCATGGAAGCGAAAGTAGGCACAGACTATAGAGAAAGTGTCGGATATGCATATACTTAACTATATGTCCGCAAAGTAGCAAAAAATATTCCATAGTCTCTTGTTCCGAGCGTTTCTGAGGATTTTTCCTCGCTTTGACCAGACGAGGAAGACTAAATTTCCGTTGCCGGCACCAGAAGGACTGATGTCCACTAAATCATAAAAATGATGACTGAAAGGATAACTGGATTCCGGGGTGGTCGTTGTGACAATGTTCTCATACGTCTTTAGCGTCCCACTATTAAACTAAGGACTATGCATTTAAATTTGATGAAATATTTTCTGACTTTCTCCCGAAGCGAGTGCTTGCCGGCTATAGCTGCTGGTTATTATATACCATCCCGATTTTACTAAATATACGAAAAAAAACACGTTATTTGTGGTGTTATCGACGCATGAGGCATCGATGAACTCGATTCTTTTGGTATAGTTTGAGTACGATGCGAATACTATTTTATTTCTTTACGTGCATGTTTTTTGGGTTGGTCCTGCTGTCAGGCGAAACCGTCACTGCGCAAAGTATTAACGCACAAGACCTGTCATCCGTCAGCATTGACGAGTTGTCTGATGCGCAAATCAGGGCCTATATGATTCAGGCAGAGTCCTTGGGTATGTCTGATGAAGAGCTGGAACAGATGGCGTTGCAGCGCGGAATGCCGCTCAGTGAAGTACAGAAACTCCGTGCGAGGGTTGAAGTGATTCGCGAGGGACAGGGAACAGGGCAACAGATCGCGACGCAGAGCAGACCTGCCGAACGCCGGGTGGTGACGGAGGGTACTGAGCTGCCCGATACCGTAGAAATAGCCGAAGAAAGCGGTCTGAAGCCCCGTTACGGACAATCGCTCTTCCGCGAGGCAGCCCCAACTTTTGAGCCGAACCTTCGGATAGCCACGCCAGCCAACTACCCGTTAGGACCCTCAGACCAGGTTCTGATCGACGTTTTCGGGCAGTCCGAAGCGAAGCATACGCTGAACGTTTCGCCGGAGGGAACAATTAATATCCCTTATGTGGGCGTGGTGCAAGTAGGGGGAATGACTATCGAAGAGGCCACCGAGGTCATCCGCTCGCGCATGTCATCGGTGTATTCGGCCATACGGACGGGCGCTACCCGGGTGGTTGTCACCCTAGGTAATATCCGAAGCATTAACGTGGTGGTCACCGGCGACGTCACGAAGCCCGGGACCTATACACTGCCCTCGGTGGCAACGGCATTCAATGCGTTATATCAAGCCGGCGGACCCAACGAAAACGGGTCGTTGCGCGACATCCGGGTAATTCGAAATGGCCAGCAAATCGCGACGCTCGACGTGTATGACGTGATGATGAACGGTGTTTTTTCGCAAAACCCCATCCTCCAGGATCAGGATGTGCTGATGGTACCACGGTACGTAAAGCATGTCGGGCTTGAGGGCGAGGTCGTCAGGCCCTACCAATTCGAACTCAAGGAGGGCGAAAGTTTTGATGACTTGCTGCGGTATGCCGGCGGGTTTACGGATGCGGCGTATAGCGCGCGCGTCAAAGTTATCCGTTTTACCGACCGGGAAAAAAGGGTCGAGGACGTGCTGCGTTCACAGTTTTCGGTGTTCGAACCGTTATCGGGTGACGAGTACGTGGTAGAGAAAGTGCTGGATCGCTACGCCAACCGCGTGGTGATTCACGGATCGGTTTTCCGTCCGGGCGAGTACGAACTGACTCCAGGCCTGACCTTGTCTATGCTGATCAAGAAAGCGGAGGGTTTGAAGGAAGACGCGTTTTTGAAACGCGGTACCCTCGCCCGACTGCAGGACGACCTCCAGGCCGAGCGGCTGTCGTTTGACGTAGCCGCCGTGCTGGCCGGTATCGAACCGGATATCGAATTGCAACGCGAAGATGTGGTCAACATACATTCCATTTTTGAGTTGAGGGAGGCCTATTCCGTAGAAATTATGGGCGAGGTACGCTACGGCGGCCGGTTTCCTTACGCCGAGGGAATGACGTTGCAGGACTTGATCTTGCAGGCTGGCGGGTTTAGCGAGAGCGCAGCTCCGGCACGGATTGAAGTGTCGCGCCGCGTGCGAAATGCGGATGTGCTCTCCGAGTCAGCGCAAATCGCCGAAATTTTTCAGATAGACTTAGCACAAGGATTGGGCAAAGATGGACAGGATTTTGTCCTGCAACCCTTTGATGAAATCGCGGTCCGCACGGCCTCTGGTTACGAAACCCAAAAATCGGTCCGTATAGAAGGCGAGGTGCTTTACCCGGGGGTGTACACGATCGCCAGTAAGAATGAGCGGATTTCGGATCTCATCCAGCGTGCGGGCGGCTTTACGGCGTTCGCTTACGTGGATGGCGCTTCATTGCGGCGAAAAGGGACTGACGCCGGCCGCAATGCCGGTGAGACCACCGCGGAGCAGGCCAAACGCGAACTGGAACAGGAGGACGAGTACAATCGCTTGATGTTGCTGCAAAGTTTGCAGACGGGCGTCAATCGGGTCGACGGTGTTGATATAGCCAAAAATCTGAACAACGAATTTGTGGGAATCAACTTGGAACGCATTATTCGTAATCCCGGCCAGCGGGGCGACTTGATTTTGGAAGACGGCGATGTGATCCGGGTGCCGAAGGAGTTGCAGACCGTTAAGATTTCGGGCGAGGTGCTGGCACCTTCCATCGCGGTTTACGCGCCGAATAAAGGATTCAAGCAGTACGTGTCGCAGGCGGGTGGCTTTTCACAGCGCGCGCTCCGCAAGAGTTCGTACGTGCTCTATGCCAACGGGTCGGTTAAAAGCACATCGCGCTTCCTTTTCTTCAACAGCTATCCTGCCATTAAGCCCGGAGCCGAAATTTTCGTGCCCCAGAAGATGGAAAAGCCGCCCATGAGCGCCCAGCAATGGATCGGGTTAGGGACGGGTGTAGCGTCGATGGCTGCGATTATTTTAGCGATATTCAGATAACGGATTAGCAACAGTATTCGGAAAAAGACAACAATCTAGGATATGGCCCATAACAGTAACGATATCCGTCAACAAAAGGACGAAGGGATAACGCTCAAAGGAATAGTTTTAAAAGTTGAGGATTGGGTTCGCTATTTTGTAAGTAAGTGGGTCGTGTTGCTAATCGCTGGCGTCGTTGGTGGCGTGCTTGGGCTGGGCTATGCCTTGACCAAAACGACAAAGTACACGGCATCGCTGAGTTTTATTGTGGAAGAGTCTGGGAGCAGCGGCGCAAGCCTCGGTGCTGCGGCCGGCATTGCCGCGCAGCTGGGCTTCAACTTGGGCGGATTGTCTAGTTCGGGTGGCTTCTTTCAAGGCGACAACATCATCGAATTCTTGAAATCGCGGTCGATGATCGACCGTACCTTGCTCACCACCGTAGCGTTCGACGGGAATCCCGAAATGCTGGTAAACCGTTATATCGCAGGCAATAAGCTGCGCGATAAATGGGCTAATAAGCCGCAAATCAGAGATATTCGGTTTCAAGATACCGTCGGAATTTACCTGCAAGACAGCCTGATGCGTGAGTTCTATAACGACATCACAAAGAGAAATCTGTCAATCGGAAAACTCGACCGCAAGCTCAACATCATTGAAGTCGTTATGACCACGCCGGACGAGCAGTTTTCCAAAGCCTTTGTCGAAACGTTGATTCATAACGCGTCGGACTTCTACATTCGCACGCGTACGCAGAAAGCCGAAGAAAACTTGGCGGTATTGACTCATCAGGTCGACTCCGTGCGTCGCGAGCTCGACGCGGCCATCCGCGGGGTAGCCTCCGCTACGGACGCCAACCCAAACCCCAATCGGGCATTCCAATCCCTACGCGTGGGCGCCCAACAGCGTACCGTCGATGTGCAGGCCAATACGGCTATTCTCGCTGAATTGGTCAAGAATCAGGAGCTGGCCCGGATTACGCTTCGCAACGAAAAACCCATTATCCAGCCACTAGACAGGCCTATTTTACCCTTGGAAAACGACAAGGTGGGCAAGGCCAAAGCTATCGTGCTAGGGGGGATTTTGGCCGGGATGATCACCGTAGTCATCTTGTTGATGCGGCGACTATACCGGCGCGTCATGGCAGAAGAGTCCGCCGAATCCATCTAAAAAGGCTACCGTCATGCCGGGCTTGACCCGGTATCTGTTTTATCGCAAGCACCTGC
>CAYUIZ010000049.1:0-20823 GCA_964444885.1 uncultured Sphingobacteriaceae bacterium | reverse complement strand
AAGGGCCTTGTTGTTTTTAACCCAATCCGAACCCCCGGATGGGCGTAGCGCTCGCTTGCAAGATCGACGCCTTTGTCCCTCCCAGATATTGCCTAAAGCCTATTCATTTTCGATCTCCTGTAAAAAAGCTGCGCTAAATCGATAAGCCTAACATCGGCTCAACTCTATCCCTTTACGCAGCCCGCATACGTGTATCCCCCACAAATACACCAAATTAGGTATTGCATGCAGGTTACGAATTGTTGAGATTTGATTCAATAATTCATCTACCTCTGACCTAGCTGGTCCTTTTCCGCTCCTGCGATCCGAGGGTTTTCAACTAATCAACTAAGCGCTATGCTGTACGCGGCTGTCGATCATATTAGAAAGGTACTAACAACACAGACCGAATTGCAGGTTGCCGTGGCCAACATCGCGGAAGTCGCAAGCGGAAACGATGGGGATCACCTTGCAGACATTATCATCTCTCTCGTAAACATTGAAGAGGTACGAATGGCCCGAAACCAGGAGTACATGGTGCGCATCGAAAACCAGCTATACCCGAAGAATGCACCCGTCAACCTCGCCCTATGGCTGCTTTTCACCGCCTACGGCGGCAGCTATGAAAATGATATCCGCAACCTGCAGGAAGTACTTTCCCTCTTTCAGAAGCAACCGGTGTTCAGGCAAGACACTGTGCCCGAACTCGCCGATGACGGTATCGAGACGCTCGTTATCGATATGGTAAGCCTGAGTTTTGACCAGCTTCAGCAGCTGTGGTCCATGCTTGGCGGCAAATACCAGCCTTCCG
The DNA here is from genome assembly GCA_964444885.1 of uncultured Sphingobacteriaceae bacterium. Classification (GTDB taxonomy): domain Bacteria; phylum Bacteroidota; class Bacteroidia; order Sphingobacteriales; family Sphingobacteriaceae; genus CAYRGQ01. The sequence continues at coordinate 20,033 of CAYUIZ010000049.1, read as the reverse complement.
TTTTGTATAAGATGCGGATGATCACGATTGACAGCATCGAAACAGCACCACATCAGCCCATCATGGAAATTCAATCCAACATCCACCGAAAAGAACAACAGCTATAAACCCATGCAAACCTTTCACCTGAAATACGACAAACTGTTCTCGATCGCGCTGAGCCACTCGAGATTTCCATCGCCCAGTCACGAGCGCAGTTGGCTCAGTCCTTTGTCTGCGTTGCTGGATATCACGCCTGACGCGGCCACACGCGCTCTTTTCAATAAGCATGATATACACGTCCGGTTCGAACAGGACGTTCTCACATGCTATATCCGGGTGGACGAGACAGGCCGGAGGCCGTTTCACAGTCTGCCCAGCAACTTTCGCATGCGGTTTTTGATGAACGCCACACCGGCTTTTCTAAGCAAAACTTCCGTAGCGGCGGCTTGGGGGCATGATCACATGTATCACCTTCGTCTTCGCCTAAAGACAACCGGGTCATTGGCCACGATTGACGACAGTTTATTGAAAACCGTGGAAGACACCGAGCCAGCACGTATTTATCACATGGGTACCGGTGACGAGAACGGGTATTGGGAGGTCGTGCCGGTCAAGCTATCGGGATATTTCGCGGTTATCGACATGGTGCCCGAAGGCTCCCGGCGAAACAGGCTTTACACCAATGAAGCACAACAGACCTTGTATTTTACGCAAGCCAATAATAAGCAGAATGAACATTTATATCAGCTTGTCGTGAATTAGCACCCTATAGATAAACAGAAATTTTCCACTTTAATGCACTAGAAAATGGCACCAATCAATTCAATCAAAACGCCGGGCGTCTATATCCATGAGATCCCGTTGTTTCCTCCTTCCGTAGCGCAGGTAGAGACTGCCGTGCCGGCGTTCATCGGCTTCACCGAGCTCATCACCGACAGTATGGGAGAAACTCTTGTAGGCCAGCCCAGAAAAATCTTCTCCCTCAAGGAGTATGAGGGGCTGTATGGCAAGCAGGAAAGCCAGGAAGGGATCACCGTCGATGTAGACCGAACGGTCGTCGACGGCACCGTAACCGCATTGACGGCATCGGTCAATCTGCTCGACAGCGCCGTTTCGCCATACGTGATGTATCCGTGTTTGAGGCATTATTTCGACAACGGCGGAGGGCCTTGCTACATCGTATCCGCTGGCGCAACCACCGAAGCGATTGACGAGCCCAAATTGCGCAATGCGCTTGATGCATTGCTGACAGCGGATGAACCTACCCTTATCGTAATCCCGGAAGGCTTGGCGCTAAACTCGAGCCAGTACTATGGGCTGATGGGACGCGCGATCGACCAGTGCGTGGCGCTTCAAGATCGCTTTGCAATCCTGGACGTGCACACCGAGGCGGACAATGTGACGGCGACGATCAGCGGATTCCGCAATGGTTTTACAAAGAATGACAACTTGAATTACGCGGCGGCGTATTACCCACGCCTTCGGACCACGTACGAGTATGCGTATGACGATGCCGATGTGGAGGTGGTGATCATTGAAAATGAAGGGGATCCGGCCGACGGCGTCCCGTTGGCCAGTCTCAAAGATTCTCAAACCGCTGTGTACAACTTATGTGTGTCAACCATCCGCAACAACCTGAGCTTAACCCTGCCGCCTTCGGCTGCGATGGCCGGTGTATATGCGCGCGTGGACGGCTCGCGCGGTGTGTGGAAAGCGCCCGCCAATGTCTCCATTAATGCTGTGCAGAAGCTCAGCGCGCGTATCTCCGACGCGGAACAAGGCGGCATGAACATTGATCCCACGACGGGTAAGTCGGTCAATGCCATTCGCTCATTCCAAGGCAAAGGTTTCCTGGTGTGGGGCGCGCGCACGTTGGCAGGTAACGACAACGAGTGGCGCTACGTCAGCGTGAGGCGCCTGTTTATCACGGTGGAAGAATCCGCGCGTAAGGCGACCATGCAGTTTGTCTTTGAGCCGAACACCGCGAATACGTGGGTGAAACTACGGGCCATGCTTGAAAATTACCTTACCCTCCTGTGGCGGCAAGGCGCATTGGCAGGGAGCAAGCCCGAACATGCCTTCTACGTGAGGTGCGGTCTAGGCCAGACGATGACAGCTCAGGATATCCTGGAGGGCCGGTTGATCGTAGAGATCGGTATGGCTGCTGTAAGGCCGGCTGAGTTCATTGTCCTGCGATTCTCCCACAAAATGCAGGAATCCTAACCATTGAATTGTACACGCTAAAAACAATCCCATGTCAAATTACCCACTTCCGAAGTTCCATTTCCTAGTAGACTGGGGTGGAGCGAAAATTGGTTTCAGCGAAGTTTCCGGCTTGGAAGTTTCGATGGAGGCCATTGAATACCGCGACGGCGCGAGCCCCGAGTACCACAAAATTAAAATGCCAGGCTTGCAAAGCTTTTCCAACATCACCATGAAGCGAGGGGTTTTTCGAGGCGACAATGACTTCTACGAATGGTGGAATACCGTCGCCTTGAATACCATTGAACGCCGGGATATCGTCATTTCGCTCCTCAATGAAGCGCATGAACCGGTTGTCGTTTGGAAAATCAAGAACGCGTGGCCGTTGAAAGTACAATCAACGGACCTTAACGCGTCCGGCAATGAGGTGGCGATAGAAACCATCGAGTTGGCACACGAAGGGTTAACCATACAAAACGAAGGCTAATGTTTGTCTATCCGCCCGTCGGCTTCCATTTTTCCGTGGCTTTCGAGCTCACGCCGCAAACGCCGGCTGACTTCCGGTTTCAGGAAGTCGGCGGCCTGGAGATGACCATGGAGATGGAATCGGTGAAAGAGGGTGGACAGAATCGCTTTACATGGGAATTGCCCGTGCGGACGACCTATGCCGACCTGGAGCTGAAGCGCGGGATGTTTGTCGGATCAGGGATTTTGACGTGGTGCAAAAACGCCCTGGAGAATTTTGTGTTTGACCCGGTAAACGTCATCGTTATGTTGCTGAACGACCGCCATGAGCCCATTCAGGCTTGGTATGTCGTGAACGCTATTCCCAAGAAGTGGTCGCTGTCTAGTTTTAATGCCGAACAAAGCGCCGTTGTGGTCGAATCGATAACCCTAAGCTACCAGTATTTTAACATTATCAGTGTAGACTCGGCGTTCTCCATGGCGGGCAATGCCGTGGGCTCCGTCAGTGTCAGTATCTAATCCATGTACGTATGCCAGTAGTAATTAGGGAGCTGGTGGTCCGTGCGGTGGTTTCGCCCACCGGAGACCCCGCCGCCGGCCAACTCGCAATCGATGAGCAGGCGCTCAAGCGCCTGAAGAAAGAATTAACGAAAGAAGTAGCCGAACAAGTGCTTCACCAGATAAATCGCAAAACCGAACGCTGATGTTTGACCTGTCATCCAACGAAAAACTGTACATCGAGGCTTATGACGATGCCGCGTACGAGCGGCGTTCGCCCGGGCTTAAGTACAGCGCCTTGATCAATCCGGAGACCTATCAATGGAACTACCGAATCCAGTACACCGACGACCAGGCGCCCGGTGCTATTGCGGAACGAAAAAACTTTGTCTGTATTGAGCCAAAGCAAATCACGTTTGACTTGATTTTTGACGGGACGGGCGTTGTTAGAAGCGGTGCCTTGATGGACATGGCGACCGGTGTCGGCGCACCCGAACCCAAGTCGGTAGAGGAACAGATTGCGGAATTTCGGTCTAAATTTACTTACAACAGTGCTACCCACCAGCCCTTTTACCTAAAAATTCACTGGGGGACGCTATTGTTTAAGGGGGTATTGCGCCAGATTGACATCCAATACAAGCTTTTCAACAGCAAAGGACGGCCGATCCGCGCGACGGCGAAGTGTACCTTTTCCGAAAGCCTGGACGCGCAGCTCCAGGAAGCGATCCGAAATAACCAAAGTCCCGATATCACCCACGAACGCTTGTTTCGTGAAACTGACCGCATCGACCTGATGAGCCACGATATTTACGGCGGAACCCAATATTACACCGACGTGGCCGCACATAATGGGTTGGACAGTTTTCGGCAGGTACGGACAGGCACGACATTGTATTTCCCACCGTTAGAAAAATGACGCGATGGTACCAAACCCGCATACCGGTTTAGTGAGCTACCACGTGCTTGTGGGGGATGACGCCACGCTGTCGGCCGCCAACGAGCTGCCCAATACGATTGCGGTATCTCATATCGAGGTCGTTCATGAGATTGACCGCATATCCGAGGCGATTCTTACGATATTGGATGGCAATGTAGCCACAGCAGAGTTTGCTGTGAGCGACTCGGATACGTTCGTGCCCGGCAAGCACGTTGAAGTCAAGCTCGGTTTCGACAGGGATAGCCAGACAGTTTTTAAGGGAATCATTGTCGGTATTCGGCATACGATTAGGGGAGGCGCTTCCCGTCTTCGGGTGGCTTGCAAGCATGAAGCCGTGAAACTGACCGTCGGTAAGAAGAGTAGGCATTACGAATCGATGTCCGACAGCGACTTGATTGGCAGCGTGCTGGCCGATAGTGGCTTGCGACAGGTTACAGTGGCCCACACAAGCGTCATACACGAGCAATTGCTGCAAGCGCAGGTGTCGGACTGGGACTTTATACTGAGCCGAGCAGATAGCAACGGACTGCATTGTTTCGCTGGCCCGGACGGCGTCGCAATTAAGGCTGTTGATGCTAGTGCGGATGCTACGGTAGACCTGCGTTATGGCCGGGACATCTTTGAACTGGATACCGAACTGGACGCGCGACGGCAGCACACTGCGCTGGAAACGTTCACCTGGAACTATACGGACCAAGAGGTGCAGCCGGTGTCGGGTGAGGGCGACAGTGCCGGTGGGCACGGGAGGCTGACCGTTGGCGAGCTGGCCCAGGTGGCTGGCCAGCCGTACGAGATGCGCTCCTCGGTTCCTCTGACTAATGCTGAACAGCAGGGCCTCGCGAACGCAAAAAAAGCCCGGCAGGTCCGGTCGAAAATTAAGGGGACGGTTAAATTCCCCGGAAATGTGGCCGTGGTACCAGGCTCATTTATCAATATCGAAGGCGTGGGCGCCCATTTTAACGGCAAAGCCTTTGTCGCAGCGGTCGTCCATCACGTGGAGGACGGCAGCTGGTTTACGACGGCAGAACTGGGCGGCGATGAACGCTTCTTTGCTGAGCGGGTGCGGCCAGACCTCGTCCCGGCAGCGCACGGCACCATTTCCTATATGGAAGGACTTCAGGTAGGGGTAGTGACGGACATCATTGACCCGAAAGGGGAAGGGCGCGTAAAAATCTTTTTTCCCGTCATCGAAGCTACGAGTGAAGGCATTTTCGCACGGGTGGCCACGCTGGACGCCGGAAATGGCCGGGGCACGTTCTTCCGCCCCGAAATAGGCGATGAAGTGGTGGCCGGATTTGTAGACGGTGACGCACGCCACCCCGTTATCATTGGAATGCTGCATAGCAGTGCCAAGCCTACGCCCTACAACGCGGCTGATGATAATAACGAGAAGGGATACGTGTCACGCGACGGGGTCAAGATCACAATCAACGACGGCGACAAAAGCATCGTCATCGAAACACCGGGCGGGCGGCATGTCACACTGGACGACAACGCCGGAGAGATTGTCATCGATGATGGGCAGAATAGCATGGTGATGGACAGCAGCGGCATCGTCGTCAAAACGAGTGGGGATCTCCTGCTGGAGGCCACCGGCAAAATCGGGTTAAAAGCGATGGAATTAGCGATGGAAGCGAACGGTTCGGCCGAGCTGAAAAGCAGCGGTACCGTCACGATCGACGGAGGCGCTACGGCAAAGGTGAAAGGCGGCGGCATGGTGGACATTCAGGGGTCAATAGTCAAGATTAATTAAGGTTACTGCACGTCTACGGACGGAAAATACCAGAAAAATGAGTTTTGCATCACGCATTGGCGACCCACATATATGTCCGATGGCGACACCGAATCCGCATGGAGGAGGGGTGGTTGCGCCGCCTGGGTGTCCGACGGTATTGATCGGTGGAATGCCGGCTGCGCGCGTGGGCGATTTATGTGTATGCGCCGGACCCCCCAACGCGATTATAAGCGGTTCGTCTTCCGTTCTGATTGGCGGGTTGCCCGCCGCACGGACAGGCGATGCGACAGCCCACGGAGGTGCCCTCGCATTCGGGTGCCCCACGGTGCTCATCGGCGGCTAAGGCGTCGCCCCTCGGAAGACACGAAGTAGTTAACCTAAGTGGATAAACCAAGATGGACAAGAGACACAAATCATTTTTGGGGACTGGATGGGCCTTCCCGCCGCAGTTTGAACGCGCATCGGGCAGGACGATAATGGAGAGCGACGTGGCTGACATCAACAGTAGCCTGCACATCTTGCTATCAACCCGCAAGGGCGAGCGTGTAATGCAGCCTACGTACGGACTGAACTTGGAGGAAATGGTCTTCGAGCCGATCACCACCACGTTCAAAACGTACATGATCGATCTAATCGAAACCGCAATCCTCTACCATGAGCCACGCATACGCGTCGAAAAAATCAATATTGAACAGACGGATGCTTCGGGGGAAGTAATCACCGTGTATATCGAATATACGGTTCGGGCGACGAATTCACGTTTCAATTTCGTCTATCCGTTTTACATCAACGAAGCTACTGAACTCGATAAATAGGGAGATACACCATGGCATGCGCTGACCAATATACGCTCACAAGAGAAGGCCTGACCGCCAAGACACGCGGATTGGAAGCCCTGTCGCCCGGGTATAGCCAAGTAGACGAGCGGTCGCTTTCGGATCTCGTGTTGTTTGCGAAGCGCTATGCTTCGTTCGTCCGCTACGTCAACCTTGAAAACGAACAGGATGGTGATTGGCAAGTGCTCATGCAACAGGATATAAGCGTGGCTTGGGCTTCGCTTTTGGCGCTAGACGGGCACGAAATCAACCGCTATCAGAAGCAGCTCTTTAAAAATATCGACCTAGCTTACCGGGACGGCAACCGGAGGGAGGCCAAAAAGCAATTTAAGTATCTATTTGATTTCCTCTATGGTTTAGTCAAGACCGTTGACGCGCAAGCGGTTTTTCTTTCCGGGCAGGACGGTCAAGGACAGGCGATTTGCGACGTTTTGACGAATAAGATTGCCTCCCCTTACCGCAAGCTACGGCACTTGAAGCATGAGCACCCTTCGCTTTTCGCTAGTGATGGTCAAACCGATGCGGACGCTCCCGTTGATGTCGTTGATTCGGGTGCTGTTATCGACTTGGCGCTTATCGACGCTACGGACGAAACGTTGAACATAGCGCTCCCGGCGACCAACATTCTGAACAAGATCCATTACTTGGCGCACCATAACGTATTTGCCGGACAGGTCAGTGCCTTACTCGGAGGCGTATCGCTGGCCGTCAAGAATGCCGAAAAAGGCTTCGCCAAATCCATTTCGGAATTTAGTGGACATGAACCGCACTACGCCCTTTTCCTCGCCTTTTTAAAGTTGTTTGGACATGCGCAAGACAGCCTCAACCAGTTTGGCAAACGGCATTTGGACTTCTACTACAAAGAGGTGTTGCGCTTGCAGAATAAACCGGCGAAACCCGACACCGCCTTTCTGACATTCGAGCTTCAGAAAGCAGTCAGCCAGCATAAACTGACCAAAGGAACCCTATTTAAAGGCGGAAAAGACAGTGCTGGCGCCGAGCGACAGTATGCCCTGCTCGAGGATGTTGTACTGAACAAAGCCAAAGTGGCGAGACTGCATGCGGCCCAGCTTCGGGACGGACGGCTGTTGGTGGCACCTGAGGCGGCCAGCGCCGACGGGCATGGAGAACCCATCGCATCGCCGGATAAAAGCTGGGCTACTTTTGGCAATACACGGATGGCCCCGACGGACGGAGCGGGTTTTGCCATCGCCTCGCATATGCTGTTTTTGGGGGAAGGTACGCGTACCGTCACCCTTCGATTCGTTTTCGCTTCCCCCCTTCCCAGGCCCTCTTCGGCGAAAGAAGGCGAGCTGGTCAGCCTTCCTTTTACGATCCGGATGACGGGTGCGGACGGGTGGTGGGAACACGAGACCGAAGCCACATACACGGTAGGCGCCTCCCAGTTCGAACTCACCGTTCCGCTGCATGTCAGCGACCCGCCTATCGTGCCGTATGCGGCGAAAATCCATGATTCCGGGTTCGATACGCCGTTTCCCCTGCTGGTCGCTTATTTCAAGCAGGCAAGCACAGCGGTGACTTACCAGGCGCTGATGGAAATCGGCATGGTGTCCTTAACGATTGGGGTAGACGTCAAAGGTGTGAAAAACCTTGCCTTGAGCAACGATAGCGGCACGATAGATAGCGCCAAACCGTTCAAACCCTTTGGCGACTTCCCAAAGTATGGATGCAGCTTTAACATTGGCAGTAAAGAAATCCTCCAAAAGAAACTGAAGAGGCTGGACGTGAACGGTTTGGTGGGCCCCACTGTCGCGGTTGAGTATCTGCATGGGGGAGCGTGGCAGGCATTACCTGCTACTAAACAAACGGAAGCCTCGCGGTATCGCCTTTCCTTTAGTGGTGCTAACGTGCCGAAAATTGCCAAGACGGCTTTCGGTGCGAACGATTATTTAAGCGTGCAGTCGCATGAGGGATTTATACGGATTAGGTTGCAAGACTCGACCTACTCCCTTGACACGCATATCAAAAAGATCAACGACAGCCTGAACCAAATCCTGCTGAAAGTCGGGGAGAAGAAGGACACGGCTGGCGAGGTGGTGGTACAGAAACTCGCTATGACCATAGATCCGGAAAACAGTACAGCAGCCGGCGTCACCATGGACATTGCACCGGCTACCCGGCAGCTCAACATTATGGAGCCGTGGCCCGCCGAACTACATGCCTTACTTGGGCAGGAGCTGATTTTCAAGAGCCTGATCAAGGTAGATGGGATAAATATTCCCACGCCGAAAGAGATTGTTCTCGACGCCTTTTCAGTCGATTACGTAGCCGAGGATACGCTTATCTTCCCGCTCGAAGCCGAAAACCATACCTTTTACCACGTGCATCCACTGGGGTATGCTGTCGCGGAAGAGGTGGGCACCCCGATTGTACCTCCGCTTCCTCATGCGGGCGCCTTGTACATTGGGCTGACCGACGCGGTTGCTTCGACCACCCTGTCGATCCTGTTCGAAGTAGCCGAAGGAAGTGCCAACCCCCTCAAGCCCACAGGACAGGTAGGCTGGCATTATCTGGATCATGCTAACCGATGGAGGGAGTTCGATGAGGCAGATGTGGTGGACAGCACCAAGAACTTTAGCCGGTCGGGTATCGTCACCATCAGCCTGCCTGCGGACGCGGCAAATGCGGCTACGCGGCTGGAACCGGGGTTGCATTGGCTCAAAGCGTCTGTGCAGATGGACACGGATACCGTATGCCGGATGGTAGCGGTGCGGGCCCAGGCGGGGTCGGCTGGCCTCGTCCAAACGGCAAGCGTAGGTTTCCGCGAGCCGTTGCCGGCAAGTACCATCACGAAACTTTTGTCGCCAGACAGTGCCGTTAAGCAGGTCGTGCAGCCCATCGCATCGTTTGGCGGCAGGCCGGCCGAATCAGACGCCCGCTTCTACATGCGGGTGAGCGAACGCCTGCGCCACAAGCAGCGCGCGGTGACTATCTGGGACTACGAGCATTTGGTGCTCGAGCAGTTTCCGGAAGTGTACAAAGTAAAGTGCATTAACCACGCAGGGTTTTACGAGCGCGGCGGCCATCAAGTATTTTGCGAACATCTGCCCGGGCATGTTACGGTAATCCCCACACCCTTGCTGGCTAACACGGTGTTTGGAGACCCCCTACGTCCCTACTCGCCCGTCAACCTGTTAGTCGATATACAGGAGTACCTCGACAAGCTGAAAGATCCATTTGTCACCGTACATGTGCGCAATCCGCAGTTTGAAGAGCTCAAGTTGGAATTTGACGTGAAGTTCCATGCACAGCTCGACGAGGTGTTTTATGCCAACCAGCTCAATATCGATATCGAACGGTTTCTATGTCCGTGGGCGTACGATCCGGAAGCTCAATTTTCCTACGCAGGTAAAATCGCTAAAAGCGCGCTCATCAATTTTATCGATGAACGGCCTTATGTCGACTACCTCAGTAAAATTAAGCTGCACCACATCATCCGTGACGAAAACGGTTTAATACGCGAAATCCGGACGGATATTGAGGAGGCAGCCGGTAGCAGCGCTCGGTCGGTGCTGGTATCGCATGCCCAGCTGGTCGGGAGCCAAACGGTGAGGCACGAGATTGGGATCATCGAAAACAACGAACAAGTATGACAACGCAATATCAGATAGCGAAAGCGCGCAAACGCATGCCTGCAATGGACTTCGAGCTGTTGCGGCGCGAAGGGCTTCAGCATATTGAGGATTTGGCGCATGACCTATGGACGGATTACAATACGCACGATCCGGGCATCACGCTGTTGGAGGCGTTGTGCTATGCCATTACCGAATTGGGGTACCGCACGCAATTTGATATGAAGAGCCTCTTGGCCGGAAAACAAGGTCAAGCCCTGTATACGGCAAAAGAGATATTGACTGTCAACCCCGTGACGATCAGCGATTATCGGCGGCTGTTGCTCGACATTACGGGAGTCAATAATGCGTGGATACAAAAAAGCACCCTGCAAGAGACACCTTTTTATGCGAATAGGGAAACGGATGCGTTACAATACGAGACTACTGAGCACGCGATTAGTGTCGGCGGGCTGTACGAAGCCTGGCTCGATCTGGAAAATCACCCCGAATACGGGGATCTAAACAATGGCGATATCCTGATCGGCAACCCGAAATTCAAATTCTCGGCCATGGACGAGGTCTTCCCCGAGGAATTTTTGCTCAAGATCGAATTGCCCAGCCTGCACGAAACTGAGCATCACTGGCTTTCGGAGGAACTCGTTTCGGCAACGGTCATCGTGGAAGAAGCTGCGGATGGTAGCCGATACACGCTCCAATTGGCAGTAGGGGGGGGAACCGCCGAAGTCCCCTTTCAGGTCACCATACCGAAGCATCCTGCCGTAGGCCGGATTACGGACGCGCATATCGCGGACATGCTGGCTAAAGGTGGCTACGCCGGGCAACTAGCAACGCGATACCGGGCGAAGCTCAATAAAGCAAAATCTATTTTGCAGGAAGCCGAACGGCGGCTGCAGAGTTGCCGTAATTTATGTGAGGATTTTCTGTCCATCAGACAGATCGATTCGGAGGATATTGCCTTTTGTTTCGATGTGGATGTCACGCCAGACTCGGATATCGAGCAAGTGCAGGCGGCGGTGTTCTTCGAGATTGAGAATTACCTCAACCCGCCCGTACGTTTTTATTCGTTGCGCGAGATGCTGGATCAGGGTGTTCCGGTGGATGAGATCTTCGACGGAGTCGTACTTTCACATGGTTTTGTCAACACGGCCGAGCTAGCAGCCGCTAAGCTCCGCGAAACTGTTCGCAGTTCGGATATCATCAATCTTTTGATGGATATACCCGGCGTGTTGGGTGTCCGCAATTTTGTGATGACCAAATACGGCAAGCAAGGCAAACCGACGGCCGGCTCAACGGGTATCCGCTGGAATATGCAGGTCAGTGCCGGGCACAAGCCTGTCATCGCCCAACATGCGTCTAAGGTGGTGTTCTTCAAAAACGGTATTCCCTTATTGGCACGTTATGACGAGCTCAACGACTCGATCCGACTCTTGCGGATTGCACGGGCGCAGGAGAAGCTGGGCTTCACCCAAGATGACCTGCCCGTGCCTCAGGAGGCCGCTCGTGATACCATGAGCTATTGGCCCGTGCAGTATGATCTGCCCATGACCTATGGGGTCGGTAGGTTCGGACTGCCCGCGCATGCCAGCGATGCCAGACGCGCCCAACAACGGCAGCTGCGTGGCTACTTGCTCTTTTTCGAACAGATATTGGCCGATTTCTTCGCTCAACTAACCCATGCGCCCGATCTGTTGTCGGTCAAGGATGTCGGGCAGACCTATTTTGCGCAGTATCTGGCGCAAATAGACGGGGTGTCTGACGTGCTGTCGGCCGACTTGCACGCGATTATCTCGGACAGGGCGGGTGCCGGCAGCAATGGCTGGAAGAATCTATACGAAAAGCAGGCCGACTACGAAGAACGGCGCAACCGCTTCCTCGACCACCTCCTCGCCCGTTTTGGCGAATCGTTCAATGAGTATGCCTTGTTGCAGTATCGGATGAATTACGAAACACGGACGGAGGAGCGGATCGAATCGGCAGAGCTGATCCAGGCGAAAACCAACACAATTAAACACTATCCGGACATCAGCGCAAACCGCGCCAGGGCATTTAATTATTTGCCCCAGACGGACGGCCTGCCTGTGGATCCGAAGGGTATTTGGGATACGGAAAATGTGGCGGGACTGAAAAAGCGAGCTAGTTTTCTGACCGGTATCCAGGATATCAGCCGGCGGTACCTGTACAGCATCAAGCACGTGGAAATCGTGTGTGAGGAGGTACGAGTAGGTGAAGATTTGTTGTGCCAGCATTATTTTGACTTGACAGCCCGGTCCGGAGCACAGTACAAAAGTCCGGCTACACCGAATAAAACGGATGCAGAAGCGAACGTCGCCAAGGTGCTCGACATGGGTGCCCATCCAGAAAGCTTTTCATACGCCGACCAGCGCATCCGGCTGGAAGCAGACGGTGAGCTGTTGCTCGAAAGCGTAGCTACGTACGCAACGGAAGAGGAGGCGAACGCAGCAATCAGCGAGCTGGCTGCTGAAATAGCTGCGCCAGATGGTGACCCGGTGGGCTTCCATTTGGTCGAACACATCCTGCTCCGGCCCCGCGACACGTCCTTCGACCTGATGCAGGTGTGCCTGACGGACGATGAATGCCGATGCAACGACGACCCGTACTCCTTTCAGGTGTCGGTAGTATTACCTTATTGGCCGGGGCATTTTGACAATATGGCTTTTCGGGCCTACTTCGAACAGAAAATTTGTGAGGAAGCACCCGCGCACGTGATGGTCAAAGTATGTTGGATAGACAATATGCAGATGCGGGCATTCGAGGTAGCGTACCATGCATGGCTGGAAGCGCTAGCCGCCTACCACGCCGGCGCGAAGCAAGACGCGGCCGTACTGCAAGCGGCAAACGATGAGCTGCTGGCCATCCTAACCAAACTCAACAACAAATATCCCAAGGCATCGCTGCATGACTGTGAGGACAGCGCCGTCGACAGCAACGTCGTCGTCTTGGGGAAAACCGTTTTAGGAACTTTTACATCGAACTGATATGGAACCCTTAGCATCATATCCCGTATTCCAAGCTGACCAAGTATTGACCAACGGTCACCTGAACAACCTGCTTAATTACCTGGAGCAACAGGGGCGCCTAAGCCGGATGAAGCTGATTGGCAACGGTATCGCCTGCGGACTGGAAATTTCGGCGGAGGCAGACCGCATATTTATTGGTCAAGGAGCGGGACTGACTACGCAAGGCTACCTGCTTAGCCAGTGTGATGTGACGTATTCGCATTATGCGCCTTATACTTTTCCGGACTTGCCCGAGGACCTGTATTTGATGGAGTCCTGTGGGAAAGGAGAGCGGCCCGGGTTGTCCCTATATCATGCTAAGGGGGTGTACGAGCTGACCGATGCTGGCGCCGACCGGGAGGGAAAACGCCCGCTGGCTGGCTTCGACCGAACGAATTATATCGTCGTGCTGTACCTGGAAGCCGTGCAGACGAACTTAAAAAATTGTGACACCAACGACTGCAATGATAAAGGCAGCCGGATGGATTTTGCTGTTCGACCCCTGCTGATATCCAAAAAACTATTTCCACAGGCCAGACAGGTTGGGTTCAATTCGATACTGCTTAAGCGTTACAATGTGCCAGCAAAGGAGTTGGGGACGGCAGACGCTGTTTTGGAGGCATTCCAGCGTATCCTTGACGACGATACGCTGACCAAGCTGTCGGCTAACCTGACGAATTGCTGGGACCGGCATGCAACTATGCTCGGGCTTTCGGGAGCCAATCCACTCAGGAACATCAATTTAGTCCGGCTGCGCGGACAATTTTCGACTGCCAATGACAATCTCCATCATATTCAGTATTTCTATGACTTTGTCGACGACTTGCTGAAAGCGTTTATTGAGTTTCGTGGAGCCGTGCGCGCTGTGCGCGAGGTTTGTTGCGCCGATGAATGGGCATCGCCCTTGCATCTTTGTCTTGGCGAGGCCAGCAAATCCACCGCCCCTGGGGGCGCCGATCCTCATAGGCACGTCTTTCAGCCGACGCCGGTATTAGCGGAAGGCCGGCAAGAGGCGAGGACTCTTCTGCAGCGCATCTGCCAAATGGTCCGCGCCTTTGATCACGGTCTGATTGGGAAGCGCAGGTCGGTCGTTGTGACACCGACTAACCTGGGCAAAGAGAATCTGGCCTACCGGTGCCTGCCGTTTTACTACCGGCACGACGACGTATTGCCGTATTGGAATTTTGGCCGCTTGCTGTCGGGCAATTTCCGGTACAACATGGGGTATCATGCTTCCGTGGAGGCCGGGTTTTCGGACGCCGTAGCTAATCCGCTGCATTACGATATCGAACGCTATGACGCTTTTCGCATCGAAGGCCACATCGGCATGCGGTATACCGAAGCGCTGCGGGAAATCCAGCGGCAACAGCAGACGTATAACCTGCCGATAGACGTTTTGGCCCTGGATGCAGCGGCGCTTGACGACGCCGTACAAGGGCGCGAGATCCGGTGTGTCGTGCAAGACCTGGAATCGAGCTATGCCGTATTAATTGCGGGCATGCTGTGTAAAATCAGAGATATTATCGGTTATGTGGCCACCCTAAGACCCACCAATACACGGCAGCCAAACGTTGCCACAAACGACACTAAAAACACAAAGGGTGCACTCAACCTCTCGCGTGGTCTCTTGATTCTACAGGCCGAAAAGGGAAAAACGGCAGGCACTATGAAAGAGATGATGGTCGGGCAACAGCAACAGAAGGCAAAGCTAGTGTTTCCCGAAAAAACAGGGCTGGCCTACCTCGACAAGATGTTTGCCCTGAAAGAAACCGCTGCCGAGGATCAGGAGCCCAGTCTTTTCGAGATTGTAAGCGCCGGATTCAAGAATAACATCATAGACGCCAGCCGCCTCGCTTTGGACCACTTTAAGGTTTATCTGCCCCGTCCCGAGTATTTGGTCAACTTCCTAAATGATCTGGATGCTATTCTTAAATACCTCATCGACTCAAGTATTGCGGATTTTGACGAAGAGGTTTACTCGGCGCTTTGGGACAAGTACGCGAATAACGTCAGGCTGATTACCAAGGAAATTGCCGGTACGGGCGAGGAGAACGCGGCCATGAAGGAATATTTCGCCGCCACCAACTACGGCACGGTTCTGTTTCGTTGCACCAATGAGGAATTGCTTGCCCTGAAGACAGAGTACGAGAAGCGGCTTGTCCGCTATGAAACGGCCGTCAATTTTAGTCGTTATTACCGGCAGCATCCTGGGCTCGAACACAAGGCTGGCGTACCCAAAGGCGGTACGTTCGTGCTGGTCTACCAAAGCCTGCCCGTGGCCAGCCCACCGTCCCGCAAGCTGGAGCTGACCCAATTGGAGGATCAGTACCGGAAAGCCGTAATCGCCGAATCGGTTTCCATAAAAGATGCCGCCAAAGGGCCCAGGGGTACACAAGCGACCGCTACCGCCGGCGATGAACTGTACGCTAACACCATGCGTACCAAAAGCGTGGCCGAGGCCGATGAAATACGATCCCTGCGCGACACACTCAAGAAAATGGGGTTAGCGGAAGAAAGCTATACCCGAATTGACAAGACATTGCAAGCGAGGGAAAAGGAACTTGCGGCCAAGCGTTCGGTGCTACCTTATGACGTGGTGATTGCCGACTTCTATCTGCCTTACCGCGTCGATAGTGCCTGTCCGCCGATTGCGTACGTGTTCCCAGATCCGGCACCGCCCGTTCCGGACAAACCCGTCGAGCCCGTGCCCCCCGTTGAACCCGAGGAGCCTGACGTGCCTGTTGAGCCTGAGAAAGAGCCCTCGATCGCGCTTGGCGAAACGCGGTTTTGCGAAAGCGATAAATCCGCCGTCAAGGTCCGTGTTGAGCCGGCGGGCGGCAAACTGACCATTGGAGGTAAAGAAACCAATAAGCTGGAATTTGTGCCCGCGAAGCTGGGCAGCGGCACGCACAAGGTCGAATATACGGTCGGTACGGGTGTAGCAGCTGCTACCGTCACCGTTGCCGCTATGGCAGAAGCCGAATTCGGTGTTTCGGACGCGGTATTTAAAGGCGAAACCTGGTCCGTCACGTTTGCGCCAAACCGCCCTAGTCAGGGCGCTAAATACAGTTGGGCACTGAAAGGAGAGGAGGTCTCGGTCGATGAAAAAGCAATCCTCAACTTCGACCTGCCGGCTTATTTGGGCGCGGACTACTTGGCGGCACCGAAAGAGCGCATGGTCACGACCCGCGCACTGACCCAAGCGCAAAAGCCGGTGAGT
This sequence comes from uncultured Sphingobacteriaceae bacterium, assembly GCA_964444885.1. Classification (GTDB taxonomy): domain Bacteria; phylum Bacteroidota; class Bacteroidia; order Sphingobacteriales; family Sphingobacteriaceae; genus CAYRGQ01. The sequence continues at coordinate 3,545 of CAYUIZ010000049.1, read as the reverse complement.
ACGGATTTGTCCTTAGTCATCGCTAGCCCTCCTTGCCCCGACGCAAAAGCCGCGCTGAAAATAACCCTTGTGGCCACCAGTCATCCGATAACGCGTGAGCAAGGCAAGCAGGAAGTGCCGTTAGCGGTAGACCCCAAGGCGGTTAAGTTCGTCGTGTTGCCTAAAGGCGTGGAATTTACCGGGAAAAGCCTCGTAATCGATCCAGCAATATTATTTAAGAGCGCAGCAACGCGCACCATAAAAAATGGGGACGCGGTTGTGGCGGGTTATGTGCATGCGGACGGAGAGCTGGCCCTATTTGTATTGGTGCTTCAGCCCGCGGGCTAGCGATTCATTAATTCCGATTACCGAAAATGGACCGCAACCACCATATCATTCGCACGCAACGCATCGAAATCGACCTCCCCTCAGACATCGAGACGAGCGGTGTGTCCCACCGCATTGGAGACGTGTTTAACGAGCGGATTCTGCCGAAGATGGAGCAGCTGTTTGACCAGTATGGAGGGTCCGCGGCACTGTTGTCCTTTGATCGGCTAGCGGTAGACTGCGGCACCCTGGAAAGCGCGAATTGGGAAGACCAATTGGTTGAACGTACGTTATCCCAGCTTAGCGAAGTGCTGGCGCAGGAGGCGGTGGCGACGAACGGTTCTCGATGGGCCATGGCACATGCTGCGATCGATGCGTGGTGCCATTTCCTGACCCGGGGATACCTACCATGGAATCGCCCCGTCAGTAATCTTGCCGCGTTTGAAGATGTGCTCCCCGCCGACGACATGCTCGTGCGCCGGTTGCTCGACGCAATACGGCAGACACCCGTCGCTTTGGACCGGCTGCTGGGCTCTTTCTCCTCACGGTTCCATGTAAAGATCCTCGCCGCTGTAAGCAAGGTCGCGGAGGATAGCGTGTTGGAGAGACTTATGGCCGTTTTGCCTGCCACTTGGCGACAAGAGGCGTGGCTGCAACGCGCCGTGCTCCTCGCCCTCGCTGGAAACGATGGCGGCCATCAGCAGCACGGACGAAGTGAACGGACTGCGCTATCGGCATACGCGCAGCAACTGCTCCATCACGTACCCACCAATCGTTTAGGGCAAGTATGCCGGGCCATTGGCGCGGTCTACGGAGAAACTGATTCCTTGCTCGGCACCGTTTTCCTGAAACAGTACCGCAATACGGGTATCATCGAGACGCTGGCCAAAGCAGTCATACGTCATTCCGAAAAAGCTGCCCGTCGGTGGGAACAAGAACTGGCAACGGCTGATGGCCACAAAAATTCCCAGCGGGCTACCCTAAACGACCCGGCAAGCTCCGTGAAACTTGCGCCCTCAACGGAACCCAATAACGCGGAGAGACGAAATGCGTCTACGAAGGATGGCCGGAACATGAGAGCGGCCGGAGTGGACAACGTGATTTTTGTGGAAAATGCGGGCGTGGTATTGGTTCACCCTTTTCTAAACCCGCTGTTCGAAACGCTAGGTTGGGTAGAACGGGGCGTGTTCAAAACGCCGGAAAGCGCAGGCATGGCAGTGCTCCTGGTGCAGTACATGGTGCAGGGCGATGAGCCGATAAACGAGGCGATGCTGCCGCTTAACAAAATCCTTTGCGGACTTTCTGCCGAGCAGTTTGTAGAGGTAACAAAGTTGCCCGGTGCGGACGCTAAGCGGGAGGCTGATAACATGCTGGGTGCCGTCATCGAACACTGGCAAGCGCTAAAAAACACCAGCATCGATGGCTTGCGCGAAACCTTCTTATGCCGGTCTGGCAAACTGGAGCACAACGGCGAAGGGTGGGCGCTGCATGTCGAGGCTAAATCCCTCGATATTCTGTTAAACCAGTTGCCCTGGGGCATTAGCCTTGTCAAATTGCCGTGGAGCCGTGGCATGCTGCATGTAAACTGGATCTGATTTTTATTGAGAAACTAAATCTCGACACAAGATGAAACTGCTTAAGATAAATGCGACGGGCGACGCGGTGTCGTTGCTTCAGGAATTGCTGAATGAATTGGGGTATAATTTGGTCGTGAGCGGACTCTTCGATGAAGCAACGGAAGCCGCCGTACGCGATTACCAACACAGCAGCAATCTGGTGAGCGATGGAATCGTCTATACGAAAACCTGGACGAGGCTAATCGACGACGTGCCGTCGGGAATGGGAAACATAGACCAGAAATTTCTGAAGGAGTCCGATATCGCAGACCTGGCGGAGCGTTTGGGTCTTCCGGTAGCGACGATAAAGGCGGTGAACGAGGTGGAAAGCAGCGGGCGAGGGTTCAACATAGACGGCAATCCCAAGATTCTGTTTGAGGGCCATGTGTTTTGGAAGCAGCTTCAGCAGGCAGGCATCGACCCCGGTCAATACGTCCGAGGCAACGAAGACATATTGTACAAGAGTTGGACAAAGCAACATTATCGTGGGGGCAAGGGGGAACACGCCCGGCTCAATAAGGCTATCGGTATTGCCGGAAACAACAGCAAGGTGGCCGAGGCCGCTTATAGCGCGGCATCTTGGGGGCTATTCCAAATCATGGGTTTCCATTACGAATCGCTCGGCTACGGGAACGTGACCGAATTCGTAGCCGCCATGCAGCTCGATGAGGGGAAGCACCTCGAAGCCTTCGGCAAGTTTTTGGAGGTTAACGGTTTGGTGCCTTTGCTAAAGGCACGCAACTGGGCTGGATTTGCCCGCCGCTACAACGGCTCCGGATACGCGGCCAACGCTTACGATACGAAGCTGGAGGCCGCTTACCACAAATATGCGGCACTCGTTTTGCCCGCGCCGACCGCTACCCAGCCCCACACCACGGTTGTGCGGAAGGGAGGCGCCGGGCCGTTAGTACGCGAGTTGCAAGCCCTTTTGGACGAATTGGACTACCCTGTATCTATCACAGGAACGTTTGATTTGCAAACGGAAAAAGCGGTCAAGGCTTTCCAAAGCAATCACGTGGACAAGCACCACCAACCCTTGTCGGTAGATGGTGTGGTGGGCGCGCTGACGTGGTGGGCCCTGTTTAACCCACGGCCCAAGGTGACGGGACGTGCCATCGACTACGCCGAGTTGCCCCCCTTCGAACCGGGAGCAAGCAGTTTGGGAAGGAAAGCACTGGCATTCGCCATCAATGAGCTGAAAGCGGGAGCCGGTGAGGTTGGGGGCAATAACCGCGGGCCATGGGTGAAGAAATACCTGGATCCAGGTCGGGGTGTGGAAGGGAATTCCTGGTGCGCGGCCTTCGTCAGCTGGTGTTATTTACAGGCCGTGGACGGACATATCCACGAAATGCCTTTTACCTATTCCATCGGTGCGCGCGATATTTACAACCAGTTGCGGCGCAAGGGTTGGAACTATGACGGCTTGGGAGCGCGGCAACCCAAGCCCGGGGATATCGTTTGCTGGTGGCGCGAAGCGCCCAGCTCGTGGAAAGGGCATATTGGCCTTGTACACCATTGCAAAGATGGTTTTTTGTACACGATCGAAGGCAATCGGGCGGCCAATGTGGCCGGATTCTCCTACGTAAAGACACGCATGGACAAGTTGCTGGGCTATGCGCGGGT
>CAYUIZ010000048.1:0-20886 GCA_964444885.1 uncultured Sphingobacteriaceae bacterium | reverse complement strand
TTATCGCATCCTCGACGCAGGCGGAATTAGTCACACGGCACGTGATCTCGAAAAGAAGCGATAGCACGACTGAAGCGCGCCACCTAACCGGCTTTCGCCAAACCGGCGACCTCGTTACCGTCCGGGCACCGAAATGCTAGCTGTTTTCTTCGACAAACTCGCCATACCGCAGGATTTCCTGCACGCAAGTGGGACTGGGCTGGAGCAACAATGTATCCAGCTGCGCCTTCAAATCGTCATAGGCCTGTTGCTCGCGCAATTCCAAGTGATGAAAGCCGAGGGGCCTGACCTGTCTGATGATTGCGGGCACTTTCTTTCGTTGTGTAGAGATTTTAATCATAAGCGGCTATGTTTCGTGTGTATTGATTAAACGCAACAATCCCCGCTATAGTATAGTACAGCTCCGGTTTGGCCTGCTTTTTTGCTAATTCGCGCGCTCGCTGGCGAGCTGTAACGCCCGATAGGCGTTGACAACACCGCCGGACACGCTGATGTTGTCGAGGGACACTCGGGTATTGCGGCCGTCTTCGCCCTGGATTTTAACCCGCTGGGAAACCGGTGTCACGGAGTCCAGAATAATGTCTTTGACCTCCACGGCTGACAGTTCGGGGTAGTAGGAGCGAATCAGCGCGGCTAGCCCGGCAACGACCGGAGCCGCCATACTTGTTCCCTGCTGGTCCTTATAGGTCGAACCGGGCATAGTCGAGTGAATTTTAACACCGGGCGCGAATACATCCACCGAGCGTCGCCCGTAGTTAGAGAAGGAAGCGACCAGCTCGTTGTCGTTCTCCCACTGGCTAGCCCCCACCGTGATCCAAGCGTCCGCAGCGCCTTTGTTAATGCCCAAACTGTCTACGTAATGCTTATTGGGGAAGTTGGGCGTCTCGTCGATATTTTTACCGTCATTGCCTGCAGCGTGCACCAGCAGCACATCATTTTCGATGGCGTACCGTACGGCATCATCCACCACTTGTTTGTCCTTGGCGTAGCCTTTGCCAAAACTCATGTTGATTACCATTGCACCGTTTTCCACGGCGTACCGGATGGCATTCGCCACGTCCTTGTCGTGTTCATCGCCGTCGGGCACGGTCCGCAACGCCATGATGCGAACGTTGTCTGCCACCCCTTTGATGCCAATTCCGTTGTCGCGAACGGCACCGATAATCCCTGCCACGTGCGTACCGTGCTCCGCGTCAGGCCCGGTAACGTCCGCGTTTCCGTAGTATCGTTCGTAGCTGTTTTCGTAGTCATCGCCCACGATATGGCGCGGGTCGAAGTCCTTATTCAGGTGGTATTTGACTTGATTGGTAAAGTACTCTACGCCGTCAGACAGCTGCTCATAAAACTTGCTGAAATCAGGTTCGTCCTTCAGCTCCGAACGAATGATCCGCAACAACATGCGCTCCATATCGTTTGCCGGATCATACGCGCTGAAATCACTCAGCGTCGGATTTTCCACGCCAATGCGTGACACAATCGAGTCAGCCATGCGTTTCATCGCGATGTAGTTATACTGACCCGAGTTAGCCTGTTGCATTTTGGCTGCGTAGTCAGACACCATGCGTTGATATTCGTTAAACTCGCGGCGTTCCGCTTCGCTCAATGTCGTGGAAGGCAGCACCGACCCGTATTTCGGTTCCAGATCCCGCAATAGGCGGGTCATCTCCAAATTGTCGTATTGCACGTTCTCCCCGGAAGCATTACCCAGAAAATTCCAGCCGTGCCGGTCATTAATATAGCCGTTGCCGTCCGCATCGATGCCGGTGGCCGCGCTGTCGCTGATGTTTACCCACATCACGTCGCGCAAGTCTTCGTGGTCCACGTCTATCCCGCCGTCGATAACCGCGACGACTACAGTTTTGCCCACTTTACCCGGCAACAGCTCACGATACGCTTTTTCGGTACTGATACCCATCACCCCGTCTTCTTCATAGTCTAAGTTAAACCAGTTTGGTGGCGGTGTCTTAGACTGCGCTCCCGCAAGGAAGGGAAGCATAAGGGCAATAAGTGCAAAAATGATAACGTTTGACTTCATTATTTTCCTTCTTTTTTTGGCGGGCCTGTTCCCCTAGATTCGCGACCCGCTCAAAATCGGGTGTATCGCACTTTTCTAGGCGCTTGCAACGGCAGCGGCCACAAGTGTCAAATATAACGGGATTACCGATAAATATTTGTTAATTAATGCTAAATCCCTTCGCAGGGTAGGCGAGGCCCGTCTGCTACGGTCGTGTGTCCGAAGGCTAAAGTATCCGGCTCGTTCCCGCACCTACCTGCCCGATATACGTTTCGAGCGCCATCCCCGTGCGTGCCTGGTAGGCTTCACTAACTTCACTGACGACGCGGTCGAGCGCATCAGCCTGCACCAAGTTAATCGTGCAACCGCCAAATCCACCGCCCATCATACGCGCACCGAGCACCGCCGGCTCATTCCGCACCAACTCGACCAATACATCCAGCTCATCGCAACTCACGGCGTAATCGTGTTGGAGGCCATCGTGGGTCTCAAACATGCGCTGGCCAAAAGACGCGAAATCGGCTTTTTTCAAATCTTCGCAACCGGCCTGCAGGCGCTGCAACTCAGACACGACATAGCGGCAACGGCGGTAGACGACCTCATCCACGGGCTTGATAATCCGTTCAACCTGTTCGAGCGTAGCGTCACGCAGACTGCTCACCTCGGGATGGTGTCTCGCAATCAGGGAAACGCCGTATTCGCATTCCTCACGCCGGGTATTGTAGGCAGACGAGGCCAGCGAATGCTTCACACGCGTATCAAAAAGCACCACGCGAATGCCATCCTGCTTGAACGGGATGTACTCGTAACTGAAATCCCGGCAATCGAGCTTGATTAAGTGGTCGGTTTTTCCAAAAACGCTGGCAAATTGGTCCATCAGGCCGCACTTGACGCCTACGAACTCGTTTTCGGCGGCTTGTGCGATCAGGGCAATATCCAACTTTTCCAACCGCAGCCCAAAAAGCTCCGAAAGACCAAAGGCTGTCGCGCATTCCAACGCCGCCGACGAAGACAGGCCCGCCCCTTGGGGAATGTTTCCGCCAAAGACCAAATTAAAACCGCCAACGTGGTACCCACGCTTGAACAACTGCATCACGACGCCAATTAGGTAATCCGGCCACAACGAAGGGCTTTTTTGCCACGCCTGTGTCGCTGTTTGGTAGCTTTCATCTTGATCCACGGAATAAAGGTGGATACGGTCGTCATCCCGCTTTCCAATGGCCAACAAGATATCCTTATCGATCGCCGCCGGAAGTACAAGCCCTTGGTTATAGTCCGTGTGTTCGCCGATCAAATTTACCCGCCCCGGCGAGCGCACGAGCAAGGGCTCGCCCCCAAACCGGCTAGCAAATGCCTGTCGAATGGCTTGGTGCCTTACGTTATCTGAATGTGTTGTGGTCATGGTTATCGCGGTTGTTACCTCCTGCGGGAGGTACGTGTTCCAAATCTTTATTTATGCCAAGCGCGGCTGTTCTACCCACTTGCCTTCTCAACGCAACTCTTTGCCAAAGGGCGTCAGCGCGAGGCCCATCAGCTTGAAATGCTGCATACCGAAGGGAATGCCGATGATGGTGATACATAGAATCGCCCCGAACAATAGGTGGCTGCCCGCTACCCAAAGGCCGCCACAGAGAAGCCACAGGATATTCATAAACGTGGACAGGCACCCCGTTCCCGCCGGTTTTTCGCCGACCTGCATGCCGAATGGCACCAGTGAAGCGATTCCGATTTTAAATAACTGAATCCCAAAGGGAATCCCGATAATGGTCAGGCAGAGCACGATGCCTCCCAGGACATACCCAAGGAAGACGAAAAGTCCGCCAAACACGAGCCAGACTAGGTTGCCGAGAACGTTCATCGTTTAGGGGTTGAAAAATGTAAACAGGTCGTCTGCCGTTATGCGGCGCTGCTCGCCGGACTCCATGTTTTTAAGCGAGAGCAGCCCGCTTTCCATCTCTTCCTGCCCAATAAGCACTACGTACGGGATACCCTTGCTGTCGGCATAAGCGAGTTGCTTTTTCAGCTTGGCCTGGGCAGGATACAATTCGGCGGCTACGCCGCTTTGCCGCAGACGTTGCACCAGCGGCAAGGCGTATAGTTCGGCGATTTTATCAAAATTGCTCAGTAGTACGGTCGTCGAACGCCCGCTGTCTTGGGGGAATAGCTCGAGTTCCTGCAGCACATCATAAATACGGTCTGCGCCAAAGGAAATGCCTACCCCGGTCAGGCCCTTGAGCCCAAACATGCCCGTGAGGTCGTCGTAGCGGCCACCACCGCCAATGCTGCCCATGGCTACCTCGTTGGTTTTTACCTCAAAGATGCAACCGGTATAATAGTTGAGCCCTCGTGCGAGGGTAATATCGAGTTCGACAACCGTATCCTGCAACGGGGTGTCGGGTGCAAGTCCGCTCAGGTAACCCAGCACGGTTTCGATTTCGTCGATGCCCTTCAGGCCGGTTTCCGACGTAGCCAAGACCCTGCGGAGGTGCGCGATTTTTGTTTCCGTATTCCCTTCCAGTTGGATAATCGGCTGCAAGGCGGTAAGGTCTTGCGGCGTAAATCCACGTTCCAAAAGCTCCTGATTAACGCCATCGAGCCCGATTTTGTCCAGCTTATCGATAGCGACCGTCATATCGACAATGAGCTCGGGCTTGCCCAGCAGCTCAGCGATACCCGTCAGAATCTTGCGGTTATTCAGCTTGATGGTAAAATCACGCAAGCCCAACTTGCTGAGCGCCTCGTGGTACACCAGCACAAATTCGGCTTCGTTGAGCAAGCTCTCCGAACCCACGACATCGACGTCGCACTGGTAAAACTCGCGATAGCGCCCTCGCTGTGGCCGGTCGGCCCGCCATACGGGCTGAATCTGAAAGCGCTTAAACGGCAGCGTGATTTCGTGCTGCCGCATCACCACATAACGCGCAAAGGGCACGGTGAGGTCGTAGCGCAGCGCGCGGTCCGAAATGTGCGGCACCAACCTCGCCGACTCCTTTTCAGCCAGCAGGGCCTCGGGGGCCTTCGCCAAGTAATCTCCCGAGTTCAGAATCTTAAAAATAAGTTTATCGCCTTCGTCGCCGTACTTTCCGGTCAGTGTACTGAGGTTCTCGAAGGACGGGGTCTGTATTTCCTGGTAGCCGTATTTGGTGAAAACGGATTTAATCGTATCGAAGATATAGTTTCGTTTCTCCATTTCGCGTGGGGAGAAATCGCGGGTTCCTTTTGCCAAAGATGGTTTCATCACGTGTTGTTTTGTCCGATGTGGCCTCGTGGCCACAATCCCGCCAGGCGGGCCGTTCGCAAAGGTAACGCATACCGTCCAAAAAACCGAACGGCCGAGCAGTCCAACAACCGGGGACGGTGTTCCAAAAGGCTCACTCCGGATTGCATTTATGCCATAAATACCCTTAACTTCGTCAAAACAAACCCACGCACATGAATCTCTCCCTACATGGAAAACACGCCCTTATCGGAGGCGCATCGCAGGGCATTGGCCTGGCGTCCGCGCAACAGCTTGCTAGGCTAGGCGCCACCTGCACACTCATCGCCCGAAACGAAGAAAAGCTGCAGGAAGCGGTTGCCTCCCTCGACACGGCCGCGGGGCAACGCCATACGCCGCTCCGGGCCGACTTCCAAGACGCCGCAGCTACCGCAAGGCTAGTCAGTGCGCTTGCCGACAACGAACCGATACACATTTTCATTAATAATACGGGCGGGCCGCCTCCCGGCGAGATTACCTCCGCCGAGCCTTTCGGGTTTGCTCGGGCTTTCGAGCAGCACATCCTGGCCAGCCAGGCGATTGCCCAATCGCTCTTGCCCGGCATGAAAGCCAGCGGCTATGGCCGCATCGTTAATATCGTATCCACCTCCGTGCGGGTTCCGATCGCCGGATTGGGCGTCAGCAACACCATACGCGGCGCCATGGCATCCTGGGCCAAGACTTGGTCGAATGAAGTGGCGCAATATGGCATTACCGTCAACAATGTCCTGCCAGGTGCTACCGAAACGCCTAGGCTAGCGAGCCTCATTGAAGCCCAAGCCCAAGCACGTGGCATTACTGCCGAGCAAGCCGCCCAGGAGATGGCCGTCCAAATTCCGGCCAAACGCTTTGCCAAAGCCATGGAAATCGCGGCCATGATTGCTTTTTTGGCGTCGCCCGCCGCGGCATACGTCACCGGCGCCAGCATTCCTGTCGACGGTGGCAAAATTGGCGCAATCTAATTGCCTTAACCAACAACCACGCACTTCCCACACATGACGCAACACACACTTCCCCCTCCCATATCCGCCGGCAACAGCCCCTTTGCCGCCTTTACGTTCGCAAAGCGGGTTCCCTTCATCTTCGATCAAATTAAATCCAACAACGCGCTGATGTCTGCGCAGGCCGACAAGTTAGACCGATTGCTGGCCGAGATACAAACCGGAACGGCCACGCCGCAGCAAAAAGATTTCCTGCCTGTCGACTGGCCATTCTGGGAAAAATTCGTCCAGGATTTTACGGGACTCACGTACGCGGAAATTCCATTTTTCGAAGCCGAAGCTTATATGTATTACCGGATTATGCGGATCATGGACTACCCGAATAGTGGCGCCGATCCGTTTGCATCGCTCAAATCAGAGGGGTTAGCGGACAACATTACATTTTTGGACTCCTTCGCGCGGAAGCACATGACCGAGCGTACGGTATTTAGCGATGCGTATTTCACGATGTTGCTCTACAATACGCTGTGGGCCAACAGCGCGGATCTTAGCCAACTGGACGCCAACGACGTATTGCGCGACACCTCGCTGCGGGGCAGACTGGTGATCGACGATACATGCCGCTTTCATGCGCGAATCAGCGAGCCCAGCACCACAACGGTGGATTATATCGTTGACAATGCCGGCATCGAGCTGATTGCCGACCTGTTTTTGGCCGACTACCTGCTCCATACGGGTCAAATTCAGGAAATCATCCTGCATGTCAAGCAATACCCGATTTTTGTTTCGGATGCGACGGCGGTCGATGTGAGCGGTCACTTGGCCATGATGCGCGATGCGGCAAGCGACGCCGTGTCCACTTTTGCAAAGGCGATACAATTTTGGTTGGATGAAGGCCGGCTCCGCGTGCACAGCCACCCGTTTTGGAACAGCCCGTTGCATTTCACCGCACTGCCGGATGAGCTGAATCGGAGCTTCTCGGACGGCACGTTATTGCTGTTCAAAGGCGACGCCAACTACCGCCGGCTCTTTGAAGATCGCGCATGGCCCACCACGACGCCCATCGGCGATGTGCTGCATTACCTGAACCGCCCCTGCGCCTCCATCCGGACCCTCAAGTCCGAAATCGTTTTGGGGCTAAGCGAAGGACAGGCTACACGCTTGGATGCCGAAGACAAAAACTGGCTGACCAATGGGCGCTATGGCTTGATTATGGTCGCAACGACGAACTAGCTCCTCTCGTGAAGGCTACACGCGCTTACGGCCGGCCGCCGTGCCCACGCCCTGGCCCACCCCAAGGGGTGTCTTGCTGTTGGGCAGTCCCGCCACCAAAGCTCCGGAAACGGTATGATAGCGTTAGCATGAAGTAACGCGCCAATCGGTTGCTCCGGTTGTCAAGCGTATAACCGTCAGACACCACGCGCGACACGTTGGTTTGCTCATTCAGCAAGTCAAAGGCTTGGAAGCGAATCGCGCCATTGCGCCCTTTGAGGAACTGCTTCTCAATATACGTGTTGATAATCATGGGGTTGGCATCCACACTGCTGCTGTACCCGTTGTTGCTTGTCTTGGTGAGGTCAATCCCGTAAATCCAGGTTGGTGACAAGTTTACCGTACTGAACAAACCAACATTCCACGTATGGATGTCGCGGTTCAGCCGCGATTGGGAAGCCAGCGAATTGTTCGTCGTGTTGTAGGTATAGCCCACACTGGGCATCACCTCAACGGTCTCCTTGGGGTTAAAGCGCAGTCCGAACCGGCTGGCCATCATCCAGTTTCGGCCAATGTTGCGCTCCGAGTTGGTAAAGGACACGTTATTCGTGTAAGTACCCATCCCGAAGTAAGACAGCGTCAGCTTTTTGTCAAACACGGGCTTGTTGTAGTTGAAGAAGGCACGTCCTTGGTAGTAGCCATCGTCATTGACGTAACGGGTTTCCTGCACAATGCCCAGCTCGGGATCCTGGCTGGTAATCCGGTTGTTGACGATACGGTCTTCGGAAACCGTGCCCGTCAAACTCGCCGAAATGCTGCTGCCGGATTCCATGTCGAAGTTCCGGAAGTTAATCCGCATCTCATGGGTAAACTGCGCGTCCAGATCGGGGTTGCCGGTAACGGCGGTAATGATTCCGGTGGTCGTACTGGCGTTCGAGTAGTCCGTAAACGGCTGAATTTGCGAAAACGAAGGCTCGTTTGCCCGGCCGGTATAGTTGATGTTGAAGGACTTGTTGCGGCTGGGGCGGTATTCCAGGCGGGCTACCGGCACGAAGTTGAAGCCATCGCGGCTAATCGGCCGGCTGACGCCATCTACCAATGAGGTACCGCGCAAGGTATTGGGCTGCACGCTCAGTCCAAACGAATAATTAAAATTATCTTTCCGGTAGCGGTAGGTGAGCCCGGCCCGGTGCGTAGCAAAGGTGTAATCAAACGCGCGGTCGAAGTTGAAGTCCGAACCGCCGATCATGTCCCCGTCCGCATCAAAGCCACTATTGTGCTGCTGGTTGTCGTAGGAGGCAAAATTAAAATCATAGCTAACTTCCAGATTGGTAAACTCACCCAGTGGCTCGATGTACGACACGGAAGCCCCCCCGTTCAGGCTCTTGTTGCGCAGGTCGACCAAGTGGCGCTGGAAAGCCTCACCACGATCCTCTATTGGTAGTTCCATATTGATGGTATTGAGGATGCTTTCCCGATCCTGCTCTGAGGCTGCTGAGTTGGCTGACACGTTGAAGAAGAGGTTGCGGCCACGGTCGTTCAGCCGGCGGTTGTACAGCGCGCTGATGCCGTAATTGGGATTAAAACTCTTATTGGCCTGATTGTTTGTCACCCGGTTAACCAGCTCGTCGTTACGTTGGACGTCACTCAACGACAGGTTTTCCCCGTTGTTGCTGCCGATATGGAATGTCGGTGATATTTTAATGAAAGACACATCAGAAGGCTTGTACTCCACGTTCCAGCTAAAACGGTGGCTATTGCTCAAAGATCCGTTGTTGATGTTGCTGCTAGACAACAGGATGCCCGTTGCAAGCGCTTCCTCACGAAGCTGGTCGCTCAGCGTGTTGTTATCATCATGACCAAAGCGGTAGTCGCCATACGTTTCCAACCGGTCGCTGAAGGCGTGTTTCAGGTCAAACCCGAACGACTGGGAATTGGTCAGGCCATTGCGCGCACCAAATCCGCCACGGCCACCGCCGTAGCTACCGCCTCCCGGCCCGCGGCGCGCACCCCGGCCACCCACATTGAAGTTGAAGGCTTGGTAGTTGGTGTTATTGCCATTGGCACGCAGTGCCAATTCGGTTTTGTCCCACATCATATTGAGTGTTCCATCGGCCAGGTAACGTTCTGCCGTACCCCCTCCCGCCCGGAAATTGCCGAAGTAGCCGCGGTTTCGCGCCGGATCCACTTGCAAGTTGAGTACCCGCTCCGGATCACCGGTTCGGTTTCCCGTCAGGTTTGCCATATCGCCGTAGTCGTCCACGATCTGTATCTTCTCAATGATATCAGCAGGCAAGTTTTGGATGGCTGTCTTAATATCGCCCCCAAAGTAGTCGCGGCCATTAATGCGGGCACGGGTGACAGACTCACCTTGGGCGGTGACGTTGCCGTCTTTGTCCACCTCCACGCCATCAAGCTGGCGTAGGGCATCTTCCACTTGGGCACCTTCGCGCAGCTTTAAATTGCGCGTCGCATACTCGAGTGTATCCTCTTTGAAGGTAATGGCGCCGGCACCCTGCACCGTCACTGCATCAATCAGCTGCGACGATTCCATCACGATAATGGCTGGTACGTTCAGGTTGTCTGCCCCTTCGGCAAATGCGAGTTCGCGGCGCGTGGTATCGTAGCCTAGGCTCGTAATGATCAGCGTAAATTGCCTTGCCCGCACGTTATTGAACGAATAACGCCCTTGGTTGTCGGTACTGGTCTGCAGCGTGTCGCTGAGGCCGGCCAGTCTGACCGATGCGCCGGCCACCGGTTGTGTATTATAATCGCGCACAATGCCGGAAACCGTTCCGCTGGTTTGCGCATGGGCGCCGGCAACGAAAAAGCATAGTAGCAAAAGCCACGAAAAGGTGGCCACTAGGGAGCCATACAAAGCACGAATTGACTTCATTATTTTCTGTTATTAAGTTTTTTGATCGCGTTCGTTATTTATTAGAATTTGCCAATACCGAAATCAGCCAGGTACCTGGCTCTTCGCGTGGCCGTGACTGCGTGGGCTGGCCATATCCGTACCCATAGCCGTAGGGGGAACCGTAATAGCCGCCCCGTTGGCGCACAGCGCGGTTGTCGGTAGTTCGCCTCGGGGCGATCATACCGTTTATTTTCACGTTAAAGGCCAGTTCCTGATCGAATCCGCTTCGGATACCGAGCCTGCGCAGGGGCACCTTGGCTTCGAAGCAGAGCGCATCCGTGGAGTCGATCAGGGCTTCGGCGTGGATGCCGTATTCGTTATCGAGGGATATCTGCCCATCGAGAATATCGTCAAAACGCAACACGTAGATGGCGCGAATCGCCTGCAATCCGCCTTCCCGCATATCCTCGGGACGGTCATCGTTGTCGGCCGACATGATCGCCCGAAAAGAAAGCCTGTCCGCAATGGGATACACCACGGTGGGCCCTGGACGGCGCTTGCCGCTGGTGTTGACCATAAAGCTAAAGCCCTGGCTGAGCACTTGCATCTGCCGGTCGCGATCCACGACGCGCATCGCTACGTACACATGCGTCCCGTCATTTTTGAGCTGGTATTGCAAATCTTGCGAGGCGTATTCGTTGGTCAGCGAGTCGCCCCAGTCTTCCAGGTTTCCGTCCACAACGATCCCGTCAGCCCAAGTCAAGCCGATCTCCCTGCTGGCGTTGCGCTGGGCGTAGGCCGACACGGCCAAAACCAGCATGCAACACGCTAGGGTTATCCTTCTTATGTTCTCGCGTAACTGCGCCATATTTAAACTTCGACAATCTGTAACACAACCGGTTTAATTGTATAGGAAATATTACAATCCGGGAACAAAACCGCCTGATTTTCACCAAAAAAGCCTATGTCCGCCGAAAGGTTTCAGATTTGTCCACAAAAGTATATTTTTGCCGTATCTAATTAAAGGATGCAACGAAAATGCTACTTTCAGCTTATCAGGATGTGTGGGTGGAAGCGGGATGCGACGAGGCCGGACGAGGCTGTCTAGCTGGCCCTGTCTTTGCCGCGGCGGTCGTATTCGCCCGCGACTACCGCCATGAGCTGCTGAACGATTCCAAGCAGCTAACTGCCGCCAAGCGCGGCGACCTGCGGACGGTGATTGAAAACGAAGCATTAGCATTTGCCGTAGCCAGCGCCACGCCGGAAGAGATCGACCGCATCAACATCCACAACGCCTCCTACTTAGCCATGCATCGCGCCCTGGACGCCTTAGCGACCCAAGCCGAGTTCGTACTCGTAGACGGCAACCGCTTTGTACCCTACCGGGAAATACCCCACGCCTGCATCGTCAAAGGGGACGGCAAGTTCCTTTCCATCGCCGCGGCATCCATCTTGGCCAAGACCTATCGGGATGACTATATGGAGGCGATCGCCACCGATTTTCCAGAATACCAATGGACTCAAAATAAAGGATACCCTACCGTGCGGCACCGTCAGGCCATTCTGGCGCACGGGCTCACCCCGCATCACCGCAAGTCCTTCCGGGTGACGGATCCCCAGCTTAAGCTTTTTTAACCGGCTGATTTCCGTTTTCCTCGTTCCTGCCGCGGATTTCAAGCCATATAACGGCTCCCAGACCCAACAACAGGATAATCGAAGCAATCAGGGAGATCGTTTCACCGGTGTGATATGATCGTGGCTCAAACTTGAATTCCACTTGGTGGTTGCCACCCGGCAATTGCAGGGCCCGCAGCAAATAGTTGGCCCGGATGATGGGCAACTCCTGTCCGTCGACATACGCTTTCCAGCCTTTGTCGTACCAAACCTCCGAGAAGACGGCTAGGGCATCGTTCGGCGCAGAATAATCGTAGACCAGGTGATCCGGACGATAGGAAACCAGTTCGATGCTGCCCGTTGCGGCCGTGCCGAGGCGCTGCTCATTGAGTACATCCTTAAACTCGGTATGCACGAATGCGTCGCGGCTGGCATCAAAGCTGTTGAGCGCCTCCATTTCCTGCTCGTTTGACTCCACGAAGGTTACACGCTCCACAAACCAAGCATTGCCCGCCGCGGTGTTGCGCCGTGCGATGCGCTGGTTGCCGGCGTCCTGGCCGGCGTCCGTCGTGATGAGGTAGCGCGTATTCAGCATGTCGAGCACGTCCTCGTTAATGGCCCCGCCAGCGAGCTGACGCTCGATCAGCTCCTGGTAGCGCATGAGCTTGGCTGCGTGGTAACCACCCAGCGACTTATGGAAATAGGACGTGCGTGCGTCCATAAACGGATTTGTCGTCAGGTCGAGCACCCGGTAATTGGGGTCCTTGTCCATCCGGATTAGCTGGTCTACCTCGCGCTCCGCCACAAACTGCCTTGACAATTGGAGCTTATCGATGAAATTGTCCTTGTTGAGGTAGCGCTTGTCCACCGTCCAGAGATCAACGAGAATGGCTAAGCCCAGCACGATGACGGCCGTTTGTGCGCGCAACTTGCCTTTGATTAAAAACCACACCGCCGCAAATCCGATGAGGATAAACACCAACGACCGCATCGCGTCCATCCGCGCCATATCCGCCCGATCGTCGACCAAAGCCCCCATGAGATCGGCGCCGAACGCCGGATCCTGGGCCTGCTGACCCAACGCTTGGGCAATCTGCTGGTGGTCTTGCGTCTTGAAACTGAGGAACAGGCCCGGTACAATAGCCACGAGCAACAGGAAACCGCCTACGCCATACAGGGTGTACAGCAATTTTTTATCCAGATTCTTGATGTTCGCTCGGTTATTAATGATTTCATGGACGCCCAATACCGCGAGGACAGGCACCAGCAACATGACGACCATCAAGATAGACTCCACTGCCCTGAACTTGTTGTACATCGGGAAATAATCGAAAAACAAGTCTGAAACCAACGGAAAATGCCGGCCAAACGAGAGGAGAATGAGTAGGAACGTCGCACCAGCCAACCACCATTTGATCCGGCCGTTGACCAGCACCAAGCCCAGAATGAAGAAAAACACGACGATAGCGCCGAAGTACCACGGCCCCGAGGTGAATGCCTTGTCACCCCAATAGGTTGGCATACGCAAGCCCCGAAGCATATCGACCGCCTGCTCGGGCGAGGCGCCCCGGTTGACAAAAACCTGTGCCATGTTGGATTCTGGGTCGAGTACCGGACTGGAACCGCCTCCATATGCGTTGGGAATGAGGAACGTGATCGTTTCGCCTATACCTTGGCTCCAGCCGTATGCGTACTCTTTGCTCAGGCCTTCGTCCGTGCGCTCCGCGCTCGTGCTCACCAAGTTAGAAGGACCGCGGATAGTTTCCTTGCTATATTCATACGTCGGCCAGAGTAAGGATGCATTGACGGCCAACGCTAATACCACTGCCCCGCCCATCGCGAGCAAGGCTTTCCCGAACGGCAGTATGCGTTTTTCCTTGATCGCATGATACAGCTCGATCAGCACGAGCACCAGCAGCGCAAGAAAGAGGTAATACGTGACCTGCACGTGATTGACCCGCAACTGCAAAGCTAGCGCAAGGGCTAACACCACTGCACCCGCCAAATAGCGCCCGCGCAAGGCCAGCAGCACCCCGGCAATGATGGGCGCCATGAAGGCCAGCGCGTAGGTCTTATTCGCATGGCCTGCCTCGATATAAATGAAATTATAGGATGTAAACGCAAAGGCTACCGCCCCTACCGCCGCCAGCCAAGGCTTGACACGCAATACGTTGAAAAGCAAGTACGCACCAAGCAGATAAAGTAACAACACATCAATAGGATGCGGGAATATACCCTTGAAGCCCTGCATAATGTACGTCCCGATATTACTCGGTAGCTCAACGAGCACCTGATAGGAAGGCATGCCACCAAACATGGAGTTGGTCCACAGCGGCAGGTCCCCGTCGCGCTCTTTGATGTCCAGGATTTCCTTTTGGCCGGCCTGGGCTTGCAGCACGTCGTTTTGGTAGAGCACCTTGCCCTGGAATGCCTGCGGGAAGTATAGGAAAGCAATGGCGATGAATAGGCCCACAATGGCCAAATGTGTCGCGTTACGGTTAAACCAGCTCTTCATTGTTTATTAAGGTTGTAAAAGACAAAGTGCCAAAAATATGGAATAACATCCCATCTTGCTAGTAATATCGGCAAAACTTGCGATTTTAAACGGCTTGTCATTTTTGTGCGACGGGAGCGCATCGGAAGCCACCCTGTAGCCGCCACAGCGTATTGCGTCCTGTCTTTATGGCCGCGCCACTTTACTCCCTGACCGAAAAAAACTACCTTTGTGGAAAATTTATTTGTCCTTGGTGCTTATGAAACTGCCCATCCTGGCTTACGGCGACCCCATCCTGAAACGCAAATGCGAAGAAATCGACGCGGACTACCCCAAGCTCGGGGAGCTGATCGACAATATGTTTCAGACGATGTATGCCGCTCACGGTGTAGGCCTGGCCGCTCCCCAAATTGGCTTGTCCATCCGGCTATTCGTGGTCGACGCAAGCCCCTTCGCCGAAGACGACGACCAGCTCAAGGACTTCAAAAAAGTATTTATCAATGCCTGGATTACGGAAGAAGACGGCGAAAAGTGGATGTTTAACGAGGGTTGCCTGAGTATTCCCGACGTCCGCGAGGACGTATCGCGCCCGCCTCGAATCCGCATTCAATATGTGGACGAAAACTGGGTGGAACACGACGAGGTCTACGAAGGCTTAGCCGCCCGGATTATCCAGCACGAATACGACCACATTGAAGGCAAGTTGTTCATCGAAAAACTTAGCCCGCTCCGCAAGGCCATGCTGAAAGGCAAGCTGGACGCCATTACCAAAGGCAACGTGAAGACAGACTATAAAATGAAGTTCCCGGTCAGGAAACATCGTGTGCGCTAAGCCGCGTTCGCAGCAGGGGCTGAGTCTTTGGGCTACCCACCTACCACAGGCAACGACAGCTGAAATTTGACTGACACGACGCGGATCAGGGCGACCAACGTAGCGCTAATCCATGCGTTGACACCGCTATCCACACCCAGCAGATGGAGGACGACGAACAGCATCGCTCCTGCAAAACAGGCTGAAGCGTAGACCTCCCGCCTGAAAATCAGCGGCGTCTCGTTCATCAGCGTATCCCGGATCACACCGCCCATCACAGCCGAGAACATACCCAATGGAACCGCCGCCAGCATTGAACTTTCGTAGTCGATTGACTTTTGCACGCCCACCACGGTAAAAAGGCCTATACCCAACGCGTCAAACAGGGTCAGCGTTTTCGATAGCCCGGTTAATGCCCGGGTAAACGCAATGGCAATTGCTACGCCGAGGAATATCACAATCAAATAGTTTCCGTCGTCCACCCAAACCGGGCGGAGATTAAGGAAAATATCACGCAGGCTACCGCCACCAATTGCCGTAACGAAACCAGTAAAGCCGGCGCCAAACACGTCGATATTGTGCCGAATGGCCGCCAAACATCCCGAAATGGCAAAAACCATCGTGCCCAGCAAGTCAACGTAGTAAATCCCTTCCATCGATAGTGTCACTAATGAGCTACAAAAATAAGGAAATAATGCGAAGTGCACGAGGGCCTGTTTTGACACCCATACACGAAGCCAATCCCCTGAGCAACACGCGCCCTGAGCCGTGCTACCCCTGTACGCCAGACGGCAGAACACCGCGTTTGAAAGAGGGCTAACGAGGCTAATTTCACCATTCCTGACCGCGATATGTATGTTGGAACAATTTTTGATACGTTTTTATTGCAATTTTTTAGACTGTTGAAATGCCCGAATCAGGTTATGAGTCCCCCGTACAAACTGTACAGCGCGACTCAACAAAGATTTATTTTTTCGTCGTCGCTATCGTAGCTCTTTTAGCCACGAACATCTACTTCTATGTACAGTATAAAACGTCCAACGAAGAGATTAGCGAAATCACGTATGAAAAAATAAGCCTGCAAGCTGAGGTCGACCGCATTGAGATTGAACTAAACCGGCTGGACGCCGAAAATATGCAGCTGAGCGGTGCCCTTAAATCGTCGCGCGACAGCGCCCATCGGGTCATCGCAGGCTTGCGCGACCGGCTTAACGACCATGCCATTACCCAAGAAGATATTGACGAGGCCAGGCAGCAGATTAACGAATTGCGCGGGGAAGTATACCGCTATGCCGGCGAAATCGAGACCTTGCGCCGTGAAAACACGCAATTGATCGCCGAACAAGGGCGCCTGCGGGAGACCATCACACATGCCGAGACCCGTGCGGACTCGCTAGAGGAAGAGAACTTCACCATGGCGGAACAGCTCCGGGTAGCCTCGGCGCTCCAGGTATCCAACATGAGCGTGGTAGGCGTGCGCGAACGCAGCCGCGACCGGGAGGAGCCAGACACCCGCGCACGGCGCGTTGATCGCTTCGACATTAATTTCACCATTGCAGACAATCCGCTCGCAACGGCCGGGATGGTTGACCTATACGTTCGTATCATCGACCCCAACGGCAACCTGCGCACACCCGAAGGAAGCGATTTTTTCCAATCGGGCACCAACCGCCTCCAGTACACCTTTAAGACAGCGATCGAATTTTCGAACGACGGAAAACTTTACAGCCTGGACTGGCGCGACAGCCAGCCATTCCAAAGAGGCACGTATACCGTCTTGCTCTATTCAGACCAAGGGCCAATGGGCCGCAGCAGCATCGTGCTCCGCTAAACTGCCCGGCTTTCGGCCAGCTACTTTCAACTTTTTTTGGGATTAACCATGTGCTTCCACGACGTCCTGTACTTGGAGTTGCGGGATGGTCAGATAGAAGGTCGTTCCTTTTCCGATGATGGTATGGTAGTGGATGGTTCCGCCCATCCCTTCGATGGCCTGTTTGACGAAAGCCAAGCCCAGTCCGGTGCCGGAGCTGCGCGTCGTAAAGTTGGGCTGGAACAGCTTTTCCTGTATCTCGGGGGATATGCCTTCCCCGTTGTCTTGCAGCGTGACGGTAATGCTTTGATCCGTTCCCCGGCTTACCGTTATCGTGATCCGGCACCGCCTTTTGCTCGCACTGGCTTCGATCGAGTTTTTAATCAGGTTGTTAAAGCTCCGCAATAGCTGGTCGCGGTCGCCCTTGACCACGAATGTATCATCCGCGTGGCTGTTCAGCAAAATATTGACCCCCGTGTTATTTTGGAAAACATCAACAACCGTAGCCAGCACCTCCATGACGCTGACATCCTCCAGCTTGGTATCGGGCATCTTGGCGAAATTGGAGAACTCCGACGCGATATGCGAGAGGCTGTCAATCTGTTCGATAAACGATTGGCTGAAGCGCTTAAACTTCTCATCGAAATTCGGGTCCTTCTCGCGCCACGAGCGTTCCAGCAACTGCACGCCGAGCTTCAGCGGCGTCAGCGGGTTCTTAATTTCGTGGGCGACCTGCTTGGCCATTTCGCGCCATGCAGACTCGCGCTCGGCTTGCATAATCTTATTCGCACTTTGTTCCAGCGCCACAATCATCAAGTTGTACTCCCGGATCAAGCTGCCGATTTCGTCGTTTCGCTTCCAGAAGATCGGTTCGTTTTGCCGGCCGATCGTCGTCTTGGCCAGCGTACGCTGCACTAGTGTCAATGGCGCCGTGATTTTATTCGCGACGAAAACGGCAAACAGCCCTAGAATCAAGATAACCAGGGCGTAGATATTAATAAGCGTGTTCAACAGCATGCCCACGTTTTCGTCGAAGTCCTTCTGAATGCCGTAAACCGGCAAGCTTAGATAGGCCAGTGCCTGGTAATGTTCATTGCGGATGGGCGCGTATGCCGTATAGTAATGCAGATCGCCCAACTGTTTCGCGACGCCAAACTGCGTTTGCTCGTATTTGCCCAGCTGAATGTATGCCTTGGCATCCATGTAGCGCGACATCATCTTGAGGTCGAATATGCGTGGCTCCGTCGTTAGAATCAATTCCCCGGCTGTGCTGTACAGATTGAGATCCCGTGCCATCGACTCGGCGATGACGTTGAAGTTTTCATTGGTAAAGGTGCCAGCCGCACCGCCCCGGTCTACTAGGCCGCGTACCTCCAGGCCCTTGGCCACGTCTGCCACATACTGCAACGCATTTTCTTCCAGCTGCTTGCGAAACTGGCGGCTAATGTTCAGGTACGTAATCACACCCGCGATAACCAATGTAAAGACTACCGCAACGACCATAAACGTCTGTATCCGCGTGCGATATAGAATCCGGTTCTTGAATATCAGCCAGCTCCAACGCAGGTTGCGCAAGCTGAATCCGTGATTATTCAGTGTCAGTACGATCCACTGGATGACGTAGGCCGTGAAGGATAGCAGCAAGAACACCAAGAACAGGAAAGACAGGGATGCAATCTGAGCCCAATAGTTCCGCTCAGGCTGGCTGAGTACGACCATGGTTGACTCATTGGGCCGGTACATGAGGTGGCTGAATCCGCCATAATTGCCGAGCGGCACGTAGCGGCGGCGGTCCGGGGGATAGATGCCGTCGTTCAGCGGGTAGCGATATTTGCCGAATTGGCTGATCAGGTTGCCGTCCTGGTAAAACGCGTAGGCATACTGGGAGAGTGCGTCCGACTGTTGCTGTTCGATACGGCCGTCGATTAATACATCGGGAAACACCTTGCGCTGGGCGAAGGACCTGTTTTTCAGCTCGATGAGCAACACGCCGTACTGCTCGCCTTCGTGCACGATGGGCAATTGGGCGAAATACTCAAAACTGCCGAAGCTGCCGCGCGCACGGTAAAAATCCAGGTTTTCAGCGACCTTGATAGCCCCGGAAATCACCTTGTCGCGGTATGCCAGCAGCGTGCTCGTCGAGCTATTACCGATAGGATGGAGATTGACATCGTACTCCGCCGCGCTGAACTCGTATTTAGACAAATACCCGCTCAGGTAAGTTTTCATGAGATGCTCCTCCAGGTGATTGCTATCAAAAGCGTCGGGATCTTTGAAGTAGGCAATCAACAGGGGGTCGCGTGCAATCTCCCGCTCTAAGTCGAAAAACAAAATTTCCGCGTTTACGTCTTCGGCAGCCACGAGCTTTTGGATGGTGAACTTCTGTTCTTCAAGCGCTTTGGCTTGCAGTACTTCTGAATGCTTAACCGCCGAAATACCGCCGAGGAGCAACAAAGTCGAAATCAGCATGGCAAAGTCTGATCTGCCCTGGAAACTGGGGTACCAAGCCCGCAATAAAACCAATGCGCAAATAAAGGGAAGTGCCAGCGTCAAGGAGCCGAGGAACGCTTGGATAACGAGCAAGGCCAGCACGCCCAACCCAATAGCCATGACTAACCGTTGGTGACGCGGGTAGAGCTTGCGCGCGATAACAACCAGCACATCGATGATAAACACCAAGCTAGCCAAGCTAAACCAAAGCGCCAGGATACCCAGCCAGCTGTATCCAGTAAGCCCCAGAATATTGGTCAGGTCGAAGTTAATATCCGAGTTGCCAACCAGCCCTTCAAAGGCACTGGCGATGCCATAGCATACGGCATAAATCAACGCGCCGAAAACCAGCATCAGCAGGGCGGACGCGACACCCCGCCTCGCAAATCGGCTGACATCCAACTGATGGCGGAACGCATACACGTACGCTACAAACCAGCTGAAGACGAACACGTTCATCATAAACCCCGCCAGATGCGGAAAAAAGATACTGGAAGCAAAATAGCGCGGATCAAACAAACCCATGCTGAACTGAGACGACAGCCAGCCGGTAGAAAGCTCAACATAACGGCTCAGGCCGAGGAGTACGGCAAACAAGAGCACGGAGCTCCACACCCAGCCGCGTTTGGCAATCCACACGCATAACATATTGGCCAACACAAGGACGCAAAAGCCGGCCAATATCCACATGGTGAGTTCCAAACCCGCGTAAAAGCTGGAGTATTGCCCGCCCGACAGCTGCACGGAGAACAGGTAGCGGCCGTCCAGTGCCCGGATATGGTACGTGTCCATATCATCGTAGTTAGCGATGACGAGATTTTCACTCTCAATGAGGTCCGGCGCAAAATCATTACGCAGGTAGGTATTATTCATCTGGAACTCGGCCTTTATCGGCACCAAGAACAGGATGGACGAGGTGCCTCTCACCTCCTTGATAAAGAGATACCAGCCGTTGTCGGCCTGCATCAGCGAGCTTCCCGGCCGAATGCCAGCGTCTGTTTTCGGCACGAAGCGGTCCCAGGTCCAGAAATCCAGGTCGTTGTTTGCATACACCAGCACCCCGATATTATGGCGCTTAACGTAGGAATCGATGATGTATTCGGCATATACCGGGTCATCCTTTGCCGTGATGAGGCTCGCGACCTGCGTAGAATCCGCCAGAAGCTCGCGTACTTTCCACTCTTTCTTCTGGAGGTTGTTCTCAATGGTTCGCCCCTCGTACAGCAGGAGACTTCGTTCGGAAAACGTGAGGTGGATGGTAATGGCGGTACCGATAAAGCAGAGCGTCAGGATGACCAGCAATACCCGTATTTTGAAAACCGTGCTCACGCTATGAATGGGATTAATCCTGTAAATGTAAGAAAATCCGCTGAATTACCGCCCGTGG
>CAYUIZ010000047.1:0-21371 GCA_964444885.1 uncultured Sphingobacteriaceae bacterium | reverse complement strand
CCTTACCTTTACCAAAAAAGAAAAGATATGTCGACCGTCAATATTCCCAGACTTGATCTCCACGACTATACGCAGGGGTCGGCCGCGCAGCGCCAGCAGTTTTCGCAAGCCATCGGCAAGGCCTTTAACGAAACGGGCTTCGTGACCATCGCCAACCACGGCATGGACAAAGCCCTGATCGACGAACTGTACCAGGTAGTGGAAGCGTTCTTTGCCTTACCCGACGAGGTGAAAGCCAAATACGAGATACCGGCACTTGCCGGGCAGCGGGGATATACCTCCAAAGGCCGCGAAAAAGCCAAAGACTCCAAAACACCGGACCTGAAGGAATTTTGGCAACGCGGGCAAACCATAGCTGGCGACGACTACGATAAAACCACGTATCCGGACAACATCATCGTGGACGAACTGCCGCGTTTCAACGAGGTAACCTCGGAAGTGTACCGCAGGCTGGAGCACGCCGGGCGCCAGTTGCTGAAGGCCATCGCCGTGTACCTGGGGCTGGAGGAGGACTATTTCGAAAGCCGTGTGCACGAGGGCAACTCCATCCTCCGTGCCATCCATTATTTCCCGATTGAGGATCCCGACAGCCTGCCAGACGATGCAGTGCGCGCCGGTGCCCATGAAGACATCAACCTGATCACCCTGCTCATCGGTGCTAGTGCTGACGGCCTGGAGGTGCTCACCCGCGACGGCGTATGGTATCCGGTGAAAGCCCACGGCGAAGACATCGTCGTGAATGTCGGCGATATGCTGCAGCGCCTCACCAATAACAAACTGAAATCAACGACACATCGCGTGGTAAATCCGCCGCGCGAAATGATGAAAACATCCCGGTATTCGGTACCGTTCTTTCTGCATCCCAAAGGTACGGTGAGCCTGACATCCTTGGAATCCTGCATTAGCGAGGAATATCCCAAGGCCTACACGGACATGACGGCTGGCGAGTACCTGGACGAACGACTCCGCGAAATCGGGCTGAAGATGTAAGCCGGTCGGTGCCGCGACGTCCGCTGCTCGTTGTTAATCACCGCGCCGAGCGACAAACGTACAAGATATGGACAATTCCGAAGTACACCACCAACGCATCGCACACATGACATTCGCGTCGGTTTACCCGCACTACGTTACCAAAGTGGAACGCAAAGACCGGACGAAAGAGGAGCTCCATCAGGTCATCGAATGGCTAACGGGCTTTGACGAGCGAAAACTGCAAGCGCTCATTGACGAAAACGTAACGTTCGAAACATTTTTCCAACGCGCCACGCTCCACCCCAATGCGTCGCTTATCTCGGGCGTGATCTGTGGCTACCGCATCGAAGAAATCGACAACCCGCTCACCCGCAAAGTCCGCTACCTCGACAAACTCGTGGATGAGCTGGCCAAAGGCCGGAAGATGGAAAAGATCTTGCGAACCGGACAGTAGGTAAGGCCGACTGTGCTAACGTCCGTACCGTGGCCGCCCCGACATGGTTGCAAGTGATCGCTGCACCTATACCGCTCACATTGTTGCGTTTTTCCCCACGTGTGGAAACCCCTCCACTCCCCTCGGGTTGCCTGGCCTCCCCTATGCGGCTTTAAAGGCGATTTTCCATTTTGGCACAACTATTTCGTTATACATCCCAAGTAATTGGTTAAATAATTTTATCGTTTACCTTTAAAGACAAAGAAAATGAAAAAGATGATGTTAGTAGCCGCGGTAGCCTTAGGCGGATGGGCATTTGCCAGCGCGGGACAGACGGAAACCGCCCGTGAGCATGTTGCCATAAACACTGAAATCCAGCCCCTGGCTATCCAGCAACAAGAACAACAGGATAGTGTAAAGCGGACCCTAGTCGAACCAGAAAACCTGCCACAAGGCGTGAAAACGACCTTGAGCGGCGAAGAATATACAGGTTGGACGGTTGCGACGGCGTATCATGTAGAGTCGAGAAATAAGGCGCCCTACTATGAAATCAGCTTGGAACGCGAAGGAGAAGAAGACCTCAAAGTAATCAAACTGGATGCGGATGGCAAACGCAAGGATCGGGAACTGAGCCCGCCCACCACACCATAGTAATCGTATATCGAGACACTAGGCCTAGCCTAGCGATGAAAAAAGCCTCCGTGTAAGAAACGTGAGGCTTTTTTCGTGGCGTATGGTATGGGTTGGCAAGCCGGCTAGGGCTGCTGCCCACGACAGGGCTAGCGCCGTTGCGGTATCTCCCGGTTGATCTCTTCGATATCTACGTCGTCCTTATAGTCGCCCAATAGATGTTGGCTAAAATAGTCTCCCATCTTCCAGAAAAAGTATTCGGTCATGTTGCCGAAACCGTGGCGCTGCCCGGGCAGCAGTACAAAATCAAAACGCTTGTTCGCCTTAATCAGGGCTTCGGCCATACGGATGGTATTGGCGGGGTGCACGTTGTTGTCGATATCGCCAGTCACCAGCAGCAGCCGGCCTTTCAGGTTTTTCGCCAGCTGCGTATTGCGTTCGATGCTGTACGTGAATGTGGTGTCGCCTGTCGGCGTTACGCGTTCCGTTACGCCGTGGTGGCGCTCGCTCCACCAGCGGTTGTAAATATTGTTCTCGTGGTTGCCCGCGCCCGATACAGCTGCTTTAAAGAAGTCTGGATATACCAGCATGGCCGCGGTCGACATAAATCCGCCGCCCGAATGCCCCGTGATGCCCACGCGGGAAATGTCGATATAAGAATGCCTGTCGGCCAGTTGCTCGGCAGCCGCCTTCTTGTCGGCCAGGCCGTAGTCGCGCAGGTTTCCATAGCCGTAGTTGTGATACCATTTTGAGCGTGCCGGGTGTCCGCCACGGTTTCCGACGGTCATCACGACGAATCCGAACTGCGCCAAGCGGTCTATCCGGTCCATGCTCCGCCCGAATGACTTGTTAACCGCCTCGGTCTGCGGGCCGGGATACACGTATTGTACCAACGGATAGCTACGCGTGGAATCAAAGTCAAACGGCTTGTACATCACACCATACAGGTCGGTGATGCCGTCGTCTGCTTTGACGACGAAGGGCTCGGGGAACTGGTATCCAGCCTCAAACAGTTTTGCCAAGTCTGCCGTTTCCAGATCCATGATTTTTTGCCCACGATTATCATACAGTGCCGAGGCGGGCACCGTGTTGACACGCGAATAGTTGTTGACAAAGAATCGCTTGCTCTCGCTCATGCTCGCCTGATGGTCAAAATCACCGGGGTTGAGCAGTTGCAGGCCGCTCCCGTCCACATTGACGCGGTAAAGATGCAGGTAGTACGGGTCTTCTCCCGCTTCGCGCCCGTTGGCGGCGAAGTACAGGGTCTGGCCGTCGAGCCCGACAACATTCGCCGCGTAGTATTCGCCTGAGGTAATCTGGTTGAGCAAGTTGCCCTCCATGTCATAGCGGTAATAGTGCCCCCAGCCATCGCGTTGCGACCAGTGCACGAACTCACGGCTGCCGTCGAGCAGTTCCGGGCGCCGTAGGTCGAGGTAGGTGTTGGCGCGCTCTTCGACCAGGATTTTCACGTCACCGGAAACGGACAGTGTACCGATGTCAATACGTTTCAGGTCGCGGCTCGACCGCCCGAAGAAAAACTGGTTTTCGTCGCCCAGCCAGGTGTTGATACGGATTTCGCCCGGCGCGCTGTTGACCGGCCGCGGCGCAGACCAGATCGTCAGTGTCTGGTTTTTGAAAGCTGCTACGTTGAGCTGCCGGGGTACCTTGGTAGCCGTATCAAAGATATACAGCTCCTGTTCGGTGCTGTCGCTTTCGCCCGGCATCTGGTATTTGTAGGTTTCTAGCGTGGGTCGTGTGCCCCCTACGTTATTGATGACCCACAGTTCCTGAAGGTGGCGGCTATCCTTGCGCACGACGACGAAGTGTTTGCCGTGCGGCGACCACGTGATGGGTGCGCGCTTGCGCTTCTCCCGTTCTTCTTCGTCCTTTTTGTCGTCGCCGGTGGTGGTGCTGTATTCACTGCCACCCCACGCATAATACTGTTCGCCGTCGGTCGTGAACTGATGCTCCACAATCGTACTGTCTTTTTCGTCCTTGACCGCCTTCTCGTAGTTCTCCCGGTCCATCCAATACAAATTGTAGTTCTTCGCATACACCGCGATGGTAGTGTCGGGCGAAAACGATGCCCACGACAGTGGGTCCTTCGGCTTGAGCGAATCGGCTAACTCGATCAGCTGTTCGGTTTGCAAGTCGTACTCGAGGTAGAACACCTTCTTCTTCAGCGAATCACTTTTGTTAGTGCTTTTCTTCCGTTCCTCCTCGCTCTTCAGCGTGTCGCGGGTACTGTTGGTTTCAAACCGTATTTTGCGTTCGTCTTCCGAAAAACGCAAGTTGCGGATATCGATATGTTGGGCATCAAACGGATCGCGGACCACGCGCGTTAGCATGGCAGCCATCCGGGCATTGTCAAACAAGGGTTGCTTGCGCTTAGCGACCGGATCGACGATATACCATTTTTTGCCCGACGAGGTTTCGTAAGTGTACCAAAACCGTTCGGAATGCTTGAGCCACTGGGGATCGACTGAGGTCGAAAAAATCATCCGCTTCAACTTTTCCGGCGAAAACCGGGCGGCCAGTTGATAGTTAGCTTCGACCTGATCGGTCTTCTCCTGGGCGCTGGCATACAGCGCGGCCAAACTTAGGAGCAATAAGGCGTAAATTCTATTCATGAGCCAAATGTAAACAGGCAGCATCCGACCTGCCTGGATAAGGTTAAACGATTCAGCCGCTAAGCTATCACTTTTGACCCAATCCATCCCCGCACGCATTGTAATTTTTCAGCTAAGAACGCCAGACACCCCCGCTAGCCTGCGACTTTTACCGGGCAAACCCATGGCCCGTGGTATAAAAAAGCCGGATATCCTGCTCCGGCTACGATGGGTAAATACGCTACAGCGTGAGACTAAGCTTGATCTGGAAGACATTGTGCTTGAACTTCGCCTCCCCGTCGCCTTCGTCGGACATGTATTCGGCTTTGACGGATCCCGGTGCATAGTCAAGTGCCAGCCCCAGACCACCGTACCGCGCCGTCGCTCCAAAATTGGGCTTGAAGAACAGGTTGGCAACCTGAGTAACCGCACCCAGACCGTCTTCCTCATCGAGGTCGGGGAAGAAGGAAAAATACCGCTCGTCATCCGTAGTGTCATTGTAGGCGGCGTAGTTCGTGAGATTGGCATAATACACGGCAGCAAGCTGCACGCGCGCATCGACGACGAGCTTGCCGATAGGCCGAATCGAAAACACGGGTCCCACCTTAGTCGAAATCGACACTGCTGCGGATTGATCCTCGCTGGCATAATATCCGTCTGCCAAGTCCCGTTCGACAATCGGAGCAAAATCCAGCTCGTTATAGGTTAGCGAAAGTTGGGTCCAGTCGAGGCCTAAGCGGCCGTCGATCAACGGCAGCAGGCTCCGCTTGGTAAAATAATACTGGCGCCCGAACTCCAGCACATACCCGCGCTGGACGCCATAGCGACCAGCGAGCATATTGTCCCGCAGGGAAGCATCGCCGCTCATCGCTGCGCCGTTATCCACGGAAAAATTAGACAAGTCGTCCGACAGCTCATCGCCAAACGAGCTGAAGCCCAATCGTAGATAACCCCGACTTCCTTTTCCTTGCTTGGTGATTTGTGCTTGTGCAAATGAAACGGCAAAACACAACATAGCCATTAAAAACCACTGCTTTTTCATGATATTGATTCGGTTTAAGTTGTTCACTAATGTTCTTAAAACGGAATTATGGGCTTGGGAATAGCCGTAAAACTGAAACAATAGTAGATGTTTTCGATAAACCTCACAATACCAACAAGTGAGTAGAAGGAATTATTTCCAAGGCATGCTCCCTTGGAAATTCACGAGCCCGCGTTTAACTTTTTGAAACGCAACAGACTGGGCACCAACCGACAACACCTACCCTAACGACGCGAACTGAGCACGTAGGAAAGCCAGCCCCTTGACGGCAATCGCCTCTTGGGATGGTTCTACGTCGCGCCAAATCGAAGCCGCCTTAGCAACGACCTTGACATCCGGCGTGAAAGACTCGATTACCAAGCTTCCCGTATAGCCGATCTCCTGGAGGGCATTGCGAACGCCGTCCCAGTCGATGTGGTCTCCGCCTGGCGCTCCGCGGTCGCATCCACAGGCGTGGACGTGAAGCAGGTGCTTGCCTGCGGTGGCAATTGCCTTGGCCTGGTTCTTCTCTTCGATATTCATGTGGTAGGTATCCAGCAGCATGCCTACCGACGGTTGGTCCACTGCCTCGATCAACGCTTTGGCTTGCGCACTGGTATTGATAAAATCGGTCTCGTACCGGTTAAGCGGCTCAAGGGCGAGCTTCACCCCCAATGAATCGGCACGCGACGCAACGGCTTTCAGGTGTCCGACCACCGTGTCCCATTGACGTTTGTAATCATCGGGCTTGGTAGCCTCGGCGCGCCCTACAGCGGAATAAAGCGGGCCTACCAATACGGGACACCCCAGCGCGGCCATGGTTTCCATGGCACCATGGATGTAGTCAAGTGCATTTTTCTGTTCTTCGGGCGTACCGCGCAGATCGCGCCCTGGCCCCATGGCCGCACAGATCGACAAGCATTCCAGCTCGATATCGTCCAGCGCCTTCCGGATCACTAGGGGGTCAATATGGGTCGTATCTTCTAAGGCAATCTCTACACCGTCTACGCCCCACGCTTTGAATTGCTCTAAAACAGCAATGCTCTCATTCGTAAAGGGGGACGTCAGCAAAAACGTGTTAACTCCGATTTTCAACATATATCTTCAATGAATTGGTTCGCAGTGGTGGCAACATTTATCCCTCGGGAATACGATGGTCTTGCGGCCGTTTGCCCTTTATAAAACTATCAAACCCGAACATCGTCGGCTCGTAAGGCGTAATGTAGCCGACCTCAGCCCGCTCCGGAATCTCATTTTCGAGACCTACGGCCCAGAAGCAGGCATTCACAAACAGCCGGCGCAGGTCTTCATTGACGAAATCGACCGATGCACCCATGGTCGTGGTGAATGCTTTTCCTTTTTGGCCGCCCGGCACTTGGTACGCGCGGGTCCACGCGATAGGCAGTGCCTCTTTTTCTTCGTTATCAGGCGCGTCAGCCGTCATGCCGCTAGTCGATTTACCATAAAGCAACACCGTTGATGCACCCAGGTCGCCCACCGTGTACACATCGGTGGGTCCCCAGATATCCTCCACGCCATTCAGGATGGGGCTGTTGCTCCGCTCGCCGAGATAGGCGCCACGAGTGCCCTCCTCGCCATGTATGCCGTGGTGGCTCACCCAATTCTCTCCCAATACAAGCTTCCCGAATCCGCCTTCCCAGCCGGGAACACTGCTTGCAAAACCGTACATCGCATAGGCGTCGTCCGGATTACGCGAGTAATGGAACGCGTGCGTTGCTGTACGGAGCCCGACGACGGGCTTCCCAGCTTTCACATACGCATCCACATACTGCATCTGCTCCGCCGGCAACTCACGGAAGCGGGTCGAGATAACCATCAGGTCGGCGGTTTCCAGATTGACTAAGCCGGGAATATTGCATTGCTCATTCGCATCGATTTCGCCAGTCAGCGAGTCAATCGCAAAAAGCACGGTCGTCGTAAAACCGTAATTATGCGCCAGAATCTGCGCGAGCATGGGCAAAGCCTCCTCCGAACGGTATTCCTCGTCGCCGCTGATCAGTACAATATGCTTGCCTTTACCGGGGCCCGAATCACCGACGTACGTAACCCAGCGGTCGTCCTCCAACGGGCGGTTCTCCTGAGCTGTGCTGCAGGCTAGGCCAAACAGCGCAAGCCAAAGCAAGAGGTATAAGGGGGTTGTCTTTTTCATCACGGTCAGTCGTTCGTGTGGAATTGAATCGGTCTTGAATTGCGTAGTCTCTTTATCGGCCGATTCAGTAGGCCGATAAAGAGACTATACGCAACAGATGCACTACCGCTCATCCGGAAGGCTACGCTTCCGGCTCGGTAGTACCGTATTTTTTATTCTTTTGCCAAAAGAAGAAAATCACAAAGGCTATGATTAAGATGACGGGGAACGTAACCATTTTAGACAGCGTTTCCTGACCCGTTGCCAGTTCCAGCGCAGACCCCGACAAGCCTGCCGCAACGTTCTCAGCGCGGGCAGAGTCAATCCAGCCTCCGATGATAGGTTGGAAAATAGCCGTAGAGAACATACCCACGCCACCGATGACAGACATGCCTAGCGCACCGCTCAACGGCACGCGGTAAGCCGCTGCACCCACCATCGTTGGCCAGAAATAACATATACCTAATGCAAATATGACAGCCGCTAGGTAGGCAGCCGGCCCGGTAACCATACTGAACATATATATTCCGATGGCCGTTAAAATTGCTCCACCCAACAGAATACCGGTTTGGCCGAACAGCTTGACAACGGGGCCAGCGAAAAACCGCCCTACCGTCATGATGCCGGTAGTAAGTGCCAAAATAAGCATCGCGTCAGCACCGCTCTGGCTCATAATCACAGACACCCACTGGTTTGGACCAAACTCTGAAATTGCCGTCAGCGCCATGGCAAAGAACAAGAAGAGAAACGTGGGCCCCAGCATAGCTTTGAGGTTTTGGGACAGGGACGCCATTCCTTCCAGCTTCGGCTTAGGGAAGGCTTTGCCGTAGAATAACACCGCGTAAATAACCGTTGGGATCATCAGCACCCACATCTGGGTTTGCCATTGGCCAAGTACGCCACCGATATCGGTCATGAATTTCGAAATGAGCGATCCAAGCAAGATGCCGCCGGGGAACCACATGTGGAACCGATTAAGCATTTTGTCCACCTTCTTTTGTGGGTACATGTCCGCAATCATCGGGTTACATGCCGCCTCGGTACAACCGTTACCAAACCCGATAAACAGCGTCGAAATCAACAACCCGGTGTATCCTCCTGAATAGATCGTCAGCAAAATACCCAACGTGTGGGACACTACCGCCACGCGCATGATATTGGCCGGCCCAAAGGAATGGTACACCAATCCGCCAATAATCATGGAGATCGGGAAGCCCAAAAACCACATCGAGTTGATAAATCCTAACTGTTCGGCGCTAAGGTTGAATTCCTCGCCAAGCTGGGGCAAAATGCCCGCCCGGATGGCAAACGTAAACGCCGTGGTGATCAATGCAAAGCATGATCCGTTAAATAAAGCTGTTCTGTTAATAGCGGGTGTCATAGATTAATAGGTTTTAAAAAAATGGCTAATTCGCAATAAATCCCGAGTCTCACGGTTCATTCTGCATCATTCCGTTCGCAATGACGCTACAAACGTATCTAAAAAAGTTGAAAGATGTAAAGAAACATTTTGGATACATTCGGCATCCGACCCCGTTCCAGACGGCTACTCTCATTCACAAAGATATCCATCGCCTTCGCTCGAGTGTCCTGTACCGTCCTGTCCCTTCCCCTTCGGGCGAAAAGAAAATACACTCATTAGCAGCCGCTTATCGCTAAACGCTATTTTTATCCGTCTACTGAAAAAACCCGAAAACCGATTTCTATAAAAACAATTCGCTATAATTGGATTTGGTTTGCAAGGAAACCCGAGAGAATTGATAACCTGTCCCCCATTGCGACTTGCATCCCAATAACATAATGTTTCCTTTTTAATGGCAAAATTGTCTGTAAGATGAAAAAAATGCTGAAAACGAATCTCATCAATGTGCTGGCATGGGCTGGTATTGTGGTGGTTTTTGCCGGATGTTACCAATGTAGTCCGGGCATGGAGAAGCGTTCGGTCGCGGACGGGACCCGCATTGTACTCATCGGCAACAACCTGGGTTCGCGCATGATGGAATACGGCCATTTCGAAACGGAAATGCACCTCCGCTATCCGGACCAGCAACTGTATATCCGCAACATGTGTGATGGCGGCAACACGCCGGGCTTCCGGCCGCACTCCGGGCGTCCTTCGCCTTGGGCATTCCCGGGCGCCGAACGTTTTCATCCGGATCTCAGCCATGACCCCAATATGCAAGGACACTGGGAAACACCCGACGAATGGCTAACCCGGCATCAACCGGATATCGTCATTGCGTTTTTCGGATTTATTGAGTCCTTCCAAGGCGAAGAAGGCCTGCCACGGTACCGCGAGGAGCTCCAAGCATTCATCCAGCACACCCAGGCCCAGCAGTATAACGGGGTTTCTGCACCGCAACTCGTACTCGTATCGCCCATTGCTTTCCAAGACCTTTCCGATCGTTACGACCTGCCCGATGGCACCCAGGAAAATGACAACCTATCGCGCTATACGCAAGCCATGAAAGAAGTGGCCGCACAGCATGGCGTGCCTTTCATCGATGTTTTTTCAACGACAAAAAAATGGTTTGATCGCGGCAAGGAAGAGCTGACCGTCGACGGATCGCAACTGAATGACGCCGGCTACGCCCGGTTTTCGAAGTTGCTGGCAGACGAAGTTTTCGGAAAGAACCGGTCTGGCGACAAGCATCGCGAATCCGTACACGAAGCGGTGATGGAGAAAAACTGGGTTTGGAAACAGGACTTCAAAATGCCAAATGGCGTGCAGGCGTTTGGCCGCCGGTATAACCCCTTCGGGCCCGACAACTACCCAGCAGAGATTATAAAAATCAGGGAAATGACGGCGATTCGCGACCAGGCCATCTGGACAGCGGCAAAAGGAGGAACCATGAACCTCGACAGCGCCGATGCGCATACCTCGGCATTGCCGGAGGTCGAGACCAACTACCAGCCCAGTGGCGCGGACGGCGTCCCCGACTACCGGTACGGCACCGAGGCGCTGGACCAGCTCCGGACGGCACCCGGCTATAAAATTGAACTTTTCGCTTCCGAAACCGAATTTCCGGACCTGATGAAACCCGTGCAGCTGACGTTCGACAACGAAGGCCGGCTTTGGGTAGCGACGATGCCCTCCTACCCACATTGGAAACCGGGCGACCCCAAACCCAATGACAAAATCCTTATTCTCGAAGACACCGATGGAGACGGCAAGGCTGACAAGCAAACCGTATTCGCGGATAAGCTGCATCTGCCCATGGGGTTTGAACTTGCCCCGGACGGCGTGTATGTGTCCCAGGGAACCGATATGATCTTCCTGCAGGATACCGACGGCGATGGCAAGGCCGACAGGCGGGAGATCCTGCTCAGCGGCTTTGACGACCACGACACCCACCACGCCCATCATGCGTACACCGCTGATCCGTCGGGCTCCATCTACATGGGCCAGGGCGTATTCCTACTCAGCGACATCGAAACCTCCTACGGCCCCGTGCGCCTCACGAATGGCGGCTTCTTCCGATATGACCCCAACAGACGGAAACTGGAAGCGACCGCGCAGCTATCCATCCCCAATCCCTGGGGCATCGCCTTTGACGAATGGGGACAAAACTTCTATGCCGAAACGTCTGGACCGGACGTAACCTGGATGATGCCTGGCTCGATCAAGCCCACATACGGGGTCGCTTCGCCCAAAGCGAGGAACCTGATTGAAGACAAGCACAAAGTACGGCCTACCTCCGGACTTGAATTCATCTCCAGCCGGCATTTCCCAGACGAGGTACAAGGCGACATGCTCATCAACAACACGATCGGTTTTCTGGGCACCAAGCAACATGCCATGATGGAAGACGGCACGGGCTACACCAGCAAGCACCGCCAGGACTTGCTTTGGTCCGAAGACACGAACTTCCGGCCCGTAGACATGGAATTTGCGCCCGATGGCTCACTTTATATCATCGATTGGCACAACATCCTGATCGGACACATGCAACACAACCAGCGCGATCCGCTGCGCGACCATACGCACGGCCGCGTCTATCGGATTACCCACAATACCCGGCCACTGGTTGAACCGGCTCAAATCGCGGGAGCGAGCATTGAAACACTTTTCGAAAACTTAAAGCTGCCCGAATACCGGTCGCGCCACCGCACGCAGCGCGAGCTACGCGGACGCGATGCGAACGAGGTGCTCGCCTACCTCAATACCTGGATTTCGAACCTCGACAACACCGATCCGCGTTATGAGCACCACCGGCTCGAAGGGTTATGGGCAAGCTGGGGCCTCAACCGGGTAGACCAGCCCTTGCTGCGCCAGCTCCTGCAATCCAACGACCATCGTGTCCGCGCTGCCGCCGTTCGCGTATTGCGCTACACCGGACATCAGGTAGAAGACCAGGCCAGCCTATTGGAGACTGCAGCCAATGACGAAAATGGCCGGGTACGCCTCGAGGCGCTGGTCGCCGCATCGTGGCTGCCAACCGAACAGGCACTGCCGATTACCTCCCGCGTTGCGCAAAAAGGCGTGGACGAATGGATGTCGGGACCCTACGAAGCTGTGCTGGCCCGCCTGACGGGAGAACTTAAGGCCGACGATGAAACCCAGACCGTCAACACCCACCTAACGGGAGCTGCGCTTGAACAATATAAAAAGGGGCAACTCATCTATAGCCGGGAGGGATTCTGCGTCACCTGCCACCAAGCCGACGGCAAAGGGCTCGACGCCTCCGGATTCCCGCCCATTACGGATACCCGGTGGGTGTTGGACGATGACGAGCGCCTGATCAAGCTGACGCTGAAAGGCTTACAGGGGCCTATCGAGGTGCTTGGCAAATCCTATCCGGGACAAGTGCCCATGACCCCGTTTGGCGGACTGCTGAACGATGAGGAAGTCGCCGCAGTGCTGACCTACGTGAAGAACTCCTTTGGCAACAAAGGCGCACCCATTAACGCAAGCCAGGTGAAAGTCGTACGGGATGCCACGGCAAGCAGACGCACCCTCTACACCGTGGAAGAACTGCTTAGCGAACATCCATTGGACGATTAAAAAAAATTGTGTTTTACGTATAGAATTTTTAACTTTGTCGTATAACCAATAAGGAGGACGAGCAATGGACGCCAAGATCACCCTTTCATTCGATGCACAAATCATCCGGCAGGCAAAGGCATTCGCTGCTGAGCACAACATCAGCTTATCGAGGCTGACCGAGTTGGTTTTCCGCCAGATGACCAGCGAAGGCCACAAAAACCTCGATGAGCTTCCCATTTCGGAATGGATTGACATGGTCGCCGAAGACCGTGCCGAATACGTCCGCACACCTAATCGCAAAAGCCTGAAATCCGAATTCTTGGATTCCAAAAAATGAAGGTCTTTGTCGACGCAAACGTGCTCGTCGCGGTTCTCAACCGGCAATATCCGCTGTTTCCGTATGCCGCACGGGTATTGAGTTTGGCCGACCAGCCGGGCGTATCCGTCTATACGTCGCCCATTTGTCTGGCTATCGCATTTTATTTTGCCGAGAAAAAAAGCGGCAGCCTGCAGGCCAAACGCAAGATATCCCTCCTTTCCGAAAAATTGCACATTGCTCCTACGGGAAAGGAAACCGTCAGGCTCGCCGCCAACAACCTAGCGATACACGATTTTGAGGACGGGTTGGAATACTATGCCGCAGCACAAGCGGGCTGCCATGCCATCGTTACCGAAGACATCGAGGATTTCTATTTTTCGAAAATACGCGTCAGCAACTGCGAATCGTTCATCACTAACGCGCTGTATAGGGGCTGACCTGTTCGACTCCAGCTGACTCCTAATTTCCCTATCACCCGAACAGCCAGATCGCTACGGCTAGCGTAATCAGCACATTGAAGAGCTGAGCAATCAGGAACGCGAAGAAAGGCTTGATGTTATTATTTCCGAGCAATTCCTTAAAATTGGTTTCCAACCCGATACTCGTGAAGGCCAGTGCAAACCATAATCCCTGGATATTCTTAATGCCACTTTTCACCTGCACCACGGTTTCTGGTTGCAAGACAAAGGAAAAGAGCAAGGAGGCGGCGATAAATCCGATGACGAATTTCGGGAAGCGCTCCCAGATCACCCCGACACCGGGCTTTTCCACGTGTTCGCCGGTGGGTGTACCGCGATAGGTCCAATAGATGGAGATGGCTAACGCTGCTATTCCCAGCAGAACATTTTGCGAAAACTTGACGATCGTGCTGATCTCCAGCGCGCGTTCGCCGACCAGGCTGCCGGAAGCCACGACGGCCCCAGTCGTATCGATACTCCCGCCCAACCATGCGCCGGTCACCTCCTCCGAAAAGGCGAACAGCTTGGCCAGATAGGGCATCCCGATCATCATGGGAATCGCCGTAATGAGCACCATGGACACCACATAGGAGAGTTTCTTCGAATCACCCTTAATCGCACCCGAAGTGGCAATGGCTGCCGATACGCCGCAAATGGAGACGGCGCTGGAAATCATCATCGTCAGCTCTTCGTCCACCTTCAGCTTCCGGCATAACCAAAACGCAAAATACCAAACCGACAACACGACGATGAGCGATTGCAACAGCCCCAGCGAGCCCGCTTGGAGAATATCCGAAAATATCACGCTGGTGCCTAGCAACACCAATCCTACCTTGACCAGCATTTCGGCATTTAGCGATTCGCGGAACCACGCTGGCAAGCGGCACAGGTTACCCACCAGCAAGCCGATCAGCAATCCGAAAATGACCGCCTCCAGCCCCAAGTCATTCAGCACCTTGTTTCCTGCCAGCACCAAAGCGCCCACCGTAAGCGCAAACACCAATGGGAAGCCTAAAATTTGTGCCCGGAGCGGCCTGCCCGTCAAGGTAGCGCCGCCGATTACTAAAGCGTACGATAACGCAAACTGGTAAAAGACGCTTTGGAGGTTCGATGTTGTCAGCAAGTTGCCCAGTGCCCCGGCGTCCGCCCATTGGTAGGTGGGCATGGGAATCGATAAACCCGCCACGGCAAGGAGGATAATAAAAAAACCCATGGCCACGACAGTCCAGTCTTCCGTCAGCGTTCGCTTCAAAAGTGCCATTCCGATAGATACTTAAAACAAATCCTTGAGTGCCTGCACCGCTGCGTGATAACCACCCATGCCGTGCACTCCGCCGCCCGGGGGAGTCGACGCGGAGCAAATATAAACGCCTTTAGCCGCAGTTCGATAGGGTGAATAACGCAAGGCAGGCCGATTGACCAGCTGCGCGAGGTTAATGACCCCGCCGTTAATGTCGCCACCGATATAATTGGGGTTATAGGCTTCCATGTCCTGCGCATGGTGCGTATGGGTGGCGAGCACCGTGTCGCGAAAACCAGGTGCGAAACGCTCCACCTGCGCCGTAATGGCTTCCGTCATGTCGACATCCGAGCCATGCGGCACATGGCAGTACGCCCAGCCTGTATGTTTGCCCTCGGGCGCCCGCGAGCCGTCAAAAAGGCTCTGCTGGGCAAACAGCACGAATGGCCTGGCCGGCACCCTGCCTTGCCA
Source organism: uncultured Sphingobacteriaceae bacterium (assembly GCA_964444885.1). Taxonomy (GTDB): domain Bacteria; phylum Bacteroidota; class Bacteroidia; order Sphingobacteriales; family Sphingobacteriaceae; genus CAYRGQ01. Next base: position 6,082 of record CAYUIZ010000047.1, on the reverse strand, counting down.
TGCTAGCCGCTCGCTCGCCGCTATCTCTTCAAAGGTACCGCCCAGGTGCACGGTACCCGCCGCACGGGCCTCCCTCGCCAGGAACGGAACGGATTCGCTTAATGCCCAATCTATTTTGAATACCCCCATGCCATAGCGGTGGCGCCGCAATTGCCAACGATACAGTCCCGAAAAACGATCGCCGCAGATGGCAAGCAGCTGGCGTGGCGTCACGTCAAAAAGCACAGCCCGGCTGCGGGGCAGGTCAGCCAGTCGCTTCACCTCCATACCTGTCTGAATTTCGCCGCCCAGCGACTGGAAATAAGCGCTCAGTGCGTCGGCGATGCTTTGGGATCCGCCTTTCAAGATGGGCCAGCCACTGCGGTGTCCTGCCAGTGCCAAAACAAAGCCAATAGCCGCGGACGTAAGTGCTTCCAGCGGCACCATGCTGTGGGCAACCATGCCCGCCCAGAGCCCGCGTGCATCCCGATCGCGAAACCGGCCGGCTACCTGCTTGCCCGACTGCAAGGACCGCATTCCAAACTTGGCCAATGCCAAGGGATGGCGAGGCCATCGAAGCATCGGACCCAAGATATGCCGTTCTATCAACGGCCATTCCTCCACAAGGGGTTCGATAAGGGCACGGTATGCCGCGCCATCGGATCCCAAATGCGCCGCGGTGTCCGCCAGCGAGGGGTACAGCGCGGCAGCAGAGCCGTCGTCAAAGGGATGAGCAGCCAGCACTTCGGGGTGAATATATTCCAAGCCAAACGCGTCTAGCGGCAGGCTGCGGAAAAAGGGGGAAGCCGCGCCCATGGGATGGATGGCGGAGCAAATATCGTGATGGTAACCGGGCAGGGTCAGCTCGGCTGTGCGCGTCCCGCCGCCCACCGTTTGCTTCGCTTCCAACAGCAAAACGCTCAACCCCTCCTGTTGCAACGTAATCGCAGCGGCCAAGCCGTTGGGGCCCGAACCTACGATTACGGCATCATATTCCTGGTGTAACGGCATGGTATACAAGTATACGGCAAATCGGGGAATGAATCCATAATTAACATGGATTTTGACGAAAAGGATGGGTTGGCACAAAAAAAAACGGAGACCCGCTTCGTTCGAATTGGAATCTCCGTTTTTAACCTTAACTGTGGCCATAGCCACTGCTAGGGATCAAGCCGTTACTACATCTTGAATCGTAGCTTCTGGTTTTCGTTCTAGCGAACAACTGCTCTTGCAAGCAGCTACCTTCCGCGTACTATGCTTTTGTAATCTTACCGTGCCCCATAGGGCGGTGGCGAGTTACGCACACGCCTGAACATGACACTAGCGCTGATCGGGCGGGATCGGCACGCAACTTACGGGAAGCTGCACTGCTTTGATGATCCGTATCCTCGGTGGGTACCTCGCGGCTTCCACCATCAGCTGGCCTCTGAGAAATTTCCCGGGATTGCTTCCTGTAAGGTTGCTTTCCCGTTTGGATGGATACTTCTACGATCAGGACAGATTCAAAGAACGTTCGTACTTGATATTGACTAAGGTAGGCATAATACCGACTCGTGTCAAGTAAAAAATGTATTCTTTTATGCACATGTTTCCCACCACCAAGTCCATGTGCCCATTATCTTACTTTCCGCCACAGGGACGCCTTAAACAGCGATATTAGTGTATCGACACGGAGTTATCCACATTTCCACAAAATACTTCTCCACAACGTAAATGAAAATCCGGCATCCTCATCCTTCCGATTCTTCGCAAAACCGGCTTCGCATACAAAAAGGTTGAATCTGATTTCGTGCAACAAAGCATCGGCAAAGCCACCCATTTTGTCCAAAAACTCGTACTTTTATGCCTGCAAGCTGAAAGCAAGGATATGCAACACTCGAAGCCATCGGCGACGTCCAGCAAAATATTCGTGTTGGACACCTCCGTTCTGTTATACGACCATAACGCCCTGAATAATTTCAAAGAGCACGATGTTGCCGTGCCGGTACAGGTTCTCGAAGAGATCGACAACCTAAAAGACGGCAACGAAACCCGCAATCTGGAAGCCCGGCAGTTTATCCGTCTGATGGACAGCCTCTCTCGCCACAAGCTCATCAGCGAGTGGACGCCACTCAAGGGCACGCACCGTGGCAAGTTTAAAGTGCTGCTGGATGGTATTCCCAAGGACGCCGATGCCCGGCGCACCTACGGTAGCGACAAGGTCGATCACCAAATTATCAATTCGGCGCTCAAACTAGCCGAGGATCATCCCGACAAAAAAGTGGCCTTGGTATCCAAGGATATTTGCCTGCGCCTGAAAGCCCAGGCCATGAACCTCCATGCCGAGGACTATGAGACGGGAAAAATCAAGGATGTGGACGCCCTGTACACGGGCATAACGACGCTTTCAGATGTACCGCCCACGCTTTTCGACCAGCTCCGGAATGGCGAATCCGTGGAAGCGAACGGCTTTCCGTTGCCGGAGAGTGGCGCAAACCATTTCTACGTATTTAAGAAGCAACGCAAAACGGCCAACGCGTTCTACTCCCGGAAAGCCAAAGTCCTGTCGCCCGTTTCATCCGAACCCGTCTTCAACATCAAACCACGCAACCCACAGCAGGCCTTCGCGATACACGCCTTGCTCGACCCCGACATCAGGCTGGTGAGCATGCTGGGACAGGCCGGCACCGGCAAGACCCTGCTGGCCCTGGCCTGCGCATTGCAGCTGCGCCGCGAGTTCAGGCAGATTTACATCACCCGGCCGGTGGTGCCGCTAAGCAACAAAGACATCGGTTTTTTGCCCGGAAGCGCCAAAGACAAAGTCGACCCATTCCTGGCTCCCATTTGGGATAATCTTCGCTTCATCAAAGACCAGCATGCCAGCGACCCGAAGATGCTGGAAAAAATCGACGAGCTCATCGCTACCGACAAGATCGCCATCACGCCTTTGGCGTTTATCCGGGGGCGCTCGCTCACGAAGATCTTCTTCATTATTGACGAGGCGCAGAACCTCACGCCTCACGAAGTGAAGACCATCATCTCGCGCGCGGGCGAACACACGAAGATCGTCTTCACGGGGGATATCCACCAGATAGACACGCCCTACCTTGATGCCGAGAGCAATGGCCTGTCGTACCTCATCGATAACGCAAAAAACCATCCACTATACGCGCATATCAGTTTGCAGAAAGGTGAGCGCAGCGAATTGGCCAACCTAGCGAACGATTTGCTGTAAACGTAGCGGTTTTCGTTATATTTGCCAGATAGCCGCGCGGCGAGGCAACAAGCCCGCCGGCAATATTTTAGCACTTACAAAGCACCGGACCATGAGCAAAGAAAGCAAGAGACAGCAACGATTCGCAGGGGTCATCCAACAAGACTTGGCCGAAATCTTCCAACGAGAGGGCCATGCCTGGGCGCCGGGAGCCTTCGTGACCGTAACCCGCGTGCGCATGACGCCCGACCTGGCCCTCGCACGTGTATTCCTCAGTTTCCTCAACGCCAAAAGCGCCGCGGCCGACTTCGCTGCCATCCAGTCGCACAGCAACGAGATACGTTTTAAGCTGGGCACGCGCATTCGCAACCATGCGCGGGTAGTGCCGCAACTCGAGTTTTTTATCGACGACACCAGCGCGTATGTCGAACGCATGGACAAGTTATTTGACGAAATCAGCAAAGAGCCACGGCAGGACGAAGACTAACTTGCCCCCATGGATAAGCATTTTAAATGGCTGGGCATCCTCGATCTGGTGAGCCTGTTGCTTCTGGTGATCCAATTTGCTTCGGTTTTGCCCTTGTTGGCGGCCGGGTCGGTTGACGCATCGCCGACCAGCCAGCTATGGTTCAGCCGTGTGATCCTCGTACCCCAACTCGTGCTGGTGCCCTTGTTAGCGTTATCTGCCATGGGACATTTGCAAAGCAAAGTATACGGACTCATCGTTTACTACATCCAATTTCCCTTGCGTTTTCCGGCACTAGTCTTCACCCTTGGGTTTGTCACGTATATCGACACATGGTTTCCCCAGCATGACATCAGCCGCTACACGCTGGCTGTCGCGGTTTTCGGCGAATTATTGCGGCTCACCCACAGTATACAGACCCATCGGCGCCTGTACCGGTCCGGGCACACCAGCGTATGATTTTTAGGTTAAATTTGAACGATGACGGATTTCCCGACCCTTCCCTCGCCGAGGAGGACGGCCTGCTTGCCGTCGGTGGCGACTTGCGGCCAAGCCGTCTCGTAGCAGCGTACCAAAACGGGATTTTTCCCTGGCACCAGCACCATGGCGTGTTCTTTTGGTATGCGCCACACGAACGTTTCGTGCTATATCCTAGCGAATTGCGCCTCAGCAAAAGCATGCGCCAGGTCATGCGGTCGGGGCGCTTTACCGTCACACGCAACCAAGCGTTCAGACAGGTTATTGAGGCCTGCGCCCTACAGCCACGCCCGGGACAAGACGGCACATGGATAGATGCGGACATGCAGTACGCTTACATCGCCCTGCACGAAGCCGGCTATGCCCAGTCGGTGGAAACATGGTTGGATGGCGCGCTTGTGGGCGGCCTGTATGGCGTGGTAATCGGCACCGTTTTTTGTGGCGAAAGCATGTTCAGCCTAGCGGCCAACGCCTCCAAGGTAGCATTCGCCAATCTCTGCCTCAGCGGCGAGTTTTCGCTCGTTGATTGCCAGGTTTACTCCGACCATCTTGCCTCGCTGGGCGCCCGGATGATTGCGCGCGACGAATACATGGCGCACCTAAAAAAATAACGCCTGGCTACGGTTCAACACGGACCATATCCGGACCGATTTCCGCTAGGCTGCGGCAACCGGCCAGCCGCGCGGTCAATTCAAAACTATTCGCCAAATTAGCAATCACGTCTTCCACACCCTGCCTGCCACTGATCGCCAACCCGTAGGCGTAGGGCCTACCGATCAATACCGCCCGAGCACCCAGCGCAATCGCTTTAAACACATCGCTCCCGCTTCGGATACCACTATCCAGTAGCAAGGGAAACGAATGCGGTACCGTCTGCCGGATATCGCGCAATGCCACCAAGCTAGGCACCGCACCATCCACCTGCCGCCCGCCGTGATTGGAAACCACCACGCCGTCAGCACCACTATCGATGGCGCGGAGCACATCATCCGGCCGGGTCAACCCTTTAATCACGATTGGAAGCTTGGTCCGTTCCCGCAGCCAGCGGACATTCGCCCAGCTTAAGACTGGATTGGTGTAGGTACTAACGAAAAGCCGGACGGCCTCAAGTGGCCGGGCAGAAAACAGATTTTTCCACATACCGCCCGGAAAGTGCCGTTTCTGGCGCAACAGATTGGCGATTGTGGCCAAGTTGACGGGCGGCTTTGGCGCATCCGTTGCGATCTGGCCTTTGCCTTCCGACAACAGGCGCAAAAACACGTCGTCCGACGTGTATTGAGCGATTCCCAACCCCCGCAGGAACGGCAAGTGGCCCAAGGCCAAATCCCGGCTACGCCAGCCGAGCATCGTGGTATCGACCGTGAGCATAATCGCCTGGCAGCCGCAGGCCTCGGCGCGCCGCACGAATGAAAGAACCAGCTCATCCGACTTGCTCCAATACAACTGGAACCAACGGGGTGCATCGCCCATCGATGCTGCACACGTTTCCATGGGCGTGCCAGCTTGGTTGGAAAACACGAAAGAAATGCCCGTGTTACGACAAGCCTCCGCGACCATCCGGTCGGCTTGCGGATGGACGAGGTCGAGCGCGCCGATGGGCGCGAGCATCATCGGAGCGGGCAAGGGCGTATCGAACAAGACGGAAGAAAAGTCGCAGGATTCGTTGTTGTGCATCATGCGTGGGCGAATAACCACGTCGCGGAAAGCTTGCGCGTTCGCCAAAGCGGTGTATTCCTCGCCGGCGCCACCGTCGATGTAGTCCCAGCTTTCTCTTCCGAGGTTTTCGCGGGCAGCGCGCCGAAGGTCTTCGGAGTGAAATGGCACGACAGGCCGCTTTCCCGCCATTCCCCGAAGATAAATAGCTTGTTGCCTAGCCAAAGCATGTGGAAGTTTCATGACAGTCGGATTGTTTAGAATTCCCCTGGGGTTATAATTGCATCCGCAAAATACGTCATTTTTCGAATGGC
>CAYUIZ010000046.1:0-21404 GCA_964444885.1 uncultured Sphingobacteriaceae bacterium | reverse complement strand
ACGGCATAGTTTGTAAGGAGTTTTTCCACAATAGCGGAAATCTGTCGTGCACCCTATCCATCCTACCGTCTATCGGATGGATTGACGATATTACGTTGACGGACAGTACCTTGGTTAGAATTGACATTTTCCCCGTACCCTTCCGCACCGAAGGGATTTGCCCGAGAAATGGAGGGTGGCCGAAGCGAAGATTTTTACCAGCTGCCGCTGGCCCCTCCTCCGCCGAACCCACCGCCGCCAAAGCCTCCAAAGCCCCCACCTCCGAAACCTCCACCTCCGAAACCACCGCCAAAGCCGCCACGGCTACTGCCTCCGCGGCCCATGCTGCCAATCAGCATGCCGGTGAGAATATCGGCTGCGCCACGGCCCGTCATTACCCGTCCGCCGCCACCGCCACGTCCGCCACCAGAACCTCTGGAGCCTGCGACGATGATGAAAATCACGATCAGGATAATAAAGAGGATAACGCCTCCAGCACCGCCTTGGCCGCGCGCGCTACGGGGTGGTGCCGTGTATTCGCCTTGTGTATAGCTGATTAACGCGTCGGTAGCCCGGTCTATTCCGGTAAAATAGTCGCCTTGACGAAACGCAGGCTTGATTTCGCGTTCAATAATGCGGTAGGCGATTGCATCGGGTACTGCACCTTCGACGCCATACCCAGTCTGTATCGTGACACGCCGGTCGCCTAAGGCAACGAGCAACAGGATGCCATTGTCGTGTTCGCCACCGCCGATACCCCATTGCTGAGCCAGGCGGGTACCGTAGTCCGCGATCTCGTATTGTCCTACCGACTGCATCAGCACGACTGCAATCTGCGTAGACGTGCTGTCATCAAAAGCCACGAGCTTCCGCTCCAGCCGGGCAACCTGTTCGGCGCTGAGCGTGTTGGTGTAATCATTGACTAGCTGGTTGGGCCGAGCGGGGAAGTCTTGTGCCCCTGCATGGCTCAGCACACCGATGCCGACCAGCAATGCGACCAGCAGTTTAGTTGCTAATGCCCTATACGTATTCGCTGTTTGCGCCATGCTGTTAGTGTAATGCTTTTCCGTCGCCAAAGATAATGTCGTCGGGTAGTTCGTTGATGTCATCGCCCAGGCGGGGAAAGTGTGTTTTGAGTTGCTCGCCCGCATGCTCGATGCCGGCCAGCAGGCCACTGACTAAGTCGTCTTGCCTAAAATGGACAGCCATAGCCTGTTTGGTCGCTTCCCAAAATCCGTCGCCCACTTTTTCGTGTATGCCTTTGTCGCCCAAAATGGCAAATTTATGGTCGTCAATGGCCACGTATATCAGTACGCCGTGGTGCAAAGATGTCTTATGCATAGACAGGTGACGGAAATAATCCGCTGCCCGGTCTAGCGCGTCGGGTTCGCATTTGCGCTCCACGACCACGCGGATTTCGCCCGATGTGCGGTTTTCTGCCACGCTAATGGCAAACATCACTTGTTCTTGTTCTTCGTCGGTCAATACGTGCATATCGATACGGATTCCGTTATTAATAGGGGTGCTTGCTGGCGGAGGGCCCTGCGGCCGTCAGCGACGCGCACGCCAAAGCCTGCCTCGCTGGCGGGAAGGATGCAGCCACGTTGTTGTCGCCTAAGCCTAAAACTGTACCTCAGGGGCGGTTTCAGCGCCTTCCGTGGCGGTGAAGTGGCCCTTCTGTTTGAAGCCAAAGATACCAGCCATGATGTTGTTCGGGAATTTCCGCACAGCGGTGTTGTATTGCTGGGTAGCCTCATTAAAGGCACGCCGTTCGGTGCTGATGCGGTTTTCCGTTCCCTCGAGCTGGGCTTGGAGCTCCAGGAAGTTCTGGTTGGCCTTCAGCTCCGGATAGCGCTCTACGGATACGAGCAGGCGTCCCAGGGACTGGGAAAGCCCGTCTTGGGTTTGCTGGAACTGCTGCAGTGCTTCGGGAGTCAGATTTTCCGGGTCTACCGTCACGGAAGTAGCTTTTGCGCGTGCTTCGATGACCTGGGTCAGCGTTTCCTGCTCAAATTCGGCGGCACCCTTTACGGTGTTCACCAAGTTGGGGATCAGGTCGGCCCGCCGTTGATAGGCGTTTTCTACTTGCGCCCATTTTCCTTTGACGTTTTCGTCAAGTGTGACCAAGGTGTTGTAGCCGCAAGAGCTGAACGACATTGCGACGAGCAATCCTGCGAGAATAACAAATAATCGTTTCATTTTCTTTGTTTCAATTTTTGTGGGTGTGTCCGTCGCCTTGCTGCTTACGGCAGGGACAAGGCAAAAGTTTTAACGAAGCACATGCCAAATGTAAATACTTTGACTTCAAAATCCATACCTTTGTTACGTCATCGGGATAGATACCCGACACAACGCACATGCAACACGAGATCGAACTGCCTATTCCGCCGGCTCGCATAGCCGACGAACAATACATCATCCAGCAAGGGGCGTCCCGCCTTAATGTTGACATATCCCGGATTAAAGGGCTCAAAATCAGGAAGCGTTCGATTGACGCGCGCAGCCGGCACGTGGTTTATCGTGCCCGCGTGGTCTTCTTCGTCGACGAGATTCCGCAGCCTGAAATTTTTTCGTTTTCGTATGCCAATGTTGCAGACGCGGCACCTGTCATTATCATCGGTGCTGGTCCGGCAGGCTTATTTGCCGCGGCTCGATGTATCGAACGGGGTTATAAGCCGATTATCCTCGAGCGCGGAAAAGACGTGCGCGAACGACGCAAGGATCTGGCCCGCCTTAATAAGTCCGGCATTGTCAATCCCGAATCAAACTACTGCTTTGGTGAAGGCGGCGCCGGTACGTATTCAGACGGTAAGCTTTACACCCGGTCCAACAAGCGTGGCGATGTGCAGTACGTACTGCAAATGCTGGTTGCCCACGGTGCCACCGAAGATATTTTGGTGGACGCCCGCCCCCACATCGGCACGAACAAATTGCCCCAAATCATCCAATCTATTCGTGAGACAATCATTACGCACGGCGGCGAGGTTCATTTTGACACGGCCGTGGTCGATATTGAAAGCAGCTTCGGACAGGTGTCTGGCGTTAAGCTCGCCAGCGGCGCACGCATCAGTGCGAAGCATGTCATCGTCGCCACAGGTCACTCCGCCCGGGATGTCTTCCACCTGTTTCGGCAAAAGGGCTGGCAGGTAGAAGCCAAGCCTTTTGCACTGGGTGTCCGGATCGAGCATCCGCAGCAGACGATCGACCGCATCCAGTACCATTGCGAGGTACGCGATGAACACCTGCCACCGGCGTACTATAGCCTGGTCGAACAAGTGGGCGGGCGGGGTGTATTTTCCTTTTGCATGTGTCCGGGCGGGATTATCGCACCCTGCTCGACGGACCATGGCGAAATCGTTGTCAATGGCTGGTCACCGTCAAAACGCAATAATCCGCACGCTAATTCGGGTACGGTGGTCGAAGTGAACCTGTCCGATGTGCCGAATGCCGGTGCTGACCCCTTTGCCCTTCTCGAATTCCAACGGCACGTGGAACAGGCAGCCTATCGGGCCGGTGGCGGTAATATGGTCGCGCCTGCGCAGCGGATGGTCGATTTCGTGCAGGGCAAGTTGTCTGCAGGCCTGCCCGAAAACTCGTACATGCCTGGCGTCAAGAGCGTACCCTTGTCGGAAGTATTGCCGGGCTTTGTCCACGACGCACTGAAGGGGGCTTTGCCCGTTTTTGGGAAAAAAATGAAGGGCTACTTTACCAACGAAGCAATTCTGGTGGGGGTTGAATCGCGGACCTCCTCGCCCATCCGCATTCCGCGAGATCGGGATACGCTGCAGCATCCGCAAGTTAAGGGCCTGTATCCATGCGGGGAGGGAGCGGGTTACGCCGGAGGCATCGTCTCTGCCGCCATCGACGGAGCGAACTGCGCGAACGCGATTCGGGACTGATCAGCCCAGCAGCCTGACCACTTCTTTTGCTTCCTTCACATCGTGCACACGCAAGAGCTGTACGCCTTTCTGTATCAGGATGGCGTGGATTGCCGTTGTTCCGTTCAGGGCTTCGTCGGGTGTGATGCCCAGTTTCTTGTAAATCATCGACTTGCGGGAGACCGCTCCCAAGACCGGAAGGTCATAGGCATGCAGGGTTTCCAGTCCGGCGAGCAGTTCGTAATTTTGTTCCGTCGACTTGGCGAAGCCAAAACCCGGATCGAGGATGATGTCTTTGACACCCAGCGCCCGCAGGCGGGCGATTCGTTCGCCAAAATAGCGGGCTACATCGTCGACAATGCTGTCGTATTGGGTTTGGTCCTGCATGTTTTGGGGCGTGCCGCGCGTGTGCATCAGGATATAGGGTACATCCAGCGCAGCCACCGTGGCAAACATGTCCTCATCCAGCGATCCGCCCGAAATATCGTTAATGATATGTGCCCCCGCTTGTACCGTCGTCCGTGCCACGGCGGCGCGGAACGTGTCAATTGAGAGAATAGCACCCGGAATCTCCGCTGCGATGGCCTCCACGACCGGCAAGATGCGGTCTAGCTCTTCCTGTGTGCTGATGTCCGCGGCGCCCGGGCGCGACGAGTACGCACCGATGTCGAGGATATCCGCGCCTTGATCCACCAGCTTGCGGGCATGGGCTACGGCGTCGTTCAGTCCGTTGTGCCTCCCGCCGTCAAAAAACGAATCCGGGGTCACGTTCAGTATGCCCATGATTTTGGGCACGGAGAGGTCAATCAAATGGCCTCCGGCGCGGATCGTGTACGGCATTCGCTGACGTAAAGACATGTTTGGGGTAAAAAACATAAAGAAGCGCATGCGACGAGTGGAAAAACCAAGCGAAGATGCGCTTATTTGTTGTATATTTCGGAATCGGTAACTACCGGACCACCACTACGCCTTCGGCAACAATGGCAATGTCTTCTTTGGGCTCGGTAATCTGGGCAATCTCTTCAGCGGTTTTTCCTTTATCTTCGGCGTAGTGCTTCAGGGATGCGACGGAGGTCTCTTTGACCCAAGCGCGGCCATCCACCACCACGGTGCGTCCCACGATGTCTTGGGGCATGAAAAACCCGTAGTCCTTGAAGCGAACCATGATCGGATCTTCGTCCCCCTCGCGCTTCACTTCCATGAAACAGCCCTTTTTTTGGCAAACGGCGATAACCTCTGCAGTTATTTTTCCCATATAGGCGGTGTCGGTTTCCAGATGCGTCGTTAGTTTTTCGATGCTGATGGCACCATCAGCCGTTATGGCTTTGCCGTATTGCTGGCCGGGTTGTGCGGAGGCAATTTCTTCTTGGGCGTGTGCGGTGACACTCAAACAAAGCGCCACAGCCCATACAAATAATGTATTTCTCATTTTGAACACGATTAACTGGTTTTCGTGGGATAAATGTACGTATAAACCGACAGATTATCTTCTTAGGAACGAAAATTTTCCGTCCGCACCCAGCTTCATGATGGTCGACGGCGGTCGTACGGACCGGTCGTGTTGGCCAAATTCCACGATATAATCGACGCCCTCCTGAATGACAGGGTCGATATCGTGAAAATGCTGGGGAGACGGCTGCCCACTCAGGTTTGCCGAGGTAGATACCACTGGTTTGCGCAAACGCCGGATAAGCCGCTCGCAGAACGGGTGCTTGACGATACGTATACCAACGCTTTTGTCACTAGCCAAGAGGTTGTCGGGCAAGTTTTTAGCCCCGTCGTATACAATGGTCAAGGGGTTTTCGGCATATTCGATGAGCGAGTAAGCCACTTCGGGAACCTCGTGTACGTAGCTTTGCAGCTGATTGTCGTTTTCCAGGAGTATAATCAGGCTTTTTTCGGCCGTGCGTCCTTTGAGTTGGTAGAGTCGTTCGATCGCCTCCGGATTGCTCGCGTCGCAGCCAATGCCCCAGATCGTATCGGTCGGGTAGAGGATCAGTCCGCCGGCCCGTAATGTCTCGACCGCTTGTTTGACGTCGGTTTCGTTTACGTGTTCGTTCATTATTAGGCTATACGGATACGTTATGCTCGCGCAATGCGTCGTTTAGCGACGTTTTCTTGTCTGTCGACTCCTTGCGCTGGCCAATGATTAATGCGCAGGGCACCTGGTATTGGCCTGCCGGAAATTGCTTCGCGTACGACCCGGGGATGACCACTGAGCGGGGAGGCACGATCCCCTTGTATTCAACGGGCTCCGCACCGGATACATCGATGATTTTCGTGGATGCCGTCAGCACGACGTTGGCACCGAGTACGGCATCGCGCTCTACGCGCACGCCCTCGACGACGATCGCCCGGGAGCCGACAAAAACATTGTCTTCGATGACAACCGGCGAAGCCTGTACGGGTTCCAAGACGCCACCCACGCCCACTCCGCCACTCAGGTGGACGTTTTTACCAATCTGGGCGCAGGAGCCCACGGTGGCCCAGGTATCAATCATCGTGCCTTCGCCTACATAGGCACCGATATTGACATAGGAAGGCATCATGATGACTCCTCTCGCCAAGAAGGCACCATACCGCGCGATACCGTGGGGAACGACGCGAACGCCTTGTTCCTTAAAGTTGGTTTTGAGTTTCATTTTGTCATGGAAAACAAACGGGCCGGTTTCGATGACCTCCATGCTGCGGATGGGGAAGTACAGGATTACAGCCTTTTTGATCCAGTCGTTGACGTGCCAGCGCGATCCGATGGGTTCGGCGACACGCAGTTCCCCGCGGTCGAGGCGCAAGATGACCGTTTCGATGGCCCGTGCATATTCGGGAAACTCCAAAAACTGCCTGTTTTCCCAGGCTTCCTCTACTAATTTTCTAAGTTGTTCGACGCTCATAGCTGTTGTTCGTTTTCTCCATGCCTTGCCGCGCCGTCGGGATGGGATACGCCCTGCTTCAACGTCCCAGGGGGTGTTTGCATGGGCTTAATGGGCAACGCGCGGGGAAGGACACGGTTTTTATCCTTTTGTTCGTTGGGTGATCTTCTGTTGCAAAGAAACAAAAAACTTGACAAAGCCCCGTTAGCCCGTCAAAAAAAGGTGTGCCAGCGTAGGGATGTGCCACGTGCTGATACAGGCGGGATTGCGTAACTTTGCATCATGGCGACAGAATCGGAAAAACTACGTATCGACAAATACCTGTGGGCTATTCGGATTTTCAAAACGCGAAGCCTGGCCACGGAGGCTTGTCGGGCGGGCAGAGTGAAGCTGAATGGGCAAAATGTCAAACCCTCATACCCCGTGAAAGTGGACGAGGTGTTTCATGTACAGAAAGGGGTGGAGAAGAAGGTGCTCAAAGTCCTGGCGCTGCTCGAGAAGCGGGTCGATGCTAAAACCGCAGCCCTGCATTACGAAGATCAAACGCCCGAGGAGGATACCTACCGCCACAAATCCATGTTTAACGCGCCTGTGCTGAAGCGCGACCGCGGCACGGGGCGGCCCACGAAAAGGGATCGGCGGGAGATTGACGACTTGAAGAGCGACTGGTTCAGTGCGGGCGACGATTAATCCTGTGCGAGCAAAGCCATGGCGACCGGAATATTGATGTCGCCGTGCGAAGCATGGTATAAGCAGGCCGTACCCTGTACCAACAGCACCTGTGGCGATTCGTGCCTGACCTGCCAGATGCGGGCCGTTTCATCGGAAATCGTCCGATAGCGGATAAGGTCAAGGTAGTAGGTGGCCACGTCCGCGGGGATCTCATCGGCGTCCATGGCAATCCGCCGTTTGGCCATGTTGCTGACCGCGCAGCGGGTGCTGTGCTTGAAGATCAAGCTAGGCTGGCCGCTGGCGATGATTTCCTGCAGCTGTTGCTCGCTTTCAAGGTTCGTCCAGTTCATTACGGATTAAGGTTGAGTAAATTTTTGGGATTCGATATGCACCAAGGCAGCCGCCACGGAATAAACCACGTTTTCCCGTCCCTGCGCGGCTACGAAGCGCGTGGGCAAGAACAGTCCACCGCCAATGTCTTTGTATCCGCTTACCTCGTAGCTTACGCCACGCTGGGGATTCCAGTGACGGATGCGGCCGCTTTGGGCGTCGACATGGATCGTGCCTGCGGCATCCGCGCCGTAAACAGTCTCTTCATTTTTAACCTGCACTACGAATTGGCGTGAGGCGCCTACCAGGCGTTCAGACGCTAACGAGAGCTGCGCGTTCTTTCCGTCTTGGATGGCGGGAAGAAAAAGCAGTTCGGCGTCTTTTTTAAATCCTTGACGGACGTTGTCGATTGTTTTCGCCACAAGCTCGGCGCTGTCTTGGGCAACATTGTCGATAAATACCTGGCCTGTTGTATGGTTCAGATTAAACAGGACAACCAGTTCGCCCTTATCCGCCGTGGTCCCTTCGTATCGGCAATTACCCGTGTGCCGGTCCCAAAGATACGATGCGGGCGACGCGTGGGCCTGTGCGTGCGGTCCCTGGCACGTGAACATGAAATAGCGTGCGTTTTCCCATTGTTGTTTACCCCCTAGGCTAGCCCAGATTTTTTCAGACACTTCGTCTGACTGTGCGGACAAAGTCAGGGGCAGGGCGGTAAGCCATACGAAAACCAAAGCGAGGGATTGGGGAAAAGCTCCCAGTTTGTTGAACATGCTTAGCATCTTTAAGTGAATGATAAACAGCCTATTCGCTTTAAAAATACGCCGTTGAGAAACGCCCTGATCCATTCATTCGGACTAGGTGGGGGTTGCTCGGACGTCTAGAACACTTAACGGTTCCGTTTTGTTTGCGGATATGAGTTGTAGGCTGCACACAGCTTGTGAGAGCATGATTGTGCGGTAAAGGCGACTAACAAGAGAGATACAAATAATACAGCTACGGATCGTCTCATGGTATTAATAACGTTGAGTAAGCAATAATATTGTTACGCTGCAGGGCTTGTCTTATGCACCTTGCGGATTGGCAACGCTGAGCGCAGCCATTTGAATGGCCGTGACAGCGGCTTCCTCGCCTTTATTGCCGTGTTTTCCGCCTGAGCGGGCGCGCGCCTGCGCGAGGTCGAGGGTCGTCAATACGCCAAAGATGACGGGCTTTCCGTGCTTGAGGGATAGATTCGTTACCCCGTTTGCCACGGCGTTGCAGATATAGTCAAAATGCGGCGTTTCGCCTTGAATCACGCAACCTAAGCAAATTACGGCATCCAGCGTCTTGTCGCGCAGGAGGATATCAGCCCCTGCTGTCAATTCGTAGCTGCCGGGAACCTCGATTACCCGGATATTGGTTTCCTGTGCGTCGTGGTCAAGCAGCGTTTGGTAGGCGCCATTGAGCAAGCTGCCGGTTACTTCGGCATTCCATTGGGACACGACAATACCGAAACGGTAGTTCCGGGCTGAGGCGACCGTGATATGCGAAAAATCAGATAAACTCTTGTGGTGTGTTGCCATCGTGTTTGCTCCTCCCTTTTATGTAGTTGGATTGGACGTGATGCGCACAAGGATGCGCGATTTGCGCATTATAGCCGCGCTTCGGCGCGGGCAATCAGGCCGTCGATGGTAGCGCCTTCGGCACTCTCCGGATAATCGGTCTTGATACGCTTGTACGCATCGATTGCCTGCTTAAATTCGTGCTGCGCTTCGTGTACGAGGCCCAGCTTTTTAAGCATCAGCGGCGTGGTAAAGGAATTTTTTCCCTGGTCGGCAGCCTTCTTGTAGTAGCTCGCCGCCTTTTTGTAGTCTTTTAGTTCAGAATGCGCGTCTCCGAGCATGCCGGTTACCAGCGGATCCACAATTTGGCTTCCCGTATTGCTGTACTTTTCCAGGGCCGAAATCGCCTCTTGGAATTTGCCCTCGCGGAGGTAAAGGCCTCCCAGGTAGGCATTCGCTACGTTAGCCGATTTGGTGTTGTCATACTCCTCAGCTATTTCCTTAAAGCCAGGAAATGAACCATCACCTTCGATGGCGCGCTGGCGCAGGGAATCAACCAAGGCATAGTTCTCGGCTTTGTACATCTGGTCTTGGCCGGCCTCAGCGCGTGGCGCCAGGTAGAATCGCTGATATCCGAAATACAAAAGAATCAACACCACGACACCGCCGAGGATAAAGCCTAAGCTTTTTTGGTTTTCTTGAATGAAGTTGCCCTTGCTGTTTGCAGGAATCGTATTTTGTTTATTATTTTTAGCCATTTTCGTTTCTAAAAAATTGGATTGCAAAAATACACTTTTACTTAGGATAATCAAGGAAATGTTCGAAGAATAAAAATCTGGTTCTCACCCGCTTCGGCTTTTGACAGACCGGACTTTGACCATCGCCCGCGGGCGATATATGCAGGCGGATGGATAAGGATTGAACGTTGCCCGTGCCCGTTAGCGGCAAAAAGGAGATCGGACAGGCTAGTCGTCGAGCTCTTCGAAGATTGAGTTCTTGCTTTTAAACTCAGGCACAATGGACTTCATAAATGCGACGATTTCGCGCTCATTTTGCTTGCTTGCGAGTTGGATAATGCGGTCGACCTGCTGTTCCACGTCATTGAAGTCGTATTCGCGCACCTGGGCCACCATGATCTTATTGTGATGGGTAGGCAAGGTGTTTTCCAAGTCGTTTAACAGCTCTTCGTAGAGCTTTTCGCCAGGCCGCAACCCAGAAAACTCAATGGCGATATCCTTGTTTGGGGTCATGCCAGAGAGCTTGATCATCTTGGCCGCGAGGTCTACTATTTTTACTGACTTGCCCATGTCAAACACATAAATTTCGCCGCCTTTCCCCATAGCGGCCGCTTCCAGCACCAGCTGGCAGGCCTCGGGGATGGTCATGAAGAAGCGGGTGATCTCGGGATGGGTCACCGTGACGGGCCCTCCTCGCTCAATCTGCGCTTTAAATCGGGGAATGACCGATCCGTTGGATCCGAGGACATTGCCGAAGCGCGTCGTGATGAACTTGGTGAACCCTGTTCGTCCGCCTGCCCTGTACTGCTCCGCCAGATGCGTATAATAGGTCTGAACATAGATCTCCGCGATACGCTTGGAGGCGCCCATGATGTTGGTCGGGTTGACCGCCTTGTCGGTGGAAATCATGACGAATTTGTCGACACCGAACTCCACCGATAGCCGTGTTAGCAGACGTGTTCCCAGAATATTCGTGCGCACTGCTTCTACCGGATGGCTTTCCATCATGGGCACGTGCTTGTACGCGGCGGCGTGGTATACGTAGTGCGGGCTGAAGCTTTTAAACAAGGACCTCATCCGTTCCTCGTCCCGGATGTCGCCGATAAAGGCGTGGTAGGTTTTGTCGCTGTGGTTTTCTGCCAGCTCGAGTTGCAGCTCGTGCAAGGGTGTTTCGGCCTGGTCCGCCAAAATAATCATTTGCGGGCTATAGCGTGCCAGCTGGCGGGCAATCTCCGAACCGATAGACCCGGCGGCACCCGTCACTAAAATCCGCTTGTTGGCCAGTTCATCACCGATGTTTCGGCTGTTTATGTTAATCGGAGGGCGCTCCAGCAGGTCTTCGATGCGCAGCTTTTTGATTTGCCCCGGCGTGAGCTGGCCGTTGATCAGACGGTCAACCGGCGGCAGGGTGAGGACTTTGACGTCATTTTCGAGGCAAATGTCCACCACCTCGTTCTTTTTGGCCAGCGGAATATTGTGCGAGGCAATGATCAGCTCGTTGGCGCGCGTCTCGTTGATCAGCCTCAAGAGGTAACCCGAGTCGTGAATGGGGACGCCATCGATCACTTTGCTGATTTTTTTTGGGTTATCGTCGACAAAGCCGACAATCACATGGTTGGACTTGTAGTCGTGGTCGAGCGTGCGCTTAGCTGCAATGCCGATGTCGCCCGCTCCGTAGATTATCGTGCGTACCCGAATGGATTTGACGTTTTTAACGTACATGAAAAACATCTTGACCAGGGTGCGGTAAACCATGAGAAACAAGAAACTGAAGAGTCCGAACGTGATGAGGAGCGTCGTGGAGTAAAGCGGGAACGCGTTGAAGGCAATGAGCGTCGTGTTGGCCAGAAATAAGATCACAATGATCAGGCCCACAGCCGCCAGAATGCGCATTGAATCCAGCACGCTGGTATAGCGCACAATCCCCGCATACATCCGGATTTGGTAAGACACGAGGGCGCTCGCCGCGAGCGTGACAAGCAGGATGCGACTGAACTCCGCGGTGTAGAAACGGATGAAATCAAGGCTGTGCAGTAAAAAATAAGCGAAGGTGATCGCAAGCGCAAAGCAACACAGGTCTAAGGTGAAAATCACCCAGCGAGGAACGATATTGAACTTATCAAACATTCAGGTAGATCAGACTGTTGCAGAACGTGATTAATCAAAAGTACTGTTTTCGTGCTAGTAAACAAATTGAAAGTGAATTGTTTCTGTGTGTGAGGGCGTCTCGGCAGGCTCCGCTAGGCCCGGAGACAGTTGTTTTTACGCATAGATGGCTGGTGTTATTTTGGTTGCCCACTGCCGAAACGTTTTTATTTTTCGTATTTTAACACCGTTTTTAAACACCATATCGTCGGATTGTATGAGCGAGTTTAGTAAGTTGGCCCAGCAGGCGTTGTTGCAACCGCAGGAGTCCTTGCAGGCGCTGGGGCGGCAGGAGCGGGAGTTATATATCGGGATTCCCAAGGAGACCAGTTTTCAGGAAAACCGGATACCGCTGACACCGCTGTCTGTGGCACTGCTCGTCGAGCGGGGCCACCGCGTTGTTATCGAGCGCGATGCCGGGGCGGCCGCTAATTTCGAGGACCGCCACTACAGCGAGCAAGGGGCGCAGATTGTGGATAGCCCGCGCGAAGTCTACCAAGCGGATATTATTATCAAAATTGCCTCCCCCACGCGCGACGAAATCGCACTGATGAAAGAAGGACAGATTCTGTTGTCGTGCCAACAGCCGTCGCTGATTGAGTGGGACACCCTGAAAGCCCTGATGGCCAAAAAAGTAACGGCCTTGTCGTATGAGTACTTGCGTGATGAAGGCAATACCCTTTCCGTCGTGCGCGCCATGAGTGAGATCGTCGGCGCTACCTCGGTGCTGATCGCCGCCGAATACCTCAGTACCGTATTTAACGGCAAGGGGCTGATGCTCGGCGGGATATCAGGCGTGCCGCCCACCGAAATGGTGATTCTAGGTGCCGGGACGGTTGGCGAATTTGCCGCCCGCACCGCCATTGCCCTGGGCGCGCAAGTCAAGGTATTTGACAGCTCGCTCTACCGCCTGCGGCGCCTGCAGAATAATGTGGGAAGCCGCGTTTTCACGTCGGTTATCCAGCCCATTGTCTTGCGCAAGGCCGTGATTTCATGCGATGTGGTGATCGGTGCAATCCGTGCCGAAAACGGCCGAAGCCCCTGTATTATCAGCGAGGAAACCGTGTCGCGGATGAAGCCTAATTCGGTATTGATTGATGTCAGTATCGACCAAGGAGGCTGTTTTGAAACTTCCGAAATTACCAACCACGACAAGCCTGTCTTCCGCAAATACGAAGTCATCCATTATTGCGTGCCGAACATTGCTTCGCGGGTAGCGCGCACGGCGACTTATGCCCTGACCAATATTTTTACCCCCATTTTGCTCGACATTGCGGACATGGGCGGAATCATGAACCTGATTTGGGCGAAGCCCGGCGTGCGTAACGCCATTTATCTGTACCAAGGCCAGTTGACGAACAAAGATATCGCCGCCAAGTTTAACGTCACGCCAAAAGACTTGGAGCTGCTCATCATATCCAACCGATAAGAAAATCATGCACAAAATCGTGATTATTATGTTGCTCAGTATGCCGTGGGTCGTGCAGGCACAGCAAGAAATACCACTTTACGACGGGGTAGTACCTAATAGCATCCCGGCCTCCATCCCTGAAAAAGAAGACTTGGGCAACGACGGCATCCTCCGGGTATCGGACGTTACGGTACCGACGATCACGGTCTATCGCCCGCCCACGGGCGTTGCTAACCGGGGCAAAGCCGTGATTATATGCCCGGGTGGGGGCTACCGCATCCTGGCCATGTCGCACGAGGGTTATGATGTGGCGGAAGCCTTGGCCCAAGCGGGTATCACCGCATTCGTGCTGAAATACCGCTTGCCCAATGATGCAATCATGCCCGACAAATCCATTGGCCCGCTGCAGGACGCCCAGCGCGCCATTCAGTTAGTGCGGGAGGGCGCCGCCGAATGGGGGGTCGACCCACGGCAAATCGGCATCGCCGGATTTTCGGCAGGTGGGCACCTAGCAGCTACGCTGTCCACGTATTACCAGGAAGCGGTAATACCTAATCCGCTAGGCACATCCCTGCGCCCGGATTTCTCCATGCTGGTGTACCCCGTTATCAGCATGACGGCAGAAATGACGCACGGGGGTTCGCGCACGACCCTGCTGGGGGATAGCCCTACCGATGCGCAAGTGACACGCTTTTCAAGCGAGCAACAAGTGACGGCGGACACGCCTCCTGCTTTTTTGGTGCATGCCGAAGACGACAGCGCCGTTCCCATCGCCAATAGCCGGGGCTACGCTGCCGCATTGGAACAGCATGGTACAGCGAACCGCTTGCTGGTCTATCCCAGTGGCGGCCATGGGTTTGGCCTGATAAACCCCACGACGCCAGACCGATGGTTTAACCACTTTTTGCAATGGCTGGATAAGCGGTAGGCTCGGTTATCCGACAGCTGACAGGCCGCTGGAAGACCGCAATGGAGCAGGCATGGACATCGCAAAACAACGTTTTCGGCGCACGCGTATCGCTCCTACCCCGAGCGGATATCTCCACTTGGGCAATGCGTTTTCCTTTGCGCTGACCGCAGCACTCGCCCAGCGGGCTGGCGCCCGGGTTTTGCTTCGTATCGACGACCTGGACCGCGAACGGGTGAAACCCGAATACGTACAGGACATTTTTGACACGCTGGATTTCCTGGAGATCCCCTGGGACGAGGGGCCACGCAATTACCAGGAATACGTGACGAGCTATTCCCAAATGCGCCGGATGCAACGGTATGAGGACGCTTTGGAGCAGTTGCGCAAGGAGCACCGGGTGTTTGCCTGCCATTGTTCGCGCTCGGACGTGCTGAGCCGTCACCCGCGTGGCGTCTATACCGGTACGTGCAAGCACGCCAGGCTGCCGCTGGATGCCGCCGGGGTCAGCTGGCGGCTGGACGTTGACGCAAACACCGAGACGGTATTCCAGGATGTGAACGGCCGGACATTGCGGGAAGTGCTTCCCGAAAACATGCATTACTTTGTCGTCCGGAAACGGGACGGATTCCCCGCCTATCAGCTTGCATCGCTAGTAGACGACGAGCATTTCGGCGTTGACCTGATTGTTCGGGGGGTGGACCTTTGGGATTCTACGCTGGCCCAAAACATTTTGGCGCAAAAGCTGGGTTTACGAGCGTTTCCAAAAGCAGCTTTCTTGCACCACGAACTACTAATGAAGGATGCCCAGGAGAAATTCTCCAAATCGGCGGGCGATACGTCTATCCAATACCTCCGCAAGCAAGGCGAGACCAAGGCCTTCGTTTTTGGGCAAATCGGCAAGAGGCTGGGCTTGTCTGTGCCAGTGACCTCCTGGGAGGAACTGGGCGGTGCCATTTTGGGCGACGGCGGGCGTTATCCGTTTTCTGTCTAGTACCCGTATTTGTTTCCCCAGTCGCGCCGCAGTTTTTCCCGCAGTTTATCTTCGGCCGCATTTTGGCCGGGATCGTATAATTTGGTGCCGCTAAGCCGGTCGGGCATAAACTCTTGCGCTACGAAATTTCCTGCGTATCCGTGCGCGTACTTGTAGTCTTGCCCATAGGTCAAGTCTTTCATGAGCTTGGTCGGCGCATTGCGCAGGGGCAATGGCACGGGCAGGTTACCCGTTTGCTTGACCAGTGCCTGGGCTTTGTTAATCGCTTCGTACGCCGCATTGCTCTTGGCCGACGAGGCCAGGTAGGTCACCGTCTGCGATAGGATAATCCGCGATTCGGGCCAGCCGATCACGTTGACGGCCTGAAAGCAGGTGTTGGCCAGCAGCAGCGCATTGGGATTGGCATTGCCTATGTCTTCTGAGGCCAGAATCAGCAATCGCCGTGCGATGAACGAGGGCGACTCGCCGCCCTCCACCATCCGCGCCAGCCAGTATACCGCCGCGTTGGGGTCACCCCCGCGTATCGATTTGATAAAGGCCGAAATAATGTCGTAGTGCTGTTCGCCGGTCTTGTCGTACAAAGCCATGTTTTGTTGTACTTGCGCCAGGACAAACTCGTTGGTAATGTCCATTTCGCGATCGCCAATGGCATTGATGGCAAGTTCGAGTATGTTGAGCAGCTTCCGCGCATCGCCACCTGATAGGCGGAAGAGCGCCTCGTATTCCTTGACTTTGGCTTTTGACTGGCGGAGGAATTCGTCTTCGCGCATCGCTTTGTCGACAATGCCCTGCAGTTCGGTTTTGTCAAGAGGCTGCAGTACGTAGACCTGGCAACGCGAGAGCAACGCCGAGATCACCTCAAAAGAAGGATTCTCTGTGGTGGCGCCGACCAAGGTGACTAAACCCTGTTCGACCGCGCCGAGGAGCGAGTCCTGCTGGGATTTTGAGAAGCGGTGGATCTCGTCGATAAACAAGATGGGCTGCTGCTGTTCGAATTGGCGGATTTGTTTGGCTTTGTCGATGACGTCCCGAATATCTTTCACACCCGAATTGATGGCGCTAAGGCTGAAAAAAGGACGGTCCAGCGTTTGGGAAATCAGCAAGGCAAGCGTGGTTTTGCCTACGCCCGGCGGGCCCCACAACACCATCGAAGGGATGTTGTTCTGCTCGATGGCATTGCGCAATACCGCACCGGGACCGATGATGTGCTGCTGTCCGGCGTAGTCCGCGATGTGTGTGGGGCGCATCCGCTCCGCCAAGGGAATTCGTGTAGCCATGGTAAACGCAAAAATAGGAATTTATGCGGAATGCGCAGGGCTTGGTGTCGTATAGGCGGGAAGAAAGCCCTTGGGGCTGTCGCTGCATGGCCGCAGGGGCTGTGGGTACGACCCGTTTTTACCAAAACAGAAAGCAGCACCCCTGGATTAGTATTAAGCGTTCCTCGGCGCTGGGCGTATAATTTGCTTGTTACGAGTACATTGCTGAAGCCAAGGCGCGAGAGGGCGGGTTGTTACCGCCCCAGGGTAGGAAAGGACTTCCATAAAATTTTTTTCTTTTCCCTGCCAATTCGCCAAAAAGGCTATATTCGTGGCTGTTTGCTCCGGAACGCCTATTGGCGGGCGGGAATCTAGTCGGCAGCTCAGCCTGGATTTTGGCCACCGGGGCAGGCAATTTTGAACGAAACAATGAAAAACGGAAAAAAATTATTACCAACCGTCATCGTTATTTTTGGTGGCACGGGCGACTTGGCCAAACGCAAGCTAATCCCCGCATTTTATAACCTGTTTATCGAAGGATGGATGCCCGAGCGATTTGCCATTTTTGGGCTGGGGCGCACCGAATACGATGACAGCATGTACCGCGAAAAACTGCACGAAGGGCTGACCTCCTTCTCAAGGAGCGGAAAACCCAAGGCCGCCAAGTGGGCCGCATTCAATGAGAACATCCACTACCTGCAATCCGACATCAAAAAGGAAGATGATTACCAGCGCTTGGGCAGGGAGCTGGACGAACTCGACGCCGTGTGGGGTGGCCGTGCCAACCGTTTGTTCTATTTATCGGTAGCACCGCAGTTTATCGGCACGGTTTCCGCCAATCTTAAGAAGTTTCATCTC
Source organism: uncultured Sphingobacteriaceae bacterium (assembly GCA_964444885.1). GTDB lineage: Bacteria > Bacteroidota > Bacteroidia > Sphingobacteriales > Sphingobacteriaceae > CAYRGQ01. The sequence goes on along the minus strand of CAYUIZ010000046.1, from coordinate 3,823 downwards.
GCGGATTCTGCCGAAACGGATCGCATTGTCGTCGAAAAGCCCTTTGGACACAACATGGAGTCGGCCATCGCGCTTAACAAACTGCTGACAGATTCCTTCGAAGAGAATCAAATCTACCGGATAGACCACTACTTGGGCAAAGAAACGGTTCAAAACATCTTGGCGTTCCGTTTTGCGAACGCGTTGTTCGAGCCGCTTTGGAACCGCAACTATATTGACTACGTACAGATTACCGTGGCCGAGCAAGGCGGTGTCGAGGACCGTGGCGATTACTACGAAGATTCGGGTGCCCTTCGCGACATGATCCAAAACCACCTACTGCAGCTGTTGTGCATGGTGGCGATGGAGGCACCCGTTTCCTTTGATGCGGAGGAGATCCGAAATCGAAAGGTCGACGTGCTTCGCGCCGTGCGGGCTATCAAGCCCGAGGAAGTCAGCCGTTATGCCGTGCGCGGACAATACCGCGCAGGCTGGATCAAAGGCGAGGAAGTGAAGGGGTATCGCGAGGAGCCCAAAGTGGATCCCAAATCCAACACGGAGACCTACGCGGCCATGAAGTTTTATTTAGAAAACTGGCGCTGGCAAGGCGTGCCGTTTTACCTGCGCACCGGCAAGCGCATGCAGGAACAGTATTCGGCCATTACTATTCAGTTTAGGCCCGTGCCGCACTCGACCTTCAGCAAGCAAAAGTCTGATTCGCTGATGCCTAACCGGCTGACCATCAATTTGCAGCCGCAGATGGATATTCGTCTGCGTTTCATGGCGAAAAAGCCGGGATTGGACATGATTCTAAATCCTGCGGAGATGATTTTCGACTACGAAATCAACTCCAAACATACGCCTGAAGCGTACGAAACCCTGTTGTTGGACGCGATGCTGGGCGATTCCACGCTGTTCATGCGTTCAGACCAGGTTGAAGAAGCTTGGAATGTCATTACACCCATACTGGAAGCGTGGGAATCGCGCGATTCGATCGAATTCCCGAATTATCCGGCGGGCTCCTGGGGGCCCGAACTGGCCGAAGCGCTGATTGCGCGCAACAGCCATGTATGGACAACACCAAAACCCAAAAAATAACATGCAGATTATCGTTCATTCAAGTAAGGACGCGCTGGCTACGGCCGCAGCGGGACTGTTTGTCGAGGCCGCACGTGAAGCGATCGCCGCCAAGGACAAATTTACGGTTTCCCTCACCGGTGGGTCGACACCGGAACAGCTTTACAAATTGCTGGCTACGCCCGCATACCGCGATCAGGTGGATTGGGAAAAAGTCTGGGTGTTCTGGGGCGACGAGCGCTGGGTGCCGCTGGATGACCCGAAAAGCAACGCCCGGATGTCGCACGAAACCCTCTTGGACCATGTCGACATACCGCGTGACCAAATATTCCCGATGTACACAGATGGCGTGGCCCCCGAGGTTTACGCCGCGACTTACGAGGCTAGCTTGCGGCAGGTATTGGGCGATAACGGAGCGTTTGACCTGATTTTGCTGGGAATGGGCGACGACGGACATACGGCTTCTCTCTTCCCCGAAACGGCCGTGCTGTCCGAAACGGAAAAATGGGTGGACGCCTACTTCCTGGAGCCCCAAGATATGTACCGTATTACGCTGACCGCGCCCTTGATTAACCGGGCAAAGAAGATTGTGTTCGCCTTATTCGGTGTCAATAAGGCGCCTGCGCTATACGAGGTGCTGGAAGGGAAACCCAATATTCAAACGTATCCCGCGCAGTTGATCAAACCCACCAACGGCGAAGTGGTGTGGCTGGTCGACGAGTCGGCTGTAGCGAAATTAACCCAAAAAGGATAAGCCTTACCATGGAGCGGCTGCCACAGCCGCTCCCGGAGCTGACCTTCCTCTTCGTACACCCGATGGCGCCTCGCGCCTGGTGGGGAGGCTCCACTAGGGCTAAAATGGGCAGTATCAGAACAGGGTGACCTAGAGGTCGAAGAGAAGCACACTTTCAAATGGACGTATTTCGCAGCGGTATCCTTGTATATCATGCGTGCGTCATTCGATGGTATCTTTTGCTTTCCACCCTGATCAATACATTTAATTTTTTCCATCTATCAGGATATTCAATATGTGCCATATCTGTTATGATGGTACATTTCCTGGTGTCTATGCGGCCATGTCCGAAATCAGTATTTTCAACCTCATCTGCAACCGCTAAGAACCTGAAGGAATCTTCCAGGTTCTGGTATAAGGCAGGTTGGTTATTTTTAACGGCCAGTAGATAATCGTCTTCAGCTTCCACGGTACAGGTTGCAATCTCCTGCTGGCAGCCCATGGCATCGATACGGACGATATTCCCCTTTATAAACAAACTGTTCAACAGCTCTGGTATAGTGGTTATTTCATTTGACTTTTCATTTACCCTCACCTGTCCCAAGACCATGTTACTTTCACTTGTCCAAGCACTTACCATATGGATAGGGGATTTGATTCCGTGGCTCTTCGCGCCCCGGATGGTCTTTCCATTGATACTGATGAGCTGTCCAGAATGGCTTTCAAGAACCGCATCGACCCAGTTCCTGAAACACGTTTCGAATTTAACCGGATCCATGTTCGAGAAGACCCGGTTAATGGTATCATGGGAGGGGATGCCGCCCGGAAGTTCTAAAAAACCTGAGTTCGATTAATAATTCGTTAGGGCTGTTTTTATGTTAATGTGTTTTCTTAGCAGGATTAAAATAATTTATCCAGTTTTAGTTCTTCGGTCGCTTTCCAGGTCGCTTTGGCGTCCATATCGTAGCCGTTGACAGTGACGGCAAAGCGGTCTTTGTACATAAAAGCCAATTTTGTTGTGTTCGTATTCTTTTCATAAATTTCAGTTCCCTGCATATTTTTGTCGTCGAGTATCTTCAGCGACCGTCTATCGGTTTCCTCCGGTGTAATGTAAACCAGGGTTGAGAACATGGTGAGGACGGCATGAGAACCTTTCCCGGCTCCATCGGCGACATACACCTCGATTTTTTTGGTTCCTTCCCCTTTGTAGGAAGCCGTTGCCCCCACAACATTCTGGGAAGCCAGGGCACTTTCTTTGTACGTATCCAGTTTCATCCCGGATAGATCCTGTGGAAACCATTTCTCCAGGTCTTCTTTGCTGATAGACTCCACGTCCCTGAGGTTTAGGGATCGTTTGGCTATCCCCTGAACACTTTTGGCTGCCTGGTTCACTGCTTTGTCCTTGCCTGTCTTTTTGTCCTTGCTGTTGCAGGCTACCGTCCCCGCCAGGTGCGGGGATCCGCCAGTTGTCGGACGCGGTCTACTCGAACCAATGTCCGCCGGCTGGCGGATATGAGCCCGACGAGCTATTCCGGTTCCAGACTAACAATGAGATTCCGGATAAATTGTCTTCCTTTCGCGGACTTGAGTTGTTTTTCCCGCCGCATGGCGTCTGCTTTGGAGTTATGTGTTTCGGTGTGTACGACTACCCACGGCCTGAACCTGATTGTCCATCCTTTTTTTCCGAGCTCGTTGTGGGATTTGAGGCGTTCTTCCAGGTTGGAAGTGTATCCGATATAGATTTTGTCGTACTGCTGCGAGTACAATACGTAAACGATATACATGGTATAGTTGGTTAGCCATTGTCTAGGACAAAAAAAAGCCGGCTCAATTTCTTGACCGGCTTTCGTAGTAGCGGGGATTGGACTCGAACCAATGACCTTCGGGTTATGAGCCCGACGAGCTACCAACTGCTCCACCCCGCAATGTGTCTTATATATAGTGCCGACACGCGCTGTCGGTTATATTCCTCGTTTCGGATTGGACTGCAAAGATATAATTTGTTTCTTTGCAAAGCAAATAAACACAACAAAA
>CAYUIZ010000045.1:0-21602 GCA_964444885.1 uncultured Sphingobacteriaceae bacterium | reverse complement strand
AAAGTGGTCGGTGACAACACCAACCACGGGTTTGTGAGGATTTGTCGTGCACCCAGGGGCTTTCGACCCGGACAAAGCCCCCTGTATTTTCGTATATTTGTCGCTCAAAGGCATATGACTATGACGAAAACAGCAACATTCGGCGGGGGATGCTTCTGGTGCACGGAGGCTATCTTTCAGCAACTCGAAGGCGTCGATGATATACAGCCCGGCTATATGGGCGGACAACGCCCAAATCCAACGTACGAACAGGTGTGCACAGGCGCAACGGGGCATGCCGAGGTCATCCACATCACGTATGACGAAAGCAAGATCACCTACGCGTCACTGCTGGGCGTTTTTTTCAAAACCCACGACCCCACAACGCTCAACCGGCAGGGAAATGATGTGGGTACGCAGTACAGGTCGGTGATTTTCTACCACGATGAGAGCCAGCGCGCTGCGGCAGCTGATTTTGTACAACGCTTAACAGCCGAGCAGGTGTATGACAGCCCCATCGTCACCGAGCTCTCGCCAGCATCCACCTTCTACGTCGCCGAAGACTATCATTTTAATTATTTCAACACGCACCCCGAAAATCCCTATTGTGCCGCGGTCATCGCGCCCAAGCTGCAAAAGTTTCTAAACACCTAGTGCAGGGCCACTAACCGGTCCGCTGGTGTTAGTGGATAAAGGGTGATGATAGCCCCTTTTCGGCGGCCAGCTGCTGGAGGGCGTTTCCGGCCTCCACCGGACGGTCTGTAGACAGAATGTCTGCGCCGTGGCGGACGTACTGGACATAGCGTTGCTCGCCTTGCCGCGCCGCTTGTGTATCGAGGTTGCCTATCGTGCCTAGGATCGTGCTGATCCCCGCGCGGTGAAGTGTTTCATACGTCGCCCGGTCAGCTTCGCGGGTGCCTACGAAGGCTACGAGCACATGATTGGGGATGCCCATTCGGTTGAGCCGCCGCAAGTCCGCTTCCGAACGGATCGAAGCCGATATCATCAGTTCGGGTGCCAAGGCATGTACCTCGGCGGCCTGGTCGGCATTGTAGGTAATCACTACCGAAATCGCCTCGGCTTTGTTTCGCCTTATTTCATCGACGACAAGCTGGTACGGCACGCCGCGTTTCACGTCAAGTGTGTACACCACCTTGCCCAGTCCCCATTGCAGGGCCTCCGCCAAGGTTGGTATCCGGTAGTCGGTAGAGGCGCCGTCTTTGTCGCGCAGGCGTACGCCGGCCAATTGGGCGTAATCCATATCCGCAATGCGGCCTTTGGCATCGGTGGTACGGTCGAGCTTGTCGTCATGCATGAGGATAAGTACCGAATCCCGAGTCATTTGGATGTCGCACTCGATGATGACGGGGTGGATGTTGGCGATGCGTTCGAAGGTCTCCAGCGCATTTTCGGGGAAACCTGGTGCGGGCCCGCCGCGATGCGCACTCACCAACGGATAGCGGTCTTCGTGATAAGCCAGCAGCGTATACAATTCATCGATCACGCGCGGGGCGACGCGGTGCACCGTCGAAGCCGCCTCGTCAAGGGTTTCGGCCGATGGAGCTTGCTGCGTGTTCGGGGCTTGCTGGAAGCACGCGCCAAACAGGCTGGCCAGGAGTGTGACCAGCACGATGGAAATTGTCTTCGAGAAATTCATAGCTTATCGGTTAAGATCCTGCGACGGGGGAGCAATACGCGCGGCCAGTTCTTCCAGCTGCACGGACGCTTGGTCTACGATCTGTTTGGCTTGGCTGTAGAAGGGCTCCCGTTCTTCCAGTTTCTGGGTGATGAACGCCAGCAGCTCGCCTTCTGTCAGTCCTTTCAGCGCCGGCCGGCTGTCGATATGCTTGGGCTTATTCAGGCGTTGCCAAAGCTGTTCGGGCGAAAGTCGGAAATAGAGTGTGTTGCCGTGCTGGTTCATCCAATCCATGCTGCCGTGGAAGCACGGCGTACCGCCACCGGTGGCCACGATGGTTGGCTGGTCGGCGGGGATCGTGCGCAGGGTATCAGCCTCTAGCTGGCGGAATTTAGCTTCGCCCTGGCTTTTGAAAAACTGGGGGATATCGGTCTGTATCTGTTCAACGATGAGGTGGTCGAGGTCAACAAACCGATGTCCGGTCCTTTGTGCTAGCCTGCGGCCCCAGGTTGTCTTGCCGCTGCCCATAAAGCCTACGATGAATGTCAGGTTAGGCGAGACGGCTTTGTCATTCCACTCGTGCACGATTTTCCAATCTTAGTTATCCAAATATTCTTCTTCCAAGCGTTCGAAATCGGGCACGGTGTGGTGGTGCCATTTGTCGATGATGACGCCGTTTTGCATGAGCATAACGCCCGGATTGGCGCGAACCATGCTTTTAAGCGGTACGGCGTCGGCATAAAACACTTCGGCCAATAGATCCAGCTCCCGGCTAAGGGTGAGGGCGGCTTGCGACGAAGCGGACGTCAGCAAGACGGCGCGGATGTTGTACATCGTGGCCGCTTCACGGACTAGCTCGTTGATTTTGGCCAAGGCCGCCTTGTTTGTGGCTTCCAAATCATAGGCGACGATAATCAGGTTATAGTACGGGTTCGTGATGATATTTTGCGTGTGGTCCTCGCCATGTTCATCCATAATCATCAAATCCGTAATGGGGACGGTGTAGCCCTTCTTGAGCAGCCTGCTGGTGGGCTCGCCGATGATTTCCCATTTCTCGTCCTGCCAAATGCCCTCATCCAAGTATGCTTGGTCAGACATCGTACGTTCCTCACCCGTATCTTGGTGCTTGAGGGTGTACATAATTTCGTATTGGTCGGGCTCAGCGCCTTCCGGAAGTACCATCAGCTCGGGGATGTTGTTCCCTTTTTTGTAGGGGAGAAAATCGATGACGGGCAGGAAATTGTAGGTATAAACACCGGTGCCCAGCGAGATGACGACAAGTGCTGCGGTCGTGATCGCCATGGTCTGCCGGTCTGTCGTCACCGGCCGGATATGCGCGCGCCAGACGAAAATCACGAGGATGAATGCCAACAGGATCAGGTCTTTGATGAACGATTCCCAAGGCGTGAGCGGGATGGCATCGCCGAAGCACCCGCAGCTCGTCACTACCTCAAAGAAGGCGGAGTAGAACGTGAGGAACGTAAAGAAAATGATCAGCAGCAGTAGGCCCCAGGCCACGATTCGGCGGTAAAAGCCCAGGAGCAATAGGGCGCCGAGCAATATTTCCAACGCACAGATGACAATCGCAATCGTTGCCGAATGGGGCATCAGGAAATCGGTGCCGAACACCACCCAATATTCCTGCAATTTGTACCCAAACCCAATGGGGTCGTTTGCCTTGATCAATCCCGAAAAAATAAATAGCAGGCCAACGAATATCCTCGATATCCAGAGGATGGATTGCTGGAATATATTCAGTGTCGCAGTGGGTTTTTTGCTCATTTCAGCCTCTTTTTCTTATTTTTATGTGTTTCCGAGCACGTGTGGCCTTTCCGCTTAGGGCCGGGTGTCGGTGTCGCCCGCCAGCCCCAGCATGATAAGTGCGAAAACCGCGTAGTTCAGCATGTCCTGGTAGTTGGCGCGGATTCCTTCCGATGCAATGGTGACACCGTCATTGGTTTCGATTTGCTTCACCCGGTTGATTTTCATCAGAATCATATCCGTCATCGATTCGATGCGCATGTCGCGCCAGGCCTCACCATAGTCGTGGTTTTTGGCGTACATCAGCGCTTTGGTTTCCTCAACGGCCTTGGTGTATTGTGCCAAGACGGTTTCGGGTGCCAAGTTTATCTCGGCATCGCCGGCTAGGTCAAGCTGCAGCATCCCGATTACGCAGTAATTGACAATGGCGATATACTCGTCCACCACGCCGTCGCCTACTTTGGATACCTTGGTTTCTTCGAGCGTACGGATACGTTTCGCCTTGATGAAAAGCTGGTCCGTTACCGACGGCAGGCGCATGATGCGCCAGGATGTGCCGTAGTCCGTGGATTTTTTGATGAAGAGGTCTTGGCAACGCTTAATGACGCGGTCGTATTGTGCGGATGTATCCATGTATCGATAAACAGCGATTTGTTAAATGTCGGGTAAAGATAAGCAGAAATAGCCACGAACGGCAAGCCGCTGGCAAAAGTTACGTTGCCCTGCATGAGCTGCAAGTAAAATCGAAATAATCCAACACTTTTCGTATTTTTGTGTAAAGGCTTTGTCTGTTGCTTCACGGGAGATAAGTTTATACCATGGAGAAGAAAGCCACAGCAAAGTACAGAAAGGAGCTCAACGATGACAATACTCACCGTACATGTCGATAACGAAAAGGACTTGCCAGTATTGAAAGAATTACTGAATCGATTCGGTTTGGAGTACAAGGTTGGCGATCGGGCTGAACCGGACGCGGACAGCGAGGCCCTGTATAAACGATTTAAAAAAACCTTTAAGGAAATCAAAGATTGGGAAGCCGGAAAAGTGGCGCTCAAACCAGCCAAAAAGGCATTGGCGGAAATCGAAGCCGATTTGCGCGATGGCATTTGAGGTATTTTTTTCTTCAGCTTTCCACAAGGAGTAAAAACGGATTGCGAAAAAGCATCGTCAGATTCTCAATGACATCAACCAGCTGATTGACGACCTTTCCGAAAACCCTACGCTTGGCCAAAATTTAGGGAAAAATGTCTACAAAATACGATTGGCCGTATCAGGCACGTCAAAAGGGAAATCCGGCGGAGCGAGAGTCATAACGTACGTGAAATTCACCAATGAAGCCGTAATACTCGCAGAGATTTATTTGAAAAGCGAACACGAAACCGTGAACGTAGACACAGTGGTTAATCGATTAAAAAACGAAAGGTTGCTGTAGTTGACCGGGCTGTTGGCCTGGAGGGGTCCGAATCGGAAACCCATGCCAAGATTGGGAACGCTAGTCTGCCAAGCAAAGCTCACAATCACAAACTTATCACGGCGATTGAATTTGGGACGTTTCGTCGGATCAGCCGTGTGCTATTCCCACGCCTAGGGACAGGCTAGACGTAATTCAGAATCTGCTAGCAGCAAGCCGGCTCTTCCCAGGAACATGTGTCTCCCATGACAACGATTGCCAAAGTGCCAGGCCAGTTTGTGCCACTACGAAATTAAACGAATCATTGGGATTTTTGCGAGATTTTGATCAAGTTTGGCTGAAAGTAAAGAAACCATGCTGGTAGGACCATTACGAAGGGTGAAGGTGACCCGCTATGTGACGCCATTGCGCGAAGGCGGATCGTTGCCCGCAATTGTGGAAGCAGACGACGGTTTTCTGTACGTGCTCAAATTCCGTGGCGCGGGACAAGGGGTCAAAGCTCTTATCGCCGAACTCATTGGCGGGGAAATGGCTCGTTTACTGGGCTTGCGCGTTCCGGAATTGGTTTTCGCCGACCTCGACGAAGCTTTTGGCCGTACCGAGCCCGACGAAGAAATCCAAGACCTGCTTAAGTTCAGTACGGGACTCAATTTGGGCCTGCACTACCTGAGCGGTGCGATTACATTTGACGTCACTGTCCATACAATCGATGCGCGGGAGGCCTCCCAAATCGTCTGGCTCGACGGCCTGCTGATGAATGTGGATCGCACGGTCCGCAACCCAAATATGCTTGTCTGGAACAAGGAGCTTTGGTTGATTGACCATGGTGCGGCCTTGTATTTCCATCATAACTGGACCCAATGGCGAGACCAAATCAGCAAACCTTTCGTACAGATCAAAGACCACGTCCTACTGCGGCGGGCGACCGACTTGGAAGATGCGGACCGGGAAGCCAAACAGGTGCTGACGACTCCGCGCATCGAGACGATCGTTCAGGAGATTCCCGATGAGTGGATCGCACATGCGTTCGACGGGGAGGATGTCCAGTCAATCCGAAGGATGTATATCGAGTTTTTGACAGCGCGCATGGCCCAATCTGCTGTATTCGTAAATGCCGCCCAAGATGCCCAAGATGGACGTATTTGAGTATACCGTTATCCGGTTTGTCCCTCGCGTCGAACGGGGCGAATCCATCAATATAGGGGTGGTGCTGTATTGCCGCGCACAGCGGTTTCTCGAGGTACGGTTTTTGGCGGACTTCGGTCGCGCGGCGCTGCTTTTCCCGGACGTGGATACGGAAGACGTACAACGCCATGCAGCGGCATTCCAGCGGATCGTCGAAGGTATCCCTGCGGGTGGCCCCATTGCCCAATTAGAGCCGGCAGAACGGTTTCGATGGCTGACGGCCAAGCGGAGTACCATCATCCAGCCCGGGCCCGTGCATCCGGGAATGACTGCCGATGCCGGCCAGACGCTGGACAAATTATATGAAAAACTGGTGAAATAAACATGAAAAACGATAATGGGTCACAATGGCCCGACAAAATGGGAACGGATTTTTACGCCTACCTGGTCGACCGGCAAAACAGTGTGGCTTCGGTGCCGCCCAATGACGAAATTGCCGGGTGGGCGCTCGGCCTGCTCGACCTCCTGTTTCCCGAACGGCGGCCCGTGGCCAGCAGTACGGTTAACGAAATCGAATCCCGGTTCCAAATGTCGGCGTCTGATTTGCTCGGTCTGCTCGAGCGTACCCACGCCTGCGAACAGATCGACAACGGTGGCATCACAGCACAGTTTTTCGAAAGCCTGCCCCGCGTCTACCGCGTTTTGCGGACCGATTCCAAAGCGATTTGCGATGGTGACCCCGCCGCCAAAAGTGAGTTTGAAGTGATTCGCAGCTACCCCGGGTTCTTGGCCATATCGCTGTATCGTATTGCGCACGCCCTCTTGAGGCTGGGCGTGCCGGTGATTCCGCGCGTATTGACGGAGTTCGCACACTCCCGAACCGGCATCGACATCCATCCGGGTGCCAGCATCGGCGAATACTTTTGCATCGACCATGGCACGGGTGTTGTCATCGGCGAAACCACCCACATCGGCACACACGTAAAGATATACCAAGGTGTCACCCTGGGCGCACTCAGCGTAGATAAAAACGGCACGAACCGCAAGCGCCATCCCACGATTGGCGACCGCGTTGTCGTTTATGCGGGGGCTACGATCCTGGGTGGGGATACGGTCATCGGCGACAACAGCGTCATCGGTGGCAATGTGTGGCTGACGTCGAGCGTGCCGCCCCATTCCACGGCATACCACCAGCCCACAGTAAAGATTGTTGACACCAAAAACGGAAAATGACATGGCCGGAATCATCGATAGCATTGGGAATACACCGCTCGTAGCGCTCTCCCGGATCAATCCCAACCCCAACGTACGTCTATACGCCAAACTGGAAGGAAACAACCCGGGGGGCAGCGTCAAAGACCGCGCGGCCCACAGCATGATCCAAAATGCCTTGGACCGTGGCGATATCAAGGCGGGTACCAAGCTTATCGAAGCCACGAGTGGCAATACCGGGATCGCACTCGCCATGATGGCCAGTATCTACGGCCTGGATATCGAACTGGTCATGCCCGAGAATTCGACCCGCGAACGGACACTGACGATGGAAGCGTTTGGCGCGCAGGTCACCTTGCTGGAGTCGATTGAGGCCTGCCGCGATTATGCCGAGGAGAAAGGGCTGCGCGATGATTACTACCTGCTCAACCAGTTTGCCAACGCGGATAACCTGTTAGCACATTACCGGACGACAGGGCCGGAAATTTGGCGGGATACGCAGGGTCAGATTACGCATTTCGTCAGTGCAATGGGCACTACGGGTAGTATTATGGGCAATTCTAAATACCTCAAAGAGAAAAACGAAGCGGTGCAAATTGTGGGGTGCCAGCCTACCGATGGGTCGTCCATACCCGGCATTCGTCGCTGGCCCGAGGCGTATTTGCCGAAGATATTTGATCCCTCGCGGGTGGACCGGATGCTCGACGTGTCCCAAGCCGAAGCCACGGAATATACCAGGCGACTGGCTCGCGAAGAAGGGATATTCGTGGGCATGAGCACAGGTGGGGCCTGCGCTGCTGCGGTACGGGTTGCCCAGGAACTCGACAAGGGGCTGATCGTATTCATCGCCTGCGACCGAGGCGACCGTTACCTGTCCAGCGATCTGTTTGGGTAGGCGGGACGCCTGCTCGCTACTACGCTATCCCGAACGCCTAGGACCCGAATTTGCTTTTCAACGCCGCCAGTTTAGAAGCCATATCGTCTTCTTTTTGTTTTTTACCCGGAGCTTTTCGCCGGGTTTCCTGCGGTTTCTTCGTTGTCTTTTTGGCGGATTTCTGGGCGGGTTGCCGTTCCGATTTCATCGAGAGCCCGATGCGGTTACGTTTTTCGTCGATTTCCGTCACCGTCACTTCCACCCGTTGCTGTACCTTGACGACTTCGTTGGGATCTTGCACGAAGCGGTTGGCCAGCTGGCTGCGGTGAACCAATCCATCTTGGTGGACACCGATATCGACAAATGCCCCAAAGGCCGTAATATTCGTGACGATGCCCGGCAATTTCATGCCAATACGCAGGTCAGCGATGCGGTTGACGCCTTCGGTGAAGCTAAACGCTTCGAACTGCTCCCGGGGATCGCGCCCCGGTTTGGCCAGTTCAGCGAGGATATCCTTGAGGGTAGGCAAGCCCACGTCGTCGTTGACGTAGCGTTTCAGGTCAATTTGCTTGCGCAAGGCCGGGTTGGCCAGCAGGTCGCTGATGCCGTGGCCGAGGTCGCTGGCCATGCGTTCTACCAAGGCGTAGCGCTCGGGGTGAACCGCACTGGCGTCGAGCGGATTCGTTGCGTTGCGGATGCGGAGGAACCCCGCGGCTTGTTCAAAAGATTTTTCGCCAAGCCGGGGCACGTTTTTTAGTGATTCCCGGTTGGTGAACGGTCCGTGCGTATCGCGGTAATTGACGATTTGCTGGGCAATGGCCGGCCCTAAGCCCGACACATACGCCAAGAGCTGGCGCGACGCGGTGTTGAGCTCGACACCGACGGCATTCACGCAGCTGGCTACGGTGTCATCCAGGGAGTTTTGCAGTTTAGATTGGTCCACGTCGTGCTGGTACTGGCCTACGCCAATTGATTTGGGGTCGATTTTCACCAGTTCGGCCAGCGGGTCCATCAATCTGCGGCCAATGGATACTGCCCCGCGGACAGTGACGTCATGGTCCGGAAATTCCTGTCGCGCCACATCGGACGCGGAATATACGGACGCGCCGCTTTCGTTGACCATCACGACCAACACGCCTTCCAGTTTCAGGTTGTTGACAAACTGCTCTGTTTCCCGCCCGGCAGTTCCGTTGCCAATCGCAATAGCTTCTACGTCGTACTTGCGCACCAAATCCGCGATAATCACTTTCGCCTCCTCGGCCTTGGCCGCGCTTGATGCGTGCAGGAACAGCGTGGTATTCTCCAATAATCGGCCTTGGGCGTCCAACACGACCGTTTTGCATCCTGTCCGGAATCCGGGGTCGATCGCTAGCATGCGTTTTTGTCCGAGGGGAGAAGCAAGCAGCAATTGCCGGGCGTTTTCGGCAAATACCCGGATGGCTTCGTCGTCAGCCCGTTGACGGGTGAGGACGCGCACTTCGGTTTCCATCGCCGGGCGCAAGAGGCGCTTGTACCCGTCGAGCATGGCCATCCGCACTTGTGTGGCAGCTTCGCCGGCGCCGTGCACGTAAGCATGGTCAAGCAAAGGCAGGATGTCAGATTCCTCCACCACCACGTCCAGATAAAGCAGTTCCTCCTTCTCGCCCCGGCGCATCGCTAACACGCGGTGCGAGGGAGCGGTCTTCAGCGGCTCTGCCCACTCGAAATAGTCTTTGTATTTGAGTGCCAGTTCTTCTTTGCCAGGCACCACGCGCGAAGCGAACTTTCCTTTCTCGAGAAACACGTGCCGTGCCTTCGCGCGGATATCGGCATCTTCGGCTATGGTTTCGGCGATGATATCGCGTGCACCCGCCAACGCATCCTCAGCCGTGGTGATTCCGGCTTCGGCGTTCAGGTATTTGTCCGCTTCCTGCCGAATGTCCGTGCCGTCTTGGAGCAGGATAAGCTGTGCCAGTGGTTCCAGCCCTTTTTCGCGGGCCACGCTGGCGCGTGTCTTGCGCTTGGGTTTGTAGGGTAGGTAGATGTCTTCCAGACGCGACATGGTGTCTGCATCGCGTACGAGCGCTTCCAGTTCGGGAGTGAATTTTCCTTGATCCGTGATGGATTTTAGGACGACTTCCTTGCGCTTTTCCAATTCCTTGAGTTGGATGGATCGGTCCCTGATCTGTGCGATTTGCACTTCGTCCAAGCCGTCTGTCGCTTCTTTGCGGTAGCGGGCGATGAACGGGATGGTGGCGCCTTCGTCAAGCAGGGCTAAGGTGCTGCGCACTTGCTTGCCCTGTAGGCCAAGCTCGGTGGCAATAATATTTTCCTGGGTCATATATGAAAAGATGCGATTAGGTATACCGCATTACGAAGGATGGGTTTGCGATGGGTGTGCTGTATGGAATGTTATATCGATAGCGCCAAAGGCTGATTAGGCGTTTTTTTCCTCGCTTACGGGCGTGGAGCTGGCCACTTCGGACGAGTCGGCATCCGATGCCGCCTCGGGCTGGTCGTCGCTTGCAGGCGTATTGTCCGTCACCGGATCCGTAGCTGGATAGCCGCCGTAATGCACGTCGGGCCTGCCATAGTAGTCGGCTGGGCTGGCGGGATTGTGCTGGTAGGTGCCTTCGGGTGCCGTGAAAGCAGGTGTTTTCTGTGCCGGATTCTTCTCTTCAAGCTTTTTGGCCGGGAGGTCTTCGTCTTTGACGATGACGTCCTCGACTTCCAAGTCCTTTTCGAAATTATTGATTTGGTCGCTGATGTCCCGTTTTATCGTCTCGGAGGCATCTTTAAATTCCCGAATGCCACGGCCAAGGCCGCGCGCTAGCTCGGGTAATTTCTTGCCCCCGAATAGCAAAAGCGCGGCGCCGATAATCAACATCATCTCAGGCGTTCCGATATTCAAAAATGCGAATACTGTACTCAACATAAAGCTGTTCCTCTATTTTCCAATAGCTAAGGTAGGGTATAATTTTCTCAAATCCATATTTTGCCGAAAAAAGCGACAGGCAAAACCGTGCGAGCCGGCACGCAGCTGCCACACCCGCTCGCTCGGCTTCCACGCCGTATCTCACTCATCAGGGTTGCTCGTATAACGTGTTGAACAACAACTTAAATGTACCATGGGCTTGTGCGCGGTAGGTGATTTCGGGCCCAAACGCGTATAGCTTGCCCTGGCCCACGGGCGCTACGAACGCCGTGACGCCATTTTGTAGGTACGAGTCCCCCCACGCCCAGCCACTGCGCAAGGGATTTTCCGTGCCAAACCAAGCCAGCGCTTCCACGCCTGCCGCGGCCGCGCGTGGCTGGAACCGGAATACCGGGCTATTGTTAAACATAACATCCGTCTCCGCCTTCATGCCTGCGTTGGCGGGATGCTGCGTGTCCACATGCATCCGCACCACGCTTCCCGGCACAAAATACTTCGCACTCGGCAAGCGTACTGATTCGCCATCCGTCATTTCCGTGAGGGCGTCAGACACGGGAAGTTGCAAGTGATAGGCGAGGCTGGTGCTGGCACCGACGGTAACGAGCGTGCCTCCCTGTTCGGCAAAGGACCGTAGGGCGGCAATGCTCTCGTCGGTATCGAGCGCACCCACCATGTGGCGGTAAGCTTCGGGTATGTCGTCTGTATCCGCCGTGCGCCGTTGGCCCGGCGAGTTGCCTGTGGGGTTATAGGCGGGTATTCCCGGCCCGATAAAGAGAATGACATCGTATTTTTTATCGAGGCCACCAGCGTTGATTTCGGCCGGGAACAGCAGTTGATAGTCATACCCGTATTGTTCCAATATCCAGCGCACCCAGCCGGAAGGCATGGAACCGCCGTATCGGTCATAGAGGGCAATCCGCGTCGGCGCTACCGGCGTGATACCAGCTGGGCGGGACCGTGCTGGCAAGGCGACGAAACCAGACTCCGTATTGATCGACTGCAGCGTGGCTAAGCCGTTGGCGGGCACGTAAAAGGAACCGGCGGACAGGCCCTGCACTTCTTGGGTGGTGCGGAATACTCGAATCCCAGCCTTCAGCAGTGCATTGACCGCGGTATAAGAATCGTTTACGCCGGCACTGAGCAGGTATCCCTGGGCCGATTTAGTGATTTCCGGTGCAGGCGGGGGTTGTTGCTCGCCATGGGGCAAGCGCTCGAAGGGGCCATCGAAGTCGTCTAATATCCGATCAAACTCAATGTTCATCTGATAAGCGAGAGTCCAGCCAGCCACATCATACGGCCGCGTAGGAGGCGCACCCGGATAGAGGAAGTCGTTGGGGTAATCCTGCGGTTCAAACATGTCGAGGATATGCGGCCGGAAGGCTTGGTCTGTTTTGACGACGAAAGACCCGGCGGGATAGTGTTTCCCGTCGACCGAAAAATCGGCCGTGGCTCGATGGATGAAAATCCCCGATTTGGCTAACGCATTGATGAATTTAACCGCCGTCGCGAAATCGTGCTGGCTGGCCGGAATGATGTAGCCCCGGGCATCGCGGAGTGCAGGGTCTTTGAATACCCGCTCGTAATAGCTGTAAGGGATGCGGTTGCGGTTGCCGAACGACTGTGATTCCTGCGCCGTTTCGATTTTTCCGGCTTCCACGTCCTGCTGGTATGTTTCCTCCAGCCGGTCGATCGTGCGTGGCGTGAGTATCCACGAATCCCGGTTGCCTTTTTCGATCGAATTGCTGCCCATCCGGTAGATGTTGTACAGCACCTGGTCGCGATGGCGTGCCGCATAGTCGAGTACGGCGTAGTTCATGGACAGTGAATAATCGATCGACTGTTTAAAGTGCCAGGTTTCCTGGGGCATGACGGGGTTCGGGGTATTGCCCGATGGCAACATGCGACTCGGAACGACCGGGACGTTCGCCGGCGTGGGGCCGCCGATGATCTCGGTCAGCAACCCAATGATATTGTGGAAATACGTAGTCGTGCGTAGGCCACCGTTGTACCAGGTGCTGAAGGGTGAACCACGCAAGCGGGTGAATCCGGGCTTGTCCTCCGCATTCAGCCGGTTGATCATGCTGGCGCCAAGGGCGTCGATACCGGTCATCAGCAGCGGGTCGATGGCGTAGTTGAAGGGGTCGACGTAGGGCGGGCCAGCCACCACGGCGCCAGCGGGGGCGGTTTGGTGGTGGTTGTACATGATCTGCGGCATCCATTCCACAAAAAGCTGCCGGCTCATGTTCTGGCTTTCCTTCATGTTCGTGATGTAGAAGTCGCGGTTGTTGTCGTGCCCGATGTATTTTTGGTACAGCACGGGAATGTCCATGCGCCGTTTGGTCGAGTCTTCGCGCTGCATATACCAGTTGCCGGTCAGTTCGTGGCCATCCGGATTGGCGTGTACGAGCAGAATGATGGTGTTGTCGAGGATAAATTGCGTTTCTTCATCGGTGCGGCTGGCCAATTGGTACGCGGTTTCAATAAGCGCGTGCGTGCCGACCATTTCCGTGGAGTGCAAGGCGCCATCGATCCATACAATGGCTTTCCCCGCTTTGGCGAGTTTCCTTGCCTCTTGTTCATCCAAGTCGGCGGCCAAGGCCAGTTTGAGGGAAATCTCCCGATATTTTTCCAGTTGGGCGAGGTTTTCGGGCGAGGAAACGACGAGCATATATTGCCGCCGCCCTTCTTCGGTTTCCCCGATGTCAACCAGCTGCACGCGGTCAGAAAGGGCCAACCGCTTGAAATAGGCTTCCGTATCGGTGTAATTGGTGAGGCGGTAATCCTGGCCGATAAAAAAGCCGAAGTGCTCTTGGGGCGTGGGAACCTGCTGGGCGTTGGCCGTGGTGATACCCGCGATGGCCAGTATGATGAAAAATGAACGAATGAACTGTTGCATGCAAATGGTTTTTGGTGATCGGAATTATGGGGTGGTGTACAGTGCGTTAAATAACCACTTGAATGTGCCGTGCGACTGGGCGCGGAAGGTGATTTCGGGGCCGAATGCATAGAACGTCCCTTTTCCCACCGGTGCCGCGTACGCCGCCACGCCATCGTGGAGATGTTCCGCACCCCATATCCAGCCACTTTTGAGTGGGTTTTCGGCGCCGTACCAAGCTAGTTTTTTGATGCCTGAATCCCCTGCGGCTTGGTCAAGCGCAAATAGCGGGCTATTGCTGGACATCACGTTGACGGTTTGTGGCATGCCAAAGGCAATCGGATCGTCCGTTGCGGCATGGATTTGATGCACGCTGCCGGGGGCGTAGAACTTTTCGCCCGACAGTGGCCGGGTGTTCCCTTCCTCGTCCGTTTCCGTCAGTGCATTCTTCACGGGCAAACCAAGGTGGTAGCCTAGCGAGGTCGCACTGCCCACGCTGAGCACCGTGCCGCCCTGCTCGAGGAAATCTTGGACGGCGGTCAGCGATTGGTCAAGCGAGAACGCGCCCAACATGTGGTGGAAAGCGTCCGGGATTCCCGCTGTCTGGTTGCTCGAGGCCCGTGCCCCACCTGTGGCGTTCGCCGCGGGGATGCCACCGCCGATAAACAGCAGAATGTCGTACTTTTCATGCAGCTTGCCCGCGTCGATTTCCGTTGGATAGACAATCGAAACATCGTCATAGCGGTATTGTTCGAGTAGCCAGCGCACCCATCCGGATGGCATAGAACCGCCATAGTAATCATACAGGCCAATGCGACGGGGCTTGATGGCCGCAGCATGTTGTGGTCTGCCGTCGGCCGGCTGGGGACGCACGCCGAGGGATGCGGCAGCGTCTTGCAGGATGCGGTGGCCTTGGGCTGGCACGTAGAAAGTGCCCGCCGGAAGGTTAGCCGTGGACTGGGCCGTGCGGTATACGGGAATGCCTGCAGCGAGCAGTTGGTTAACCGCCACAAAAGATTGGTTGACTTCCGTGCTGAGCAGATAGCCTTGTGCCGATTGGGTTACGTCTGTCGCTGGCGGGGTTTGCTGTTCCCCCAAGGGCAGCGCTTTGAAAGGCCCGTCAAATCCGTCCAGAATGCGGTCGACGTCAATCCCAAACTGATAGGCGAGCGTCCATCCAGCCGCGTCATAGGGGCGCACCGGCGGTCCGCCCGGATATTGGAAGTCGTTGGGGTGGTCTTGTGGCTCCAGCATGTCCAGCACATGCGGCCGGAACGCCTGCGCGGCGAGGACAACATAGGAGCCCTTGGGGTATGTCTTGCCGTTCACGGAAAAGTCTTCCGTCGCCTCATGGATTTGGACACCCGATTTGATCAGCGCATTGACGAAATCCACGGCACGGGCAAAGTCGGTCTGGTCAGCGGGAATAATAAAACCGCGGGGATCGCGTCGGGCCGGATCGGCAAACACCTGTTCGAAATAATGGGTGGGGATAGCACCACGGCTGCTGGGCGCATTGCCCTCGGTATTTTTTTGGTCGGCCTCGTAGTTCGCCTTGATCTGGTCAATGTGGGCTGGCCGGTGCGTCCAGTAGTCACGGCTGCCGCGTTCGATCGAGTTGCGCCCCATTTTGTACATGTTATATAGTAGCTGGTCACCGTAGCGGCTAGCGTAGTCCAGAATGGCGTAGTTGAGGGACACGGAGTAATCGATCGACGTCCTGAAGTTCCAATCCGTGGGTATGACGGGGTTTGGCGTGGCATTGTTTGGGATTAGTCGGTCGGGTACCAGTCGCACCTGCGAGGGGGTAGGGTCGCCGATGATCTCCGTCAGGATGCCTATGCTGTTGTGGTAATAGGGCGTGGTGCGCAGGCCACCGTTCCACCACGTAGAATATACCGAGCCGCTCAGCCGCGTGTAGCCGGGCCGGTCCTCCTGGTTGAGCCGGTTCACCATTGCGGCAGCAACACCGTCAATGCCGGTAATCAGGAGCGGGTCAATCACGTGGTTAAACGGGTCGCGATAGGGCGGGCCGGCCACCACGGCGCCCGCGGGCGCCGTTTGGTGGTGGTTATAGATGATTTGGGGATTCCATTCGATATATTGCAGGCGGGAGATCGTGGTCGTCTCCTTGAGGTTGTTCATGTAGAAATCGCGGTTGTTGTCGTGCCCGACGTACTTGTGGTACATGGTGGGTGTCCGTTTGTTGCGCTTGGTGACATCTTCATCCTTCATGTACCAATCCGATATCAGTTCATGGCCGTCGGGATTGCAATGAAACAGGAGGATGATGACCTCGTCGAGTATGCGCTTGGTTTCTGCATCATCGCGGCTCAGCAGCAGGTAGAGGGTTTCGGTAAGCTGGTGTGTGGCCACGGTCTCCGTAGAATGCAAGCCACCGTCAATCCACACGACAGGTTTGCCGGTTTCGGCCAACAGCCGTGCTTGGGCATCATCGATCTCCGCACGGGCCATTTGCTCGGATATGGACTTGTAATGCTGTATTTTGGCCAAGTTTTCGGGCGATGACACGATGAGCAGGTGCTGATCGCGGCCTTCGGAGGTTTCGCCAGCCCGTTCGATAAGAACACGGTCGGATATCGCGGCCAGTTTTTTGAAGTAGGCCTCGGTTTGCGTGTAGTTGGCCAGTTGGTAATCATCGCCGATATGGAAGCCGAAATGCTCCTTGGGGCTGGGGATGTGTTGGGCCAGGGCATAAGCACCCAAAAACAGGTTGATTGCTAGGGTAATGAGGATTGTTTTCGTCGTGATGGTCATATTACGCTACTGATTTTAGTGGTTGGCTAGTCCGTGAAGCCTTCCGGGCCGTCGTTTTAATTCGTATGGCTAATGGTTAGTTTCTACTAGCGAATATAGATACAAAGCACGGAATTAGGCATAATTGTATTAAAAACGATACCTAGCGTTTTTTTGGAATCGGTCATTTGGCCCTATATAACATACTGGCTATTCGCCATAAACGCCAAAAGGGGAACGGTCTCGGCTATGGGCGCGGGGGGATCACAGGCCGCAAATTTGTAAGGGAAAAAGTCCAAACCATTCGACCCTAATGGCGCGTTTTAAAAAAACAGAAAAATGGCGTCGCGTTTTACCCGGCTTTTTGCCGTTGATCGTATGCAACATGCCTGAGGATTTTGAGATGGAGGAAGATGGGGCAAGAAACATCGCCTTTAGCGGTCGGATCTTGGTGTACCCCGAAGAAGTTGATGCAGTATCCACTGAGATCGAATTGAGTTTTATTAAATTCGAATAGTGTCATATTTTATCGCTTTTTTAAGACTAACCAACAGCTACCATGAAAAGAAAAAGTATTTTGCTGAAAAGAACCAAGACGACCGTGGATGAAGCCGACTAGCGCATTTTGGACAACGATCTCACAAACTACGAACCCATGAATTTCCCAGGGATGAGGCTGCGTATTCACTTACAGACGAAGATGGTTTTGAAATAAAGGTTGAACTATTTGGCCAACAGTATGAGTTGGAGGTCTACCCAAACGAGCTTAGGACGGATGATTTCCAGCATGCCGTCAACGGGAAACTCGTGAAAGAAAAAGATCCCTGCCAGACATTCAAAGAAACTATTAAGGGTACTGACCAAGAAGTAAGGCTGTTAATAAACGAAAAGGGGATTTCCGGATTCATACTCCTCCCCGAATCAAGTTGGGGGCATGCTATACCTCGTCGATATAATTTAGGCGACGTTTTCCGCAATAACGGAAATCTGTCGTGCGCCCTACGAAACCCCTTGCGATATCCCCGGGGAATCACTAAATTTGGTCACCTATTTAGATTGAGGAACCCGATGCAGATATGATATTAGTAGCAGATAGCGGCTCGTCAAAGTCCGACTGGATGTTAGCGCTGCCGGACAGCAAGCCCCTTTCGTTTTCGACCAAGGGCCTGAACCCGTTTTTCGTCAGCGAGAAAGAGATCGCGCGTGTCATTCAAGATGTGCCCGAAGTCATACCTTACGCCGAAGAAATCAGCGAAGTGTATTTCTTCGGGTCAGGTTGTTCCAGCCCCGATCGGCGGGAGATGGTGTCCAATGCGCTCTCCCAGCTATTTGTCAATGCGTTTGTTTCCATCGAGAACGACTTGCTCGGGTCGGCGTATGCGACCTGTGGCGACCGCAAAGGCTATATTGCCACGCTCGGTACCGGGTCTGACGTGAGTTTCTTCGACGGGGAAAACGTGGTGCCCAGCAAGCAGGGAATCGGTTATGTGCTGGGCGATGAAGGCTCCGGCGCGTGGTTTGGCAAGCACTTGGTCACGCAATACCTCTATGGCACCATGCCCAAAGACTTGGCAGCGAGCTTTGGCGAGCGGTACCGGCTCACCAAGGAGGTGGTCATCAAGCACGTATACCAGCGGCCGACACCGAACGTCTATCTGGCATCGTTCGTGCCTTTCATGGCCGATCATCTTGAGCATCCCTTTGTAGCCGATTTGCTGAAAAGCGGCTTCCGCGAGTATATCCGCACCAACATTACTACCCTCGAAGACCACAAAGAGTACGTTTGTCATTTTGTGGGCTCCATTGCTTATCATTTCCAAGGGCATCTTCGGCCAGCCTGCGCCCATTACGGCGTTGAGGTGGGCACGATATTGAAAAGCCCGATCGAGGAATTGTTCAAATTTATATTCGAACGCGAAAAAAAATACGAAATATCCATGTAAGCCAACACCTGGGATGTTCTCCACGGGCTGACGTTTTTTTTAAAAATTTAGATGATTATGGCTTTGTTCATTATGTTGCTCAGTCTGTTTGCAGGCCAAGATAAAGGTGTGCACGACTTTACGGTTACCTCCATTGATGGCAAAACCGTCGACCTAGCCGGTTTCAAGGGTAAGAAAATGCTGCTGGTCAATACCGCGTCCGAGTGTGGGTTTACCAAGCAATACGCCGGTTTGCAGGCCCTGTCTGAGCAGTATGGCGACGAGCTGGTGGTCATTGGTTTCCCGGCTAACAATTTTGGTGGCCAGGAGCCCGGTACGGCGGAAGAAATCCAAACGTTCTGCGAGAAAAATTTCGGCGTCACCTTTTTGCTGGCCGAAAAGTCCAGCGTCAAGGGCGATGATATATCCGACTTGTTCCAATACCTGACAACGGCGGAAAACACCAGCTTTACCGGCGAGATCAACTGGAATTTCGAGAAGTTCCTGGTTGATGAAAACGGCCGTCTTACCCACCGGTTCCGTTCGAAGGTAGATCCCTTGAGCGACGAGATTCTTACCCTGCTGTAGCCGGCGTTCCCTTATTTCGTATATATATGGACGTGACGGTCAGTGTGCTGGGGTGCGGCGATGCTTTTGCTTCGGGTGGACGCCTGCATGCTTGTTTCTATGTGAAAAGCGAAGAAGGCGGCCTGCTTCTCGATTGTGGCGCCACGGTGTTGACCAGCCTCGCGCGGTATGGCGTGGATCTGGATGACATCAACACGGTGCTGATTTCCCATTTCCACGGCGACCACTACGGCGGGCTTCCGTATCTTTTGCTGCGGTGCGGCGTGCAGCAGCGTACCAAGCCCCTGACGATTGTGTCGCCTCCGGGCGGCGAACAGCGCGTGACGGCCTTGCTCGACCTACTGTATCCCGATACGGACGGGTGGAAAACGCTTGATTTGCGGTTTGTCGATTACCCCGCCACGGGCCGATTCCTTGCGATCCCCGGCGGGCGGGTGGCGGCCTATCCGGTCGTGCATACCGAAGCAGCTCTTCCGCACGGATTGCGCCTCCTTATCGGCAATAAGGTGATTGGATATTCGGGGGATACGTGCTGGACCCCCGTGCTGGCTACCCTTGCCCAAGATGCCGATTTGTTTATCTGCGAGTGTAATTTCTACGACATGAAATCCGATACGCATCTCGACTACGTGACGTTGTTGGAAAATGAACACCACTTGTCGTGCAAGCAGCTGTTGCTGACGCATCTCGGTGATGAAATGCTAGCCCGCTCGGCAACGCTCCGCCACCGTTTTGCGCAGGAAGGGATGCAGGTCCGGTTGTAAGCTCTCGCACTAAAACAAAAAAACCCGAACGTTTCCGGTCCGGGTCTTTTTATGATTCGGTTGGTGACTATTGAGTCACTGCTTCCAATGAGTCGATTGCTTCAGAAGCCAAAGAATCGATAGAATCTTGAGCTGCTTCTACTTCGCTTTCGATGATGGTTTCCAACGAGTCGATGTTTGCTTCGTCCTCCGTAGTAGAAGTAGAGTTACAAGCCGCAGCACCTACAGTGATGAACAGACCTAAAAAACCGAATTTGAATAAATTTTTCATTGTTAATTTCCTTTTTTGGTTAAAACATATGTGTTTGTTACTAGCTTAATACGGCTCATCCGAAAAGGTAACCCGGCAATCAATTTTTTTTTTGCCGGTATCCGGGGTGGGCCAAAGGACAATCTGTGCTTTTTTTGGGAGTAAAACAAGGTTGTGACCGGTTTGTTTGTGCTATCCAGACCGGGATCACGTCGTTTTGCCTTGGTAGGCGTTGGGAAATCACGGGTCAATAGCGTATCTTGCAGACAATGATAGACTTAGAATTTAACCAAAACGAGGATCTAAACAAACAGGCGTTGTACGCGCTGAAAAAGAAGTTGCTCAAGGTGTATGCAGGCGGGGGCGCGAAAGCGGCCGAGAAGCATCAGGCTAGAGGCAAGATGCTTGCGCGCGAACGCGTATCCTATTTGCTGGACGAGGACCGGCCCTGGCTGGAGATCGGTGCGTTGGCTGCGGATGGAATGTATGGCGCACAGGGTGGGTGTCCCTCAGCGGGCGTGGTGGCCGGCATTGGATACGTTGCAGGTCGGCAGTGCGTTGTGGTGGCCAATGATGCGACGGTTAAAGCCGGCGCTTGGTTCCCGATGACTGCCAAAAAGAACCTGCGGGCGCAGGAAATCGCGATGGAAAACCGCTTACCCATTATTTACTTGGTTGACTCGGCTGGGGTTTACCTGCCGATGCAAGATGAAATTTTTCCTGATAAAGAACATTTTGGCCGAATCTTTCGCAATAATGCCCGCATGAGCAGTGAGGGAATCGTGCAGATTGCCGCGATCATGGGCGCATGCGTGGCAGGGGGCGCTTACCTGCCCATAATGAGCGATGAGGCCATGATCGTCGACGGCACGGGTTCGGTGTTTCTGGCAGGATCCTACTTGGTCAAGTCGGCCATCGGCGAAGCGGTCGACAACGAAACGCTGGGGGGCGCCACCACGCATTGCGAAATCAGCGGCGTGACGGATTACAAGCACCCTGATGATAAGTCCTGCCTGGATTCCATCCGCAAGATCATGAGCATGCTGGGCAAGCCCCAAGATGCGGGCTTTGACCGTGTTAAACCCGCGCTGCCAGCGCTGAACGAACAGGAGATTTACGGTATTTTGCCCGCATCGCGCGAAAAGCCCTATGATATGTTGGAAATCATCCAGCGTTTGGTCGATAATTCCGAATTTGAAGAATATAAGGCCCTATATGGGCAGACTATTATTTGCGGGCTAGGGCGTGTAGACGGCTGGGCGGTCGGGATTGTAGCGAATCAGCGCAAAGTGGTTAAGAGCAAGAAAGGGGAGATGCAATTCGGAGGAGTGATCTATTCCGATTCGGCGGATAAAGCCACGCGTTTTATCATGAATTGCAATCAAAAGAAAATCCCGTTGGTGTTTCTCCAGGACGTCACAGGCTTCATGGTAGGCAGCCGGTCAGAACACGGTGGCATCATCAAGGATGGCGCCAAGATGGTCAATGCAGTCGCCAATTCGGTAGTGCCTAAGATCACGATTGTGGTGGGCAA
>CAYUIZ010000044.1:10147-21911 GCA_964444885.1 uncultured Sphingobacteriaceae bacterium | reverse complement strand
TTCTTTCCAGCGACGGCCACCGAATGCATTTCAAGCGCACACAGTAAGCCACAAAAAAAGTTGCCCCAATTTCTTGAGGCAACCCAAATTACATCGCAAAAAACTATAGGCTTATCGACTAGAACGGCAAATCGTCATCCTTGCCTTCTTCGGACGAGATGTCAACGGTTGGCGGCGGAGGCGTCTGCGGAGCAGTCGTGCCAACCGAACCCGGTACGGGTGTCGTCGTCACTTTGTTGACGCGCCAAGCCACCAATGAGTTAAAATATTTTGTGACGCCTTCCCTGTTGGTCCACGGCCGGCCACGCAGGTTGAAGGAAACTTCCACCTCTTCGCCCACGCTCAAGTTGTCGAATATGGCGGTCCGGTCTTGCGTAGCCTCAAAAGCAATATACTCGACGAATTGCGGGTTTTCCGCATACTCAACAATTAGATCTCTTTTCTTGAATGTGTCCGTGACCTGCTGCACCTCACCTATTTCGTGCACTTTACCTCGTATTTCCATGTTTAACTATTTTATTAAACCGTAAAACTACACAATTTTAGCGGACAATAATGACTAACTTTGCCAAAATCACATGGAAGTTTTCAACACCCCCAGCAAGACAATCATCACGTGCAACAAGCGGCTTTCGCCCTACTTGCAAGACGAAGTGACGGAGCTTGGTTTTACCATTAAACGGGCTTTCCACACCGGCGTGGAGCTCAATGTTTCGGTCAATGACTGTATCCGCCTGAACCTCAATCTCCGATGCGCCAGCCAAGTGCTCTATGCCATCGGCTCCTTCACTGCGAAAGACGGCGAAGCGCTTTACCAAGCGCTATTGGGCCTGCCTTGGGAGGAACTAATTGCGTTTGACGGTTACGTATCCGTCACCTCAAACGTCAACAACCCGACGATAACGACGCCGCTTTTTGCCAACTTGAAGGTGAAGGACGCTATTGCCGACCGCATCAAGTCGCGCAAAGGCCTGCGCCCGGATAGCGGGCCCGACCTGCACAGGACGGTGGTACACCTCTACTGGCAGGATGACCTTGCCGAGATATTCCTGGACACCTCCGGCGAAACCCTTGCTAAGCACGGCTACCGCAAGCATCCGGGCAAGGCACCCATGCTGGAAGCCCTAGCGTCGGGCGTTGTCTACGCAAGCAAATGGGACCGGAAATCCCCCTTCGTCAACCCCATGTGCGGCGCTGGAACACTCGCCATCGAGGCTGCACTTATCGCCACAGGGCGCAAGCCTGGCCTGTTTCGGATGAACTACGCCTTCATGCATATCCTCGGCTACGACGAGGAGGTGTTTTTCGCCGAACGGCGCAAACTGAAAGACGCCGTCGACAAGAAAGCCGATATCCGGATTATTGCTACGGACATTTCCAAAGAAGCCGTCGCGATTGCCGAGGCCAACGCAAAAACCGCCGGCGTAGACCGTATGATTTCCTTTGCTGTCTGTGATTTTGCCGACACGGAAATACCCGACCAACCCGGTGTCGTGGTGTTCAACCCCGAATATGGCGACCGACTGGGCACGCACGCCAACCTGGAAGTAACCTACCAGCGCATGGGCGATTTCATGAAACAATCCTGCAAAGGGTATTCCGGCTACGTGTTTACCGGCAACCCGGACTTGGCTAAGAAAATAGGACTGCGGGCATCGCGGAAAATTGAATTCTATAACGGCAAACTCGACTGCCGCCTACTGGAGTACGAATTGTATGATGGAACGAGACGAGCCCCTGCCGAATAGCTTGGACGAAACCGCCCAAACCTACCTAGAACAAACTGCGGCGTACGTCAGAAAAAGCCTCGAAAACGCCGAATCAGGCCACGACTGGTGGCATATCCTCCGGGTATGGAACAACACCAAACTGCTGCTCACCCTCGAAAAAGCCGACCGCCTGGTTTGCGAACTGGCAGCCTTGCTCCACGACATTGCTGACAGCAAATTCCATGACGGCGATGAATCGCTGGGGCCAGCGAAAGCAGCCCAATTCCTTACCGGCCTGGGCGTGGACGCCAGCACCACCGAGCACGTGAAAGCGATTATTCTCAACATGTCGTTCAAAGCGAGCTTAGGGACGGTAGAATTCCATTCCCCCGAGTTGGCAATCGTGCAGGACGCTGACCGGCTGGACGCCATCGGCGCCATCGGCATCGCCCGCGCATTTCACTACGGCGGCTACAAAAACCGTCCGCTATACGACCCCGATATTGCGCCCGCGCTAAACCAGTCGAAGGAGCAGTACAAAAACAGCACGGCCCCGACGATTAATCACTTTTACGAAAAGTTGCTCTTGTTGAAAGACAAAATGAATACCCCCGCGGCCAAGCGGCTGGCCGAGCGTCGCCACCAGTTCATGGAACAGTTTCTCGACCAGTTTTATGCCGACTGGCAAGGCACCGAGCCTGAAGGGATAGCGGACTAAAAAGCCCTTCCGACCAGCATGGCCGCCTCTTGGGCCATTCGCTGGTTATGCTCCTCCGTCAGACTCTTGTGGTTGATCAGGTCGACGATGGTGCCGATGTAGCAAAACCCGATCGTCAGAAAATAGACGACACCCATGGCAATCTGATTGACCACAAAACGCTGTATTCCGGCAATGCCAATGAAACCCAATAAGGTAAACAGCAAAATATCCTGTGCTTTCTTGCGTTTGCCGGCATAAATCGCCATAAAATCCCGGAATTCATTGTCCGAAAAATTAGCCGTCAGCGGCTGCAGGTAGGCGATTTCCTCGGGCGACACGCCAGGGAGGGACAAAAATGCATTACGACGATCCATATAGTTTCTTTTTTACTACTATCAACTCCTTTTTGGCCAAGGTGCATATTCGATACACCAAAACACCAAAGACGGGTATGCCCAGCACATGCATCTGGATAGACGCCAGCACATCGCCCTGCAACAGCAACGCCACCGAACGCCCTAACCCGCATCCCGGACACCAATCCAGCCCCGCCGCCCCCAAGGGACACAGCGTATGGTGGTGCACCTCCGGATTGGAAAAATACAGCAACACCAAAGCCAGCACCCAGCACGCCAATTCGATTGGCCATCGCGAAAACCACACCCCCCTACTCGTGTTCATTGGCTAGCGTATTGTTTGTTGCTTTGATTGATGTGTGCCAATAAAGTTACAATGGATTTTACTTTTCTTTATGGTAGATTGCTAACTATGCCGATTCCTTCGCCCTTGCTCGCGGACAAAACAAACACAGATATGGACAATTTCGCTAAATCAAGCTATCGGTGGATGATTGGGGTCTTCTGTCTCTTGCCCCTGCTATCCTTGGCCCAAACACCTGCGGACTCCCTCGCACTGGCGAGGGCACAGTGGCAATCGGAACAGCTTCTGCCCGGCTTGGATTGGAAACACGCCCACTTTAGCGACTTGTTTGACTCCGAACAGCAAGTCAATATCTTGCAAATCGACCTTGCTGTTCCCGAACGGCGCCTCGCTTTCGCAGGACTGGCGGATGGGCTGGCGCTGACCAGTACATTCGCCACCAAAGCTGGCGCGCAGGCTGGCATTAACGCCACTTTTTTTAACATGAAAGAAGGCGGTTCGGTCACTTTCCTCAAAATTGACGGCACCGTAGTTAATGAAACCAGCCTGCTGCTTCCCAATGGACAAAACCACGAGCGGGCCAATGGCGCGCTTGTCGTCGACAGGCAGGAAGTGTCCATCATCACCGGCGATCCGCAAGCCGTCGGCTGGGACAAGCTGATACTGGCGGACAACGTGATGGTCTGTGGCCCGGTGCTGCTCCGCGATGGCGTGGAAGTTCCCCTCGGGAAAAATGCATTCAACAACAACCGCCATCCGCGTTCGGCGGTGGGAATTACTGCTGACGGCAAAGTTATCTTAGTGACCGTCGATGGACGAAATGCGCGCGCCCACGGCATGAGCCTGCCTGAACTGGCTTTCCTTCTGCGCCAGACAGGCGCACACGAGGCTTTGAATCTCGATGGAGGCGGATCCACAGCGCTGTACATCAACGGGAAAAATGAGACCGGAATCGTTAACTACCCTTCAGACAACAAGATTTTTGACCATGGCGGCGAACGCAGCGTAGCAAACGCCATCTTAGTGTTCTGATAAAACCGTCGGTTATACATCCCAAAAACGCCCAGCGGGTTCCATTTTTTGATTATCTTTAACCCCGATTAAACGCCAAACACGACACTTTTAAAGCACAAAACCAGCACCATGAACACCTCTGCACGTATTCTCCTCATACTCACAGCCGCTACCTTATCACTTGCAGCCTGCACCACCAGGCGCGCATCATCCCCCCAATTTATGGACAATCCGGTTATCGCCCACCGCGGTGCGTGGAAGACCCAAGGACTTCCGCAAAATTCCATTGCCGCCTTGCACGAGGCAATCCGGCTAGGCTGCGCAGGCACCGAGTTTGACGTGCACCTGACCAAAGACGATGTCCTCGTGGTCAATCACGATGCGGACTTCTTGGGCATCGATGTAGCGACATCGACCTACGAAGAACTACTGGCCAAAAAACTGCCCAATGGCGAATCGATTCCGACCGCGCGCGATTACATCATCGAGGGGATGAAGCAGCAAAAAACAAAGCTTATTTTTGAGCTAAAGACCTCCAAACTTGGCAAAGAAAGAACGAAGCACTCCGCGGATTTAGCCGTGGCGCTGGTTAAGGAACTGGGAGCGGAAAAATGGATCGAGTACATCATGTTTGACTACGACGGTGCCAAACGCATCATCGAGATAGACCCGAATGCCAAAGTGTGGTACCTGAACGGCGATGTGGCGCCCCAGCAGGCCAAAGAAGATGGATTTTTCGGGCTGGATTACCATTTTACGGTATTCCGCGACAGACAGCCCACTTGGCTTCGGGAAGCAAAAGACGTCGGCTTGGCCGTCAACGCCTGGACCGTCAATACCCGCGAGGAAATGGTGCGCCTGCTCGACCAGCAAGCTGAATTCATCACAACCGACGAGCCCGAACTGCTGTTCGACGTATTGGCCGAACGTTAATCCGAAATAAAAACAACCACTATGTATAGATATCTTGCTTTAGCACTTGCCTTATGCTGCCTATCCACGGCGTATGCCCAACAGTTTAATGTGGCCACGTATAATTTCAGGCTAGACACCCCTTCCGACACCGGCAACCGGTGGCAGCAACGGTCGCCGCATCTGATCAACCAGATTAAATACCACCGATTTGACATCTTCGGCACCCAAGAAGGGTTTAAGCATCAGCTCGAAGACGTCCATACGGGTTTGGAAGGCTTTGAATATATCGGCGTAGGCCGCGACGACGGAAAGGAAAAAGGCGAATATGCCGCCATTTTTTATAACACCGTCCTGTTTGATTTGCTTCAGCACGGAAATTTCTGGCTGAGCGAGGAGACGAGCTACCCCAATAAGGGCTGGGATGCCGCCCTGCCACGGATATGCACGTGGGGCAAATTTAAAGACAAACGAACGGGATTTACCTTCCTGCTGTTCAACGTGCATTTTGACCACGTGGGCGTCGAGGCGCGCAAGAACAGCACGAAGCTCATCCTGGAACAAGCTAAGGCAATCGGTTCCGAACTACCCATGATTATCACCGGTGATTTTAACGTAGACCAACATAACGAAAGCTACGCCCTGCTACACAACAGCGGCATTGTCCAAGATGCTTACGAACTGGCGGATGAACCCTACGCGCCTAACGGGACATTCACCGGCTTTGACATCACGCGGGCCAACGACCGTCGGATCGACCACATTTTCGTGTCGGACGCCTTCGAGGTGGAACGATTCGGGATACTCACCGACAGTTACTTGGGCAAGCTGCCCTCCGACCACTTTCCGGTCGTCGTGGAGGTGAGTTATTAGCCCTGCACGGGGAGAGCTCCGTGCGGACTCGGTAAAAAACACAACCCGATTGTGGCGCACATTGCTTAACTTTGCAAAAAAACTTCATTTAAGTTAAATAGATCCGTCATGAGAATTAGCCTAATCGCAACCCTGACCTGCGTCCTCTTTCTTCTATCAAGTTGTGATACGCTGCAACCGCTGAGCACGGGCCAACCCGGCACGCCCGGCGCCTCGGGTACGGGCAGCCCAGGCACCGTCACTTCCGTCGAAGCCGCGTCGGGCATCAAGCAGGCGCTCAGCCAAGGACTGGACAAAAGCATCAAGTCCCTGGCCGTTACCGACGGATTCCTCGGCAATGCCGCGGTGAAAATCCTCATGCCGCCCGAGGCGCAAAAAATCGAGAGTGCTCTCCGGGGCATCGGGCTGGGTTCGCTGGCCGACAACTTTATCGCGAGTATGAACCGGGCCGCGGAAAGTGCCGTGAGCGAGGCCGTTCCGGTCTTTACCTCTGCCCTGTCGCAACTCACCATACGCGACGCCACCAATATTCTGCTGAGCGGCCAGCAAGACGCCGCCACCGCATTTTTCAAGCGGACGACGACAAACGACCTGGCGGGCCGGTTTAGCCCCATCGTCGAGAAAGCCCTGAGCGCCCACAACGTGGCCAAGTATTGGAGTGACGTGGTCACCCGTTACAACCAACTGCCGCTCGTAAACGAAAAAATCGAAACCGATCTGAACAAATATGTAACCGGAAAGGCGATTGACGGACTTTTCCATCAAGTAGCGCAGGAAGAGTTGCGGATTCGGCAAAATATCGGCGGTTCGCGCACCACGCCGTTGCTACAGAAGGTATTCGAGTACGCAGACAAGAATTAACGGCCTGAGGCGACAGCTGCATTCCAAGCGCATGTGGCGTCGCGGGCTTGGGCATAATCCAACCGAATGAAGCGCTTCCTAATTCCGGTCGATTTTTCTGACGTGTCGCGCACCGCCGCACAGTACGGGCTGGACATGGCTGGCGACCTGGACGTCCAGCAAATCGTTTTTTACCACTCCTACCGGGAAACACCTCGGCATATCGCAGAAACCGAAACCGCATCCATCCGGCAGGCCGCCATCCAGCGCCTCGAGCGAATGGTGGCGCAACTGCGCATACCCGCTAACATCGCGTGGGGCACGATAACGTTTGAGGCCGATGACCGCGTTGTAGGCGACGGCATTGAACGCCTGGCCAGCCACCATTCGATTTCGATGATCGTGATGGGCATTTCGGGCCTATCCGACACGGACAGCATGCTGATCGGACAGCACACCCTGAGCGTGGCCGCCGCGGCGCCCGCGCCCCTCTTAATCGTGCCCCGCTTCCACCGCTTTTCACCCGTTAAAAAAGTCGTCTACGCCACCGACCTCCGCGAAGTGGAAACCACCACGCCGGTCGACGGCATCACGCGGCTGGCGCAACAACTTCGCGCCGAAACCCACATCATCCATGTCGACTACGGTGCGCATCGGCAGACGCCGGAAAGCGAAGCCGCCCAACAACATCTGCTAGGCGTCTTAGCCGGCTTAAACCCAGTGTTTGAAATCCTTCGCCAACATAAGGACAAAGCATACGGTATATTTGACTATGTCAACCAGCACGAGATCGGCCTGATACTCATGGCGTCACGCAACTACGGATTCTTCGAACGGATTTTCCACAACAGCGTCAGCAAAAGACTGCTCAACATTGCAGACGTACCCGTCGTCCTGTTGAAAAACAGGACGAGACCCAGTTCGTCCTAGGGAAGCCGCTGTTAACGATATACTTGGATTTTGTCACAGTTTTTGTTCGCTATGCGACAAAAACATGCGCCAAAATCTTCGTGACCGTCACCTGGGTGCACGACATATTTCCCTTCTCACCTGCGGTTGTGTCTTATGACCAACCGCCAGACCCGGGAAAGTGGTCGGTGACAACACCAACCACGGGCTTGTGAGGATTTGTCGTGCACCCCCGTCACCTTTTCGCGCTGGCCGCCCTTTAGATTATTCGTAGCTTTGCCTCTGGAATTCGGTATATTAAACGCATGAGCAAAGACATCATTAACAACATTAGCGACTTTTCCGTATCGGAACGCTTCCAGCGATACGTGCAGATCGACACGCAGTCGGATCCCGACTCAAGCACATTCCCATCGACGGAAAAACAACTCGACCTCAGCCGCCTGCTTGTAAACGAATTACATGAGATGGGCGTTAGCGATGCTTACCTGGACGAATGGGGTTATGTATTTGCAACCATTCCCGCCAACACGGACAAACAAGTGCCGGTGGTCTGCTTTTGCTCCCACGTAGACACGTCGCCGGATGCGCCCGGTACCAACGTGAAGCCGATCGTGCACCCCAACTACCAAGGCGGGGACATCGTGTTGCCCGACGACCCAACCGTGGTAATCCGTCCGGCGGAGCATCCCGAATTGACCAACCAGTATGGCAATGACATTATCACGGCGAGTGGCACGACCCTGCTCGGCGCAGACGACAAGGCTGGTGTCGCCGCCATCATGGACGCAGCCCGCCTCTTGCTGGCAAATCCGGAAATCAAACACGGCACCATCAAGATTCTGTTCACCCCGGATGAGGAA
Source organism: uncultured Sphingobacteriaceae bacterium (assembly GCA_964444885.1). Lineage (GTDB taxonomy): Bacteria > Bacteroidota > Bacteroidia > Sphingobacteriales > Sphingobacteriaceae > CAYRGQ01. The sequence continues at coordinate 13,431 of CAYUIZ010000044.1, read as the reverse complement.
ATCGGTGCGGGCGTTGACAAACTGGACCTAAACAAACTGGGCGCCGATTTTGGTTACACGGTCGACGGCGAAACCGTGGGCACCCTCGAAGACGAGACTTTTTCTGCCGATGCGATGACCCTAACTATCGAGGGCGTAGGCATCCACCCGGGATTCGCCAAAGGACGGATGGAAAATGCCCTTAAAATAGCTGGGGACATTCTGCATGCCTTGCCCAAAGACCGCCTATCACCCGAAACGACCGATGAGCGCGACGGATTCGTGCACCCCGTGCAGCTTACGGGCGGAGCAGAGCAAGCCGTGCTGTCTTTCATCATTCGGGATTTTACGGATGAAGGACTGCGGCAACACGCCAAAACCCTTCAGGCCATCGTGGAGGCTGTCCTAGTGCGATATCCCGGCTCTAAATGCCACGTGGAAACCAAGGAGCAATACCGCAACATGAGGCACGTGCTGGACCAACACCCCGAAATCATGGAAATCGGGGAGGAAGCCATCAGGCGTACGGGCATTACACCGATCAGGCGTAGCATACGGGGCGGCACGGACGGGTCGCGCCTGTCGTTCATGGGCCTGCCCTGCCCCAACATCTTTGCCGGAGGCCACGCTTTCCACGGCAGGCAAGAGTGGGTGTCCGTGCAGGACATGCAAACGGCTGTCAAAACCATCCTGCACATCGCTGCGCTCTGGGAGGAGCAGGCGAATACACGTTAAAAACAACCAGATTTTCCGTATCTTTCTACCATGCTACCAACCGACTTTGAAACGATTGTCCAACTGATTAAATCGCGCCGTGCGGTATTCCCACCGAGCTACACCGGCCGCGAGATTACCAAACCCGTGCTGACGGAGCTCTTGGCGTGCGCCAACGCGGCCCCCACGCACAAGCTCACCCAGCCTTGGCACTTTATCGTGTTTCGTGAGCGAGGATTGAAGCGCTTAGGCGATCACCTGGCGTCCTTGTACCAGTCCCACACACCCGAGGCACAATTCCTACAAAAAAAATACGATAACACCCGGCAGAAGGTGTTGCAATCGGGCGCGGTCATCGCCATCGTGGTGTCATACAGTGGCGTGGTGCCGCAATGGGAAGAACTGGCGGCGACGGCCTGTGCGGTGCAAAACCTATGGCTGGCTGCGTCAGCAGCAGGGATTGGCGGCTACTGGAGTAGCCCCGGTACGATTAAGGACATGGGCGAATTCCTCGGCTTGGAGCGCCACGAAGAGTGTTTGGGTTTCTTTTACATGGGTTACCATGACGAGGCCCCGCGTGCGGGCAACCGACGCCCGGTGGCGGAAAAAATCCGGTGGGAAGAAGCCTAAGAGCCAGCGCGGCGGCGGCCGTGCTGCATGGCCCTATTCTTTGAACGTGAACGCCACGCGTCCGTGTTTGCCGGTCCAACGGGGTCCTTCAGCAAGCAAACGCTGGGCTTCGGCCATCATGGGACTATCCGCTCCCTGGCCGGCGATTCGTACGGGCTTGCCATCGGCATCGACTTCAAACTCCAACACGACCGTGCCGGAATAATTCACGACACTGGCATTCACAGATAGGTATTCTTGGTAGACGTTCCAACCGTCGGCCGGACTAGCGTCCTGGCCTGTCGTTGCCTGTGCCTGTACGCTGACCGCCGCCCGTTCGCCTACGGCCTGCAGTTCTACCTCAACCTCTTTCGATAGAGGCGCTGGCTGCACCTGCGTACGCATCCAAAACAAGATGCACACCGTGACGAACAACACAAACGCTGTTGCCCCGATTGCGAGGCGTTGCACACCAAAAAAGAACGAATTGCGTTTCTCCTGCTGCCCTGCTACCCGCGTGGCCAGCCGTTGCTGCAACAAGCTCAATTGGCCGTGGTCGACGGCATTGGCTGCGCGGTATCCGTCCAGCGCGTCCTGCAAAAACGGGTCGTCCAGCGCGTCCCGTTCGAGTTGGTACATCTCGTCCTTGCTCAATTCACCATTGAGATAGCGCTGAATGCGAATGATATGGTAACTGCCTTCCATTTTTAAAATTCCTATTAGCTATTGCGCGCCTCCTCAGCGTTCTTGCTGTTGCCGTTCCATGCAAATCTTGAGGTTGCGCTTGCCATTTTGTATGTAGCTTTTGACCTTATTGAGTTCGTAACCGGTCTCGGTGGCTACGTCCTTGTAGCATTTCTGTTCGAGGTAAAATAAGCGGATGCAAAGCTGCTGTTCTTCATTAAGCTGACCGATACACGACTCCATGAGCGCGAGCTGGCCTTCCTGGATGCCGCCATCATGGTATTGGCGCAGTACCCGATCGCTTTCCGCTTGGTAAGCCTCGATATCCACGAGTTGCTGTTTGCCATCGGCCCGAAGGTCCATCAAGCAATAATTGCGCGCGACGGAATACAGCCAGCCTTTGAAATTCGTGACTTCGTGCAGTCGCAACTTGGGTATCAGCAATTCAAAAACCTGCATGACGGCGTCTTCACTGCGCTCCGGATTTTTGTAATACTTGAAGCACAGCCCATACACCAACGGCATGTACGGTTCGTACAGCTTGCCCAGGAGCTTGATATCCCCGCTGTGGCGATAAGTTTCCAAAAGCTGTTGCTCGTCGTGCAAGATCGTTGTGTTTTACGAATTGAAATACCGTTGCATGTTGTTCATCCTGCTGTGTTCCCCATCGCACAATGCGCCCCACGAATTGTGCCTGCTCTTTTAATTAAGATGCACAAGACGGCCATTTTCCATAAGCACGCCATCCGGTTGGCGAAGACGACGCCGATAACGGAAGGCGCCAAGCCCCGGCCAGGCAGGAAAAACGGAAAACAGAAGTGTCCGAACCCTACTCGGTCGGATTGGCAGCCTCTTCTGGCTCGACTGATCGCTGGCTTTCCAGCTTCTCCCGACAGGGGACCAAGGCGGCTTCGTATTTCGCAGTTTGTTCTGTAGACATGCCATAGCCCATCAGCGAACGGTCATTGGCACTGAAGGTTTCCATATAGGTGGCGGCGGCGCATTTGCAATACTCGTCGCGCACTTCGCCCGTGTAGGTATCGCTGTGGGTCGCCTCCATATTATCCAGGCATTCTTTATAAAAAGCTTCTTGAGGATCCGTTTGGTTCTCGGTGCCGCCTCCGCATGCATAGGCAAACAGGGCGACAAACATGAAAGGAACAACTAATTTCTTCATGGCTGTTAATTCGTTGATAACTGGGTTGAACATTTAATATGGATAAGAACCTGCCTCGGGGGCAATTGTTTTAATCCGCCTGCAATATACGGAAGTAATGCGATACGTAAATCCAGCATCG